>CAYQLG010000003.1:0-103452 GCA_964418235.1 uncultured Planctomycetales bacterium
CCCCATGCCGCAGGCGGCGCCGATGAAGCGCTATGACGAGGGTCCGCTGCGCGTCGAGATCGTGGCAATGATGGAAGCGCGGATGAAGAACCTCGACCCACAGCCGGGCATGCCGCGCGATTCGGAAATGCGCATCCAGTTCCGCGTGCAGGGCGATACCGTCGACAAGATCGTCCGCTTCGGCAACGTGATTCTGACCGACGTCGTCGACGACACCGGCAAAAATCTGCTGCGGCCGGATCAATACAGCGAATCGGACAAGACTTCGATGCGCCCAATGGCGGCGCCGGCCGATCGGCTGCGCGAGTCGGGCCTGCTGCTGATGGGGCGTGTCGACGCCGCCGCTCGCGGTGCGAAGGCGCTCAAGGCGCTCAAAGGCTCCGTCAAGATCGTGCTGGCCGAGAAGGCTCCCGAAAACGTCACGATCGACAAGGTCATCGAGAAGAGCGGCGCGCTGGAGCATGACAAGCTCAAGACCTGCGGCGTCGAGGTGAAGCTGATCTCGGCGGAGGAGGTCGCGGAGCCGCCCGCCGGGCCGGGCAAGCTGGTCGTGCTCGACTATGTGAAGGGCCGCTCGGCGGTCAAGAACACGGCATTCTACGATGCCTCGATGCGGCAGATTCGCGCGCGCGAGACCGAGTTGAAGACCAAGAGCGGCGCGATGGTCTATGGCTACACGATCGATGAGAAGCTTTACAACGCCGACATGCAGCTCGTGCTCGAGGTCTATCCCCAGGTGGAGGAAAAGACCATGACGATCGACATGCCGAACTTTGAGCTGCCCTAGCGCTTCGTCAACTTCTGATATTCGGGTAACGCGGATGCAAACCCGGCGTCAAGCCGTGAATCTGTGCCGCGGTGGATGGTTGGACGCACGGGCCGGAGGCCCATGCTACCCTCGCTTCGAACCCGAAAAAATAGAGTGTGACGACCACTAGTGCTTCGTCAAACTTGAATTTTCGGATGAAGCGAAAAGGAGCTCCGACGTCACGGCATGAGATTCGTGCCTATCTTTGTCGTGGGACGCACGGGCCGGAGGCCCATGCTACCCTCGCTTCGAACCCGAAAAAATAGAGTGTGACGACCACTAGTGCTTCGTCAAACTTGAATTTTCGGATGAAGCGAAAAGGAGCTCCGACGTCACGGCATGAGATTCGTGCCTATCTTTGTCGTGGGACGCACGGGCCGGAGGCCCATGCTACCCTCGCTTCGAACCCGAAAAATAGAGTGTGACGACCACTAGGCTTGCGGCACGGCCCGCATGGCCGGGGCGGCTGGTTGTGAACCTGCGCCGCCCCGGCCATCGGTGATCCGCGGCGCCGCTCGAAACTGGATGAACACCCGCCATGAAACTGGCCCGAGCCATCGGAACGGATCAACAGGTCTACGCCGGCGTCTATCTTGATGCGCACACGATCGCGCCGCTGCCGGGCGGATTGTTCGGCCCGCGCGCGACGCTCGGGGCGCCGGTCGCGGTCGCACGGTGGTTGCCGCCGGTTGAGCCGCCGAACATCTTCGCGATTGGGCGCAACTACCAGAAACACGCCGCGGAGCGCGGGGCCGAAGTTCCCGCCGCACCGCTGGTCTTTCAGAAGCCGACCACCTCGCTGATCGCGAGCGGCGACGCGATTCAGATTCCGGCATCCGCGCCGCAGCAGGTCGACTTCGAGGCCGAGTTGGCGATTGTGATCGGCACGGCCGCACGACGCGTCGCCGAGCGCGACGCGCTGCGATACGTGCTGGGCTTCACCTGCGCCAACGACGTGACCGCGCGCGACTGCCAACAGAGCGACAAGCAATGGACCCGCGCGAAGGGGTTTGACACGTTCTGCCCGCTGGGGCCGTGGATCGTCACCGCGGACGAATTGCAGCCTGCGGCGCTGCGCATCTCGTCGCGGCTCAACGGCACGGCGATGCAGGACGCCTCAACGGCGGAGATGATTTTTTCCTGCGCCGCGCTGATTGGTTATCTGTCCCATCAATTCACGCTGCTTCCGGGCACGCTGATTCTGACCGGCACGCCCGAAGGCATCGGCGCCGCCCGCACGCCGCCGATCTTCCTGAAGCCAGGCGACGAAATCACCGTCGAGATCGAAGGGATCGGCACGCTGAGCAACCCGGTGCGCGGCGCATAGCCGGCGGCGGGGCGCTCGGGTTCCCCCAGTCGCTGATCGAGTCGGCGCGGCGGATCAGAATCGTATCGTTCTAATTCGATAGCCTGCGATATGATGCCCTGATAGATATCACACGCTCGCGGCGACACTCAAAAGGCGAGTTCTGCCGCGCACCGTGCCTGTGGACTGGGGTTATGCCATGCCCATGCGAACGTTGAGCGACCGACCGAACAGCACCGACTCCGTGACGAACCCAATCCTGTTCGTGCTGGCGCTGGTGGGCCTCGTCGGCGCGGCGTCGGCATGGTCCGCCGAGCCGCCCAACCTGCGCGAGCGCCTGCAACAACTCAACGTGCGCAGCGCGACCCCGCACTACAACATCGCCGGCACAGTACAAGATGCCCGACTGCGCGAATACGCCGCCGCGCTGGAATTGATCTACGCCGAGTATGACCGCGGTTTTGCCCGGCTCTTTGAGGAGCCGGCCAAGGCCGATGACCAGCCCGCGAAGAAGGCCGGTCGCCGCAAGTCGGGCGCTCCTGCTGCTGCGTCCGACGACGAAGAGCCGTCCCGAGGCGAAGAGCGCGGCGCCCGCGAGGAGAAATCCTCCAGCAGCACAAAACGCACAACCGCCAACAGACGTGAACGGGCAAATCAGCCCGACAGTGATGACGGCGCTACCGCCGCCGGCGCCGGGAAATCCGCCGGGTCGAAGTCGCGGAAATCCGTCCCGGAGAAATCAGCCGCCGGCGCCAAGCGCGGCGGCGCGGCGACGCTGGCGGATGAGGACAAGCGCTTTCCGGTGATCATCTTCGGGAACGAAAACGAGTATCTCGAGTTCACGCGGACGTTTAATCTCGGCAACCTCGAGCACACCAGCGGGGCGTTTTTCCCCAGCATCGGGTTGCTGTTGATCGCCGACCAGGCCAATTTTGAGAAAACCTGCGACGTGCTTTTTCACGAGGCGTTTCATCAGTTCCTGCATCGCTACATCAAGAACCCGCCGATGTGGCTGAACGAAGGCCTCGCGACGCACTTCGAATGCGCCCGCGTCCATCGCGGCCGGCTTGAGTATGGCCGGCCACGCGGCGATTACTGGAAGCTCATCCGCAAGGCCTTGGAAAAGGACCTCGCGCTGCCGCTGGCGACCGTGGTCGCCGCTTCGCGCGAGCAGTTCTACGATCCGCGGCCCGTGCCGATCAGCGGCTTCGAAGATGTCCGCCGCAAGAATCTCTACTACGGTCAGGCCTACACGCTGGTGCATCTGCTCATGAACGACGCCTCCGCCTTGAAGCGGTTGCAGGACTATATGCGCGCCCTGGCGGCCAGCGACGGCCTCAACAACCGCGAGATCACCGAGAAGTTTTTCGACGCGCCCACGTGCGACAAGCTCGCGCCGCACTGGCGCAAGCACATCCAAAGCCGGCCGGAAAATCGCTGATCCGATAGGACCGATGGGCTGGCGTTCAGGCCTCCTCCCGCAATTCGACTGGCTAAAGCCGATCCTGAAGCACCGGGCGACAAGCCTATCCCACCCAATCGTGGACGCTTGGCGGCCGCGATACAATAGTGGCGTCTTTCGCAGTCACAATCGATATTTCAGCGTCTACGCGCCAGCGCCGGCCCACACCTGGCCCGGCCGCGCCCGAACCGGAGAATTCATCATGTGTCGGCCAGATCGTGCGGATTTCTCGATGAACTTGCTGTACTCGGGGAGTAATCAACCACGCGCGGCGTCGCCACGCCGGATGGGCGCACGGGCGGCGACGACTATTGTCTTGTCGCTGGTTTATCCGGCCCTGGCGCAAAATCTGCTAATCAACCCGGGCTTCGAGGCTGGCGCCCAAGGCTGGCAGAAAACCGATTTCGGCGGACGCTCGATCGTCACGTCGCCCGTGCACACCGGCGCCCGCGCCCAACAGGCGCTCGTCAGTGCCGTGTTCAGCCGCGAGGTCTTTCAGGAGGTGGCCGTCACCGGCGACGGACAATACGACGCCGCCGGCTGGTTGCAAACCAGCGGCGTGGGCGGAAGCGGCGCGCATATTGCGCTGCTCTGGCTGGACGCGTTCGGCCTGGGCTTTGATGTGATGGGACATATCCTGCGGACGGACGTGGTCGGCGTGCGCACGGGCACGCAGGCGTGGGAGCGCGTCAGCGGCACATTCATCGCACCGCCGGGCGCCGCCGCGGTGCGCTTGCAGCTTTTCACATTCACCGATCCCGATGGCGCGGGCGGGGCCTGGTTTGATGATCTGGAATTGCTCGGGGTGCCCGGACCGATGCCGACGCCGCCGACGTTTTCGACCTATCTGGGCGGCGGCTTACAGGATCAGATTCGCGATGTCGCGATCGACGCTTTGGGAAATATCTATCTGACCGGCGGCGCGGTCTCGCCGAATTTTCCCACGACGCCCGGCGCCTATCAGACGCAACACCAGGACACGCCCGACAATCCCGCGATCTTGCCGCATGATGTCTTTGTGACCAAGCTCGACCCAAGCGGAAATCTCGTCTGGTCGACATTCATCGGCGGGCCGAACTATGACCGCGCCTATGCGATCGAAATCGGGCCGGACGGCTCCGTCTATGTCGCCGGGCGGGCCGGGCGCGGCTTCCCCGTGACGGCCGGCGCGTTTCAAACGCAGTTTCAGGGCGGGCAAGAGGCGTCGTTCTACGGGCCGCAGGACGGCTTTGTCTGCCGCCTGAGCGCGGACGGTTCGCAACTGCTCTGGGCGAGCTACTTTGGCACGTCCGACCCGCAAATCATCCGCGACATCGCCGTCGATTCGAGTGGGGCGGTCTATGTAGGCGCTTCGCAGCGGGCAGGAACGTATCCGCCGGCGGTCGCGGCAGCGTTTGCGACCGGCTATCAGCCGCTGCGCAGCGGCGGAAATGATGGCGTCGTCGCCAAAGTCAGCGCCGACGGAACGCAAGTGCTGTGGGCGACCTACCTCGGCGGCACGCTTGACGAAGCCGGCAGCCCCACGATCCGCCTCGATCGCGCCGGCAACGTGCACTATGTCACCTCCACGTTATCGACCGACGCGGTCACCACGCCCGGCGCGTTTGACCGCACGGCCAATGGCGCCGATGACATCTATGTCGCGAAACTCAGCCCCGATGGTCGCTCACTCCTGTATGCCACGTATGTGGGCGGCGCTCAACTCGAAGTGCTCGAAACCCATAACGCCGGCATCGACGCCGCGGGAAATCTCTACTGCGGCGGCGTGACGCGCTCAACCAATTTTCCAACGACGCCCGGCGCGTTTCAGCCCGGTTTTGGCGGGGGCGGCAGCGACGCGTTTGCCTTCAAGCTCAGCGCCGACGGCACACAGTTGCTGGCGTGCACCTATGTCGGCGGCGGCAGTGACGATCATTTTGAGGGTGTCGCGGTGGCGGCCAACGGCGCTGTTTATCTCACGGGCGGTTCATCCTCAACCAACTTCCCCGTGGCGGCAGATGCGTTCCAGCGCTTTGGACGAGGCGGCGGAGATGCCGTCGCCGTCGCGCTTTCGCCTGACCTCTCCACCCTGCGCTATTCAACCTACATCGGCAGCAGCGGCGATGATTCCGGGCGCTGCGCGGCGGTCGGTCCGGGCGGCGCGTTCGCCCTTGCGGGACAGAGCGACGGCAGCGATTGGCCCGCCGTGGCGGCGCTACAGCCGCGTCTGGCCGGCAATCTCGACGGCATCGCGGCCAAGTTCATCATTCCGATCGCCGCGATTGGCGACGTGAATTGCGATGGCGTGATCGACTTCAACGACATCGACCCGTTTGTGCTGGCGCTGGCTGACGCGATGGCATATGCAGCGCAATACCCTGCCTGCGACCGGCTGTTGGCCGATGCGAATCAGGACGGCGCCGTTGATTTCAATGACATCTCAGACTTTATCACGTTGCTCGTGGGTGGCTGATTTGCCGGACCGGCCCGTGATCGGCGGCGTGACGGACGGATCGGCGCAGATGATGAGCGCGGGTGCGAGCGTGCTCCGGCCTGTCGCCGGATTGGGAGCGGCTTCCAGCCGGCCCTTGCCGACAAGCCGCCGGCCCAACGGCAGCGCTCGGCCAAGCCCTGAAGAATCCGCGTGTTTTGCGCGCTACGATCGTCGAGCAGCGCAGCGGGCTGCGCGAACTGCGTGAGCTTAGTTACAATTCGAGCGCGGTTACGGCGCGGCGGTTAGGCTGTTGCTCGTTCCGGGCGACGTGAGCCGCTATCGCCGAGTATTCCGCGCAAGACGCCGATGAACCCGCCAGAACCACAGCAACAACTCGCGGAGCGCGCCATCGCGGGCGAACAGGCGGCGCTGGTCGCGCTGTTGAATGAACACGGGCCGCTGGTGCGCTACGGGCTGAGCGACAAGCTCAGCCCGCAATGGCAGTCACAACTCGACGTGGACGACGTGATGCAGGTGACCTATCTGGAGGCATTCCTGCGCATCGCGACGTTTCAATTTCGCGGCGAGGGGTCGTTCCGGGCGTGGCTCAGCCAGATCGCCCGCAACAACCTGCAGGACGCGATCCGCGGGCTGGAGAGCGCCAAGCGCCAGCCGCCCGGCCAGCGCATCGGCGAAAACACGGGCCAGGACTCATCGGCGATGTTGCTGGACGAATTACTGCAAACCACCTCGACCCCCAGCCGACACCTGGCGGCCGACGAGGTGCGCGACGTGATCCGGTCGGCCGTCGAGCAGTTGCCGGCGGACTATGCCGAAGTGGTGGAGCGCTACGACCTGCGCGGCCAGACCGCGGCGGAAGTCGCGACGGCGCTGGGGCGCTCCGCGGGTGCGATCTTCATGCTGCGCGCCCGCGCGCTCGACCGCCTGCGCGAGGTGCTCATGAGCGAAGCGCGGCTGTTCGGCTGAATGCGCTCGAGCGGCGGTAAATGCCGCACCCACCATACGTCAGCGCGACTCGGCATGGCCGCGTGCGCCAAACCTGCCTCAGTCAGTTGCGATGCTCGAACCCGGTGGGTATGGCGCGGTCGCATGGCAGCGCCTCGAGCGCTGCGGAGTAGCTGGACTTGCAGGAAGCTCCGCTTCCTCACGGTCGCAGCTCCGCTTCCTCACGGTCGCGGCTCCGCTTGCTGACGGTCGCGGCTCCGTTACGGGCGCATGCGCCGGCTGACGCAGCAGACGCCCGCGCTGCCCGGCGATGGGTGCGGAAGCGTCCATGCCAGCGCAGTTTTGATTGAACTGTAGGGTCGGCCCTCCGTGGCCGACGGCGAACCGAGTGTGATCCGCCGTCGAGCAACGACGCCCGCCGCTACCGGAAAGATGAAAACGCTCCTGAGCGGCCGCGCAGCCGCCGCGCAGCTTGCTGAATCACACGCCCTCGAAGAGCGCCTCGACATAGTTCTGCGGGTCAAACGGTTCGAAGGCCTCGATCGTCTCGCCGAGGCCGACGAACTTGACGGGGATGTTGAGCTGATCGCGGATGCCGATCACGATGCCGCCCTTGGCGCTGCCGTCGAGCTTGGCCAGCACCAGGCCGCTGACTTTTGAGACTTCGGCGAAGACGCGCGCCTGGTTGATCGCGTTCTGGCCGATGGTCGCGTCCAGAACGAGCAACGTTTCGTGCGGCGCCTCGGGGATGCGCTTCTGCACGACACGCGTGATTTTGCCCAGCTCGCGCATCAGGTGGTCCTGCGTGTGGAGCCGGCCGGCCGTGTCGAGCAGCAGCACATCGACCTTCCGCGCGACCGCCGCCTCGCAGGCGTCAAACGCGACCGCGGCGGGGTCGCTGCCGGGCTGGTGCTTGACGATGTCGCAGCCGACGCGCCCGGCCCAGATCACGAGCTGCTCGATGGCGGCAGCGCGAAACGTGTCGCACGCCCCCAGCAGCACGGTCTTGTTCTGGCGTTTCAAGTAGTGGGCGAGCTTGGCGGTCGTCGTCGTCTTGCCCGAGCCGTTGATGCCGACGACAAAGATCACCGTCGGCGCCGCCGGGGCAAAGCGCAGGGCGCGATCTTCGGCGGTCCAGGCGGCGGCGATGCGGCTCTTGAGGTAGGGCAGGATTTCCTGCGCCTCGGCGATTTTCTTGTCTTTCCACGCCTGGCGCACGTCGCCGATCAGCGCGGCAACGGCGTGCGGCCCGATGTCGCCGGCGAGCATCGCATCGCCCAGGTCATCGAGCAGCGCTTCATCGATCTTGCGGCCCAGCGGCAGAATCGCCCGCAGACCCGCGACGATCTTGTCGCGGGTTTTGGCGAGGCCCTTCTTGAAGAGATCAAACAAGCCCATAGAAGTTGATCCGGCGGGTCAAAGGGGAAAGCCGGCACGTACGCCGCGCGCCGGCCGCTTGGCCAACAATCCCTGGCCGCGCATGCGCCAACTCTCGCAGCCCGGCCGCGCGGCCTTTGGCGGCGCAGACCGAGCGTTGCGCCGCGGGGCGTCTGGCTGGGAAAATTCCCTGTGGCGCGGCTGCGGAGTCGCGAGAGATCATGCGCCACTCGTCGCTTCGGCCGTGCCGCCATCGCGCTGCTTGCCGCGCACCTGCTGCCAGATGGAATCGAGCACGCCATTGACGAAGCTGGGCGAGTCATTGCCGCCAAAAAGCCGGGCCAGATCGACCGCCTCGTTCAAGATCACCTGCGGCGGCGTCTCCGGGTGATGCAGTAATTCGTAGAGCCCCAGCCGCAGAATGTTGCGATCGACCGGGGCCATGCGCGCAATCGACCATTGCGTGACGTTGGCGGTCAGTAATTCGTCGGCCTCCGTGCGATGGGCGTGGGCGCCCTCGGCAAGCGTGCGGGCAAAACCGAGCAGCGCGAGGCTCGGCGGCTCATCAAAGCCCAGGTCTTCATAGTTCGCCGGGTCATTGAGGAACTCGCCGACCTGCCGCTCAAAGTCTTCGCCGAGGCTGTCAAACAGGCACAGCGACTGCATCGCGAGAATGCGCGCCTGCGTCCGGCGGCGGAGGGATAACGACGGGGCCGGCTCGCGCGGCATACGCGAAGAATTCATCCGGCCGTGCCCCCGATGAGCGGCAACAGCGCGGCCATCTCGATCGCGGCCAGGGCCGCTTCGGCGCCCTTGTTGCCATGCTTGGCGCCGGCCCGTTCGAGCGCCTGTTCGAGCGAATCGGTCGTCAGCACGCCGAACAGCACCGGCACGCCGCTCTGCAGCGCCGCCGCGGCGACGCCTTTGGCCGTTTCTCCGGCGACATAATCGAAATGCGGCGTTCCGCCTCGAATCACGCAGCCCAGGCAGATGACGGCGTTGTATTGGCGGGTCTTGGCCAGCGTCAGCGCGGCGAGCGGCAGCTCCCACGCGCCGGGCACCCAGACCTGCGTGAGCGCGTCATCGGCCGCGCCGTGGCGCGTCAGCGCGTCGATCGCGCCGGCGAGCAGGCGGCCCGTGATGAATTCATTCGTGCGCGAAACAACCAGCGCAAAGCGCTTGCCACTGGCATCGAGCGCGGCGGTGATGACCTTGGGCATGGTGCTGCTGTTTCTCCACGGGGGCGGGCGCAACGGCGCTCGGTACTTACACGGTGCGCCGTCGTCACACAATTGCTTGCGGCGGCGGCTCGGTCTCGACCGCTACTGTAAAGCGTGTGCGGAGCGCTGTCACCCCGTCGTCGCCACGCCGCTGGCGGTTGGGGTTAGAAGTTCCGCTTGCAACCGCGCATCAAGCGTATCGCGGCGAAGAGTACACGGTGAATTCTGGCGGCGATCGCAGATGGGTGGGATGGGAGCGGTTTCCGGTCTGTCCGGAGCGGTCAAGACGCCTGCCCCGTCCGCGCGCATCCGGTATCATGAGCCGCATGGCAAAAGAGCAGCCGCCCAAAGAAGAGAAAACGCCGGAGTTCAGTGACGCGGATAAAGCCCGCGCCCGGCAGTGGTTCAAGAAAGCCGCCGAGACGCGCGATCGGCGTGAATATGATTACGCGATCGAGTGTTACATCACGGGGCTTGCTTCCTGGCCGGCGGCGGTCGAGGAAGCCTACATGCCGCTGCGAGCGCTCTCGATTCAGCGCCAGCAGGCGGGCGGCAAGAAACCCGGCATGCTGGATGAGATGAAAAAGCCCATCTCGGGCAAGGACGCGAAGCAAGCGCTGCTGAATGCCATCCTGCACTGGGCCAAAGACCCCAGAAATGGCAAATACACCGATGCCGCGTTGAAGAATGCGATCAAGGCCGGCTATCTCGACGTGGCGCGCTGGGTGGCGCCGCTCGCGATCGAATCGGCCCGCAGCGATGCGAAGCCGACCAAGGCGCGTTTTCAGGCGATCCAGACCAGCCTGACCGAGGGGATCGAGAAGGCCGAGCTGCGCGGTGCGGTTGACCTCGCGGTCTTTTTTCTCGAACAGGCCCTGCACGGGTTGGAGTTCCTGATTGGAAGGCTGCCGACCGACGCCACGCTGCGCGATGACGTGAAGCTGCTGTCAAGCCGGCTCACGATCTTGAAGGGCAAATACTCCGAGGCCGAGTCGTTCCGCGAATCGATTCAGGACGCCGACGCCCAGAAACGCCTGCACGACACCGAGCGCGTTATGCAGTCCGACGAGACCCAGGGAGCCGCGCTCGGCGGCCTGCGGCAGGCCTATCTGTCGAACCCAACCCCCGGCCCGGCGCTCAACGCCTATCTCGACGCGCTCCTGCGCGTCGAGCGCAAGGCGGAAGAGGATGAAGGCATCGAGGTGCTGACGCGCCTGTTCGAGTCGACCCGCAACTACAGCTTCAAGATGCGCGCCGATGACACGCGCATTCGCCAGGCCACGCGCGAGGCGCGCCGGCTGACCGAAGAGGCCCGCCGCAGCGGCAGCGCCGAGGACGAGCAGCAGGCCCGCCTGGCCGCGCTCGAGCAGCGCGAGTTGGTCGTTGAGGTCTATCGTGAGCGCGTGTCGAAATATCCGACCGATCTGCGGATGAAGTTCAAGCTGGGCGAGATTCTCTTCCAATGCGGCGAATATGACGAAGCGATTCCGGTCTTGCAGGCGGCCCAGCACGAGCCGCGCACGCGCGTCCGCTCCAAGCTGTTGATGGGGCGGGCCTTTTTTGAGAGGGGTGCGTTTGGACCCGCCTCAGAAGTGCTCAAAGAGGGCGTCGAGGAATATGAACTGACCGATGATTTGGCCAATGATCTGCTCTATTGGTGGGGCCGCGCTTCTGAATCGGCCGGTCACAAGGAAATGGCCAAGGCCGCCTATGGCCGGCTGCTCCGACAGGACTACAACTACAAGGGCGGTGAGGTGCGCGACCGGCTCAAGGCGGTCAGCGCCTGAATCGCGGTCGCCGCCAGTCCGTCGTGCGATTGCCGCCGCGCGGCGGGCACGTGGAGGGCGCCCCTCTGCGCGCGGCAGTGGGGCGCGGGCTCACTTTTCAATCTCGTCAAACAGCCTGATGGCATGTTTTGCGTTTGCGCCATGCTCTTTATAATCGCCGTGGATTAACCGGCATGTCGCGGCGCGATGCGTTGGCGCGCGTTGCGGCCGCGTGGCAGCGGCAGATCCGCAGCCGCGAGCCGGCGAGTGGAGCAACATGGCGACGACCCCGACAAACAGCGTGCCGCTAAAGCTGGCCGGATTTGGCAAGACCCGCCGGATTGACTCCTGGTGGATTCAGCCGCTCATCACCGTGATCGTCTTCACGGCGTTTCTGGTCTGGGCCCATTTCCGTGTCTTTGAGGGGCGCTGGTTCTATAGCGATAAGGCGGTCGCACGGCTCGTCGGCGGCGGCGCGACGGTCAAGCCGAACTATCTCTCGCCGTTTTACTCGCCGCTGTTTTTCGAGGTCGGCGGAACCGAGCCTAACACCGGGCATGCCTGGTTCTCGGCGACGCGCCCTGCGTGGCTGCCCCCGTGGGTTACGCCGGCGATGTTCATCTTGATCTTTCCGGCGGGTTTCCGCTTCACGTGTTATTACTATCGGGGGGCCTATTACAAGGCCTTCTGGGCCGATCCGCCGAGTTGCGCGGTGGCGGAGCCGCGCTCGAACTACCGCGGCGAGCAGAAGCTGCCGCTCACATTCCAGAATATCCACCGCTACTTCTTCTACTTTGCGTTGCTGTTCCTGCCGATTCTGCTCTATGACGCAGTCAGCGGGCTGTTCTTCAAGCAGCTTGACGCCGGCGGGCAGAAGATCGGCTGGGAGTTTGGCATCGGCATCGGCTCGATCGTTCTCTTTCTCAACGTGTTTTTCCTCAGCATGTATACGCTCGGCTGCCATTCGCTGCGGCATCTGATCGGCGGAGCCAACGACGTTCTCTCTGACAAGCCGCTGCGGAAAAAGGCGTGGGAGTGCGTGAGCTGCCTCAATCGCTGGCACCCGAATTGGGCCTGGGTCAGTCTGTTCTGGGTCGCGTTTACTGATATCTATGTGCGGCAGGTTTCGAACGGCACATGGGTGGATCTGCGGCTGATCTAAGGCAGTTGGTCTGTCGCCGTCCGTTGCGCCGCGACCTTCTGCAGCGCCGCGCCCGCAAGCAGAGCCGCGACCGTCAGGAAGCGATTCAGATTCCGCAGCAGCCTGAAATAGCGACGCAGCTACGCAGGGAGATACAGCACGGCGCGAAGCGCACCATAGCCGCGAGCAGCCACTCGCGCCCGGCATGACTCCAATCACTCCCTCACGGTCGTGGCTCCGTCAGACAGCAGCGCCGCGACCGTCACGAAGCGGAGACACCGGGCAAGACCTGACCAAGCCGATCAATAGCGCGGCACGCGCTGATCGATCGCGACAGACCAGGCGTCGATCCCGCCCCGCATGCTCCAGACGCGCTCCAACCCCTGCTGACGAAGCCAGTTCGCGACACTTGCACTGCGTACTCCATGATGACAGAAGACCACGAGGTCTTTGTCCGGATCGAGGTGTTGCAGCCGGTTGGGGATGTCGCCCATCGGGATATGCGCAGCGCCCTCAATCCGGCACAAGGCCAGCTCTTCGGCTTCGCGCACATCGAGCAGGACCAATTCGGCGTCCTGCGCCGCGCGCCGCCGGGCAACGTCTTCGACGGTGATCTCAAGTGGGTTCATCACTGAGGATTGTAGGCCGCCCCAAGGCCGGTGGCCGGGCCGGCCGATCGAGCACAGCCCGCGGCGCAAACCCTGGCAGAATTGCTCGAGGGCTACGCCTGCGGCGCGACCGACCGCAGCAGCACTTCGGCGATGTCGAGCTGCTGCACGTCGGCGTGCCCTTTGTCGCGCAAGCCATCGGTCAACATCGTCATGCAAAATGGGCACGAAGAGGCGACCACTTTTCCGGCGCCGTTTGTCGGCAGGACGCGCAGCAATTGGCTCGTGCGGGCGTGATTGACCTTGCTCGCATTGGGGCCGGTGCTGTGCTCCTCTTCCTTCCACATCTGGGCGCCGCCCGCGCCGCAGCACATGCCGCGGTCGCGCGATTCGGGCGCCTCGACCAGCCGCACACCCGGCACGCTGCGCAGCACTTCGCGCGGCGCGTCGTAGACCTGGTTGTGCCGGCCCAGATAGCACGCGTCGTGATAGACCACGGTGGCGTCCACCGGCTGCGTCGGCCGCAGCCGCCCGCTGCGCACCAATTCCGCGAGAAAGACCGTGTGATGAACGACCTCATACTTCGCGCCAAAATCGGGATACTCGTTCTTATGCGTGTTGAAGCAGTGCGGGCAGGTCGTCACGAGCTTCCGCACATTCATGCTGGTAAGCGTCTCGACGTTCGCCTGCGCCAGCATCTGAAACAGATACTCATTGCCTGCGCGGCGGGCCGGGTCGCCGGTGCACTGCTCCTGTGGCCCGAGGATGGCGAAATTCACGCCGGCCTGCTTCATGAGCGTGGCGGTCGCGCGGGCGATCTTGCGGGCGCGGTCATCAAAGGAGGGCGAGCAGCCGACCCAGTAGAGCACCTCGGCGTCGGGCTTTTCGGCCAGCAGCGGGATGTCGAGGCCTGCCGCCCAATCGGCCCGCTGCTCATTCGCAAAGCTGTACGGATTGCCGACCGTCTCAAGGCCGCGAAAGGCGTTTTGCAACTGACCGGGAAATTCGCCGCGCTCCATCACCAGGTTCCGCCGCAAATCAACGATCTTGTCGATGTATGTGATGAAGACCGGGCACTCCTGCTCGCAAGCGCCGCAAGTCGTGCAGGCCCAGAGCGTCTCGGGGTTCACCGCGTCGGGCACAAGGTCTTTGTAGAGCAGCGGCCGCAGCGATTCATCTTGCGCCGCGCGGGCCGGCGAAAGCTCCACCAACTCGGCCTCGCGCTCATAGAGATGATCACGAAGTGCGATCGTCAGGTGCTTGGGCGAGAGCAGCTTGCCGGTCTTCGTCGCGGGGCAATGGTCTGAGCAGCGCCCGCACTCGGTGCAGGTATAGAGATCAAGCACGCTCTTCCACGAGAAATCTTGTATCTGCTTGGCGCCGAGCGTCTCGCTACGCTCCAGCTTGCCGTCGATGTCGGTGATCGGCGCCAGCCGGCCGCGCGGCGTCAGGCTGCGCGCCAAGACGTTGGGCAGCACCGTCAATACGTGGAAGTGCTTGCCATAAGGCAGCAGATTGAGAAAGAGCAGCACCAGCGCCGCGTGCATCCAGAACGTGACCTGCCACCAGACGTCAACCGTCCGCACCGAAGCGGCCTGCGCCAGAATTCCAGCAAACAAGGACGAGAACGGGGCATATCCCGCGAAAGTCCGGCGATGGTCCGAATCGCGCAGGATTTCCGCCCCGGTATAGATCAGATGCGAAAGCATCATCGTCGCGATGATGCCGAGAATCACGACGCCTTCGGTGTTGAGCGTCAGCCGCTTGAGCCGGCCGACCACGCGGTAGTAGATGAACACCGCGACGCCGCTGAGCACCGCGACGGCGAACAGGTCGGCGAGAAACCAATAGATCGCCCCGAGCGGCTGGCCCGGGCTGAGTATCCAGAGCGAAAAATGCGGGTCGTACCCGCGGCCCCAGAGCATGATCGAGTTGAGCAGCAGCACCGCAAAGCCGCCGAAGATCAACGCGTGCGCCACCCCCGCCAGACGATAGCGGAACATGCGCTTCTGGCCGAGCACATATTCGAGCACGCCCTGCACGCGCAGCGAAACCTGGTCGAGGCGCGGGTCGGGCCTGGCTGCCACAAGCATCAACTTACAGCGGCGGCGCGCGGTGTAGGCAAAAAAGAGCAGGCTCACAGCCAGCAGCAGCGTCATGGCGAGTGGATTCATGCCTTCCTCATGCACGCATCTTGAAGATCGAATGACACGACCGCTTTGACGCCGCGCCGGCGCGTGGTCGGTGTGCTTCAACGCCGGTCAGGCCGGGTCGCGCTTCGCGGAGTGTAGCGAATGTCGTGCCGGCCGCCGCGCTGCCCCGCCGGCACTTTCAATCAATTTTGCGGCGATGATGAGCTTCGCCCCGTCAAACCGAACCGCGCCTGCAATGTACCGAACCGCGCCGGCAATGTACCGAACCGCGCCCGTAAGGAAGCGATTGGAATCGAGCCGCGCGCAAATGGCCAGTCGCCGCTGGGATGCACGCAGCGCAAGATCAAGTTGTAGACCGGCTCAGGCTGCTCATGCCACGCGCTGGCGGGCTGGACGGCGGGCCATACTAAAAATGTGAATCAAGCAATGAAGCGAAACGGCGGCCATGCCGACAGCCGACGCGGGTGGGGTGTTGAGGCGCGACCGAAATCGAACGCTTCCTCACGGGCGCGGTTCGGCTTCAGGCATGGCTCGGTGTGTGGGCACGATCGGCCAATCAGCGCTGCGAATCGGCACTGGCGCGCCGCCGCCGGCAGCACTACGCCCCCAACAGCTTCTTCGCGTCGTCCGCGAATTCCGTTCTGAGCCGCTCGATCGCGCGGGTCTCGAGTTGGCGGATGCGCTCTTTTGACACGCCCAGCCGCCGGCCGATCTGCTCAAGCGTCGCCGGCTCGGTCGATTCTTCCAATCCGAAGCGCAGCCGCAGGATGGACTGTTCGCGCTCATCGAGGCTGCCCAGCATGCGATCGATCACGCCGCGCAGGGCGGCGTCCTGATTGCGGTCGGGGTCGGAGAAGCCGGCGGAAACGATCGTCTCAAGCGAATCTTCGTGGCCGGTCTGGAAGCGGTCGCGCTGGCGGCGCTGCTCGGGGATCGAGCGGGCGAAATTCTTCATCACCGCCCACGACGCATACGTGCTGAACTTGAAACCACGCGAATAGTCGAACTTCTCAACCGCGCGCATCAGTGAGATGTTGCCGTCACTGATCAGCTCGAACAAATCCTGACCCGACGAAAGGTGTTTCTTCGCGATGCTGACGACCAGCCGCAGATTCGCCTGCACGATGCGATTCTTGAGGGCCGCGGCCTCGTCCAGCAGGCGCTCGACTTCGTCAAGCTGCGCCGCGGTCGCGGTCTCGGGGTCGAGCGCGTCGCGCTGCGCCGAGGCCTGATACTTCAGGAAATTCATCGCGCGGAACAGCGCCGCCTCGCTCTCACGATCCAGCAGGGGCACCCGGAACAACTGCCGCAGATAGGGCGGCAGCTCCGCCGGTATCTGCCGCGGCGGCGGCGCCAGCCCCGCCGACAGCCCGCGAATCGCCCCCAGCACGGTCGCGGCGGCGTCACGCGCATCAAACTCGCCGCTGGGCACAAACTCAATTTTGCGGGCCTTCAAGTCGCGCGCCCGCATATGCGTCAAGATCGCATAGATCGCCGACTGCGACAGATTGAACCGCACCGCCAGCGCCGCCAGGCTCGCGCCTTCGACATGCGCTTCCCAGATCGCCAGCCGGTGATCGTCGCCGGCCACCGCCAGCTTCGAGCGATTGAAGATTCCGGATTTGGGATGGGCCTCGTCATACGAACGCAGGATCAGCCGGATCGTCTCGACCGCCCGCGCCTGCTCCGTCGAGATGACCCGCGCGACGGCGTTGACCGTCCGCGCCCCCTCCGCCACCAACGTCTTGGCCCGCGTGATGATCGCGTCGCGTTCGGTATTCGTGAGTTGCGAGAAATTGCTGCCGCGGCTGACCAGCTCGGCATGTTGCGAGACAAAGCGCCGGACGCACCGCTCGGGAAAGAGCACGCGCACGCGCCGGTCGGCGGAGCGGAACTTCCACCCCGTCAGACCACGCCGTCGCCAGCGAAAAATCGTCTTGGTGCTGACGTCGAAGCGGTCCGCCAACTCCTGCACCGTCAGGGCCGGCTCGCGCAGCGCGTCCGCCGAAAGGTCGGCATTGTCGCTGAGATCCTCGGCGAGTTGAACGAGGTCGGCGACCAACTCTTCGCCGTCGAGCAGCGCGGCCTCGCGCCCGTTCGTCTGGCGCGGGCGGAAGCCTGTGATGGCATGGACGACAAAGTCGAATGGATACGGCTTGCTGGACTCAACCACCGAGAGCAGAAACTCGATGCCCAGAAGCTGCTTGAGCCGCAAACGGGTCGGACCGCGGCGCAATTGTTCAGCCAATTCCTCGATCGACTTCAGCACATACGTCATGGGGACGTTCCATCCCTGCACATCAGGGGTCTGACGCGCATGCTTGTGGCCGAGCCAGTGGGAGCCTGCTCAACCTTGAATAGTATCGACCGCATTCGATTTTTCATCAAGCGGCCGCAAACTGCACCCACATAGACACGGCCGCTGGCCGCTCGTCGGTCGTGGGTATACGCCCAGTCTGAAGAATCGTATCATCCATTCGCCCCGCACGGGGCGATTATCGCGGTTTCGCCGATGGGTCGGATGCGGCGGCCGGCGGAAAAGATACCGAACCGCTCCCGGCGGGTGTGACCATCGTGGGCTGCGGGGCAAGACCGGCGGAATTATTGGACAATTCGCCTCCCGGCTTCACGAACAGATAGTAAAGCTGACCCTCCGAGAGTGTCCGGCCGGCAATGGCCTCGGCGTCCGGCCCGACGCCCATGTAAAGGTCGCAGCGGCCCGGCGCTCGAATCGCCCCGCCGCTGTCCTGGTCAAGAAAGAAACCGGCGAATGGGGCGTTCTCGCCGCGCGCATTGCGCGGAATCGGCGTTTTCACAAACGCCAGCGCGGCCCGCGGATAGATCTCTTTGTCGGTCGCGATGGTGCGCAGCGGCGTGACCGGCGTGTTGAGTGTGCCGAAGGGACCGCCTGGGCGCTCGGCAAAAAAAACATAGCGCGGGTTCTTCCATGTGTAATAGAACGTCTTCTCCGGGTTTGCGCGGAAAAAGGCCAGCATGCCCTGGAGCGATACCTCGTTATTGTTCAGGGCCTTGTCAGCCACCATCGCCCGCGCGACCGAGACATACTCGTGTCCGTTGTTGCCGGCATAGCCTAATTCGTAGAGTGAGCCATCCTCGAGCCGCAGCTTGGCTGAGCCTTGCACATTCGCGACGTAGGCCTCGAACGGGCTGCGCAGATACGCCAGCTCCAAACCGTCCAGCAAGCGCTGCTGCTCCAATTCCTGCCGCGTGAAGTAGGGGACCATCGAGCCATCCGGCCGGCGTCGGCCGAGGATGCGCCCCTCGCCGTCTTTCGCCACGTCCGGCGGCAGGCGATAGAGCGGATAGCGGAACTGCTCATCGCGGCGCTTGCGGCCCTCAAAGATCGGCGTGTAATAACCGGTGAAGAGCACCGTTCCGCGATCGTCACAGCCGACCGATTGATACACGTCGAACTCGGCCCGCACGCGCACGTTCAATTCGTCTGCGCTGGGTGATTGTTCCAACAGCCGTGCGAACCGCTCGAGGCTCGCGACGACGCGGCCGTGCGAAATCTCGCCGTAAGGGTAATAGCGCTGGGCGGAGGGCTTGCGCAAATAGGCGAGACTATGGCGCAGGGCCTCGACCAATCCGCGGCGGTCGGCGAACGCCGCCGTGAAATCCGGGTAGTCTTCCGGTTCAATTTTTCGCAGCGCAAGCGCACCCGGCGGAAGCTGCCGAGCGTAGTCTTTCTTGGCCAGCGGCCTGAATGGCTCCATCTTGCCGGCCGGCTGACACCCCCCCACGAGCGACAGCAGCGCCGCCGCCGGCATAAGCAGCGCCACCACGCAGATCGAAATCCGCGTCATGATCGGCTCCTTCCGAGCAACCTTATGTCGTCCACCATGACCGACTCGCGAATCGTCCTCAGAAATCAGCCGATCGACAAGGGGGCGAGCGAAGCGGTCGGAAAACAAATCGGTGCGGCGAGAGTTGCGACCGGGCAATGAAGATCGCCATGCACATGCAACGAGCAACCATGATGATCCTCGAATCGGCGGCGCCGCGACAACCGGCTTGCGCGGAGAAAACATCGCGCAGTTGCGAGCGAGCGACAGGCTCAACGCAACGGGCGTGCCTGCCGAAGAACACGTCATCAACCGACCTCGCGTTGATCGGCGGCGACCGTGGGTCAGTCGGTTTTGCAGTCCGTCGAATGCTCTGTCCGCGCCCGATCACGATGTTGATCAGGCATGAAAAAGCAGCGGCGTAGCGCCTGCCGCTCAAATGATGTTCCGGCACGTGCGAAGCGGGCAGTGACCGCTGTTGCGCAGCAGCGCAGCGGCGCGCACAGCCCATTCGACGTATCGGACAGGCAGAGGTCGCGCGCCGCTGCGGCGCAGAAAATCGAGCGCCTGGCGCAGCGCCTGCCATACGCCGAGCCCATGCGAACAGCGGCTGTGCGCTGCTCCGGCATAGACAAGCCGGCTCACCACCAACGGCCGGATGGGCCGAATGTAGCGCTTGCGGCGGCCCGTTGCGGAGGCCGCATTGCGGCGCAGCGTTGTCGTCGAATGCGCCGCAGCGCTTTCGCCCGATCTGGGGAGCAGCGTCCGCCGGCGCTGCCCCGGAGCGCTCCCTCGTGGAGGTCTCACCGCTGGGCGCTCACCGTTTGCCGCTCACCGGTTTTCGCAGCAGTCCGTGTTCAAGCGCAGCGGCACACACGCGGGCAGTTCTCGCCATCCGTGCTGCGCGGCGGCGCCGGACCGAACAATCGCATGATGGCAGTCGAAGCGCGGGACATCGGCCGCTTGAGCGGAAAATCACATTGACTTCGTCATGCGATAGTGCTAAAAGTGAGAGCTGAACGTAATACTCTTCTCGTACTTGCTTACAGTGAGTCGGATTCGTTTGCGGAGCCTGCCGGTCTCGTTACGGGCCGGTTGTCGATGAATCGGAGCGCTGACCATGTGCACAGTCTCGCGGCTGGCCTTCGTGTTGCTCGTCATTTTGAGTTGCAGCGCCAGCGGCCTGGCCGGCATTCTCGGCGTGTGCTGTTTTGAGGATGGCTCCTGTCAGGATCTCGATCGCGCGACCTGCCTGATGCTGGGAGGTTTTCCGCAAGTTGACGAGGTGTCCTGCGCGGAGGGTGTGTGTGATTACGCCGTCGGCGACATCAACTGCGACGGCTCGATCGATTTCAACGATCTGGACGCTTTCGTTCTGCGGCTCACCGACGAGGCGGCTTTTGAGCGGATGTATCCAGGCTGCGATCCGCTCGCGGGCGACATGAACGATGACACCTACGTCGATTTCACCGATATCGATCTGTTCGTCACGTGCCTTGTGACCTCACGGCCGGGCGGGCCGCCGCCCTGCGGCCGGCGCGTACGGACGCGGATTCGCAATTTCTGCCCGGCTTTGCCCACGCCGGACGATCCGGCGGCGGCCGGGCCGAACGCGGTCGGTTGGATCGAGGACATCTCATTTCCCAATGCGGTGCGGGCCGGCGCCGCGCCGCCGGGCGTTCCGGGCGCGCCGGTTTTTCCCGAGATAACAGCGGCAACGCTTGACTTCGATGGGCAACAAATCTCTGGCGCATTTATCGATAGCGGCGTGGATCTGTTGCCAGGCTTTGACATCCGCGCACAAGTGCGCTACCCAGCGGCGGGGGCCGGCGGTCTCAACGCGCGGCCGGCGGGCACGGGCGCTTTTCCGGTGGTGGTCATCGCCCACGGCAATCATGGCCGTTTCACCGGCGGCCCGGACCCCAGCGATGAGAACTACCGCGGCTACACCTATTTGCAGGATGCCTTGGCGCAGCGCGGCTACCTGTCGATCAGCCTTGGGCTGGATGACTTCACCTCGCTCTTTCCGGGCATTCTGAGCCGGGCGTGGTTGGTGCTCTGTCATATCGAAAATTTGGAGCGGATCAACGGGCTGGCGGGTCATGTCCTCCAGGGCCGCATTGACTTGGGCAACATCACGCTCGTCGGCCATTCGCGCGGCGGTGATTGCGTCGTGCGAGCGCAAATGATGAATGAATCCGTCGGTACGGGAAATCCCGAAGTGGACGGTCCCGCGGTCGGGCCGGGCGCGGGCGAGGGGCGCTTCGCGATTCGGGCTGTCATCAGCCTGGCGCCGACGCGCTTCTTTGACGGAACTGTGGATTATGGCGGCGGCGTGAATGCGGAGTCGCGCCTGGCCACCGCGATACCTTTCCTGGGCATGTGGGGCGATGACGATGGCGACGTGAGCGGGGGCGACACGCAGTTGCCGGCGATTCCGGGGCTGGGTCTGGCGGCGCAGCGCTCGACCGCCAATCATGTGCTGGGCGCCTATGACCGCAGCCCGCCCGGCCCGAAGCAACTGGCCTGGGTCGAGGGCGCCAATCACAACCACTGGAACACATCCTGGCCCGCCGATGGCGGTAACGTCGCCATTACGATCAACGCAGCACAGCAGCGCGACCTGCTCGTCAGCTATGGCCAGGCTTTCATTCGAGGCTACGCCGGCGGCGAGGCGGCCCTGCTCGACTACTTCCGCTTTGCGGCCGAGCAATTGCCGCCGGCGGGCACTGTCGCGGCAGCGCGTGTGCACCTTCAATATCAGGACACGGCCGCGCGGCGGCTGGTGGTTGATGACTTCCAGGCCAACCCCGCGCTCGGCACAACCTCTACCGGCGAAGCCGGCGTGGATACCACGACGCTGGTTGGTCCGCCGGCGGAACCAGAGTTGATCGGCGCGAATCGCGCCGCTGATGCGACCCAGTCCTATTTTCATCACACGCGCGGCGTCTTGTTTGAATGGAACGCCGCGGCTGACTTCTATCGCACGATCCCGCCGGGCGTGGCCGCGGCGGGGCGGGGCATCGACGTGAGCGCCAACAGCGTGCTCAGCTTCCGCGTGACGCAGGATCGCCGTGACGCGGCCTCGGCGGCACCGCTCGATCTGATTGTGAAGCTGCGCGACGGGCGCGGGCGCGAAGCGCAGGTGCGGACATCGACGATCACGGCGATCCCGGTGCATCAGACGCGCACCGACGACGCCGACCTGACCAAGTCGATGCTGAAAACGATTCGCATTCCGCTTTGCCGCTTCCGCAATGATCAGCCGCGGCTGAATCTGCGCAACATCGATCGCATTCAGTTTGAATTCGGCCGGGCGACCGGCAAAATCGCGCTGGACGACATTGAATTCGCCCGCTGAAAACGGAGTGCCGACCATGAAACCTGCCCAGCATGCTCAGCTAAATAGAGCCGCCGCGGCGTTTGGGATCGCCTGGCTCTCGATCGCCCTCATGTCGCCGGTGGCGGCGTCTGCCGGCGAACGTGCAGCGGTCAAGCTCGAACAGATCATCGCTTTGGAAGAGGCCGCTTCGTCGCTTGGCCGCTACCGCATCGTCTTCACCACACGCGCGCCGCTGCCGACCCCGACGGATACATTCCCCGGCGTCGCGGTTTATCTCAACGACCTGCCTGTACGCCTGGCCCCGTTCGCGCCCGCCGGCACCGAGCATGTCGGCTATGTGTCCGCATTGCCGGCCGGCCAGTCCGTGCTGCGTGCGACCGGGCTTGACGCGCGCCGCCCGATCGAAAGCGAAATCTCAGTCGATACGACGATTCTATCCAAGAGCGCGCCGCCGCGCGGCGCTTATGAAGCGCCGCATATCCGTCGCAGCGAGGCTGCGCCCAACCTGGCGGCGCTCTGGAATTCGGCGGAGTCTGTGTTTGTCGGTGTGTTGGTCCGGCGCGAGAGCCACCCGGCTTCGAAGCTGCACTGGAGGCTCTACTTCAAGCGCGACGAAAACCTGCGCGGCGCGGCGGCTAAACGGGATGGCGCGGCGGCAACAGCGGACTCTGAATTGGCAATCCTCCAGGCCACGTCTGTCGGCGAATCGCTTGAGCTGGGCGGACGCTATCTCGTCTTCGTCACACGCCGATCATCAGGCGAGCAGCGTGCGGCCGCCGATCAATTGACGGCGGATGAATTCTCGACCGTTCGGATCTGGTGGCCGAGCGCCGATCCGGTCGATGTGTTCATCCGCGAATATCGCGATCTGATTGCTGCCATGCCGGGAGATACCGCCGCGCGCCGGCGCCTGCGTGAGTGGCTGCTGCGTGAGCTGCAAAGCCCGTCGCCCGAAGTGCGGCGGACAGCGGCGGAAGAGCTTGGTCGCGTCGCCACGGGCGATCAAAAGCTCAATGAGGATGAGCGACGCCAACTTCAGCCGCGCCTCGCTGCCGAGCCTTCGCCGACCGCGAAGGATGCGCTCCGCACGCTGCTGGCTGCGCCATAAAGATCGACGCAGGCGCGTGGATCGATCGAAGCGCTCCCTGACGTTCGCCGTTACATGCCGAGCGGACGGATTGCGGGTTCGCTGCGCGTGTTCACTTCCAGCTGCGGACATGACTGAGCTGACAGCTCCACGCGCGGCTGCCGATTCGTTTCCGCCGCACTCGCCATTCGCCCAATCTCGCCGATAATGACGATATGACCAACGTGCGCCCATTTACCGTTGTGCCGGCCCTGCCGGAGCCGCTCGAACCGCTGCAACATCTGGCCTACAACCTGTGGTGGGCGTGGAATCCGCCGGCGATGGAGCTTTTTCGCCGGCTCGACATCGATCTCTGGTCGCGGCTGCATCACAACCCGGTGGCGCTGCTCTGGCAGGTCAGCCAGACGCGGCTCGAGCAGGCCGCCCGCGACGACGCCTATATCGCGCAGCTCTGTCGCGTCGCCGATGCCTATTACGTCTATATGAATGCCCGCACCTGGTATCAGGAACATCACGCTGTCGGCACGCCCGCGCTATTTGCTTACTTTTCGGCCGAGTTCGGCTTGCACGAATCGATGCCGATCTATTCGGGCGGCTTGGGCGTATTGGCGGGCGATCATCTGAAATCGGCCTCAGACCTGGGGATTCCCCTCGTCGCGGTCGGGCTGATGTATCGGCAGGGCTACTTCGTCCAACAGCTCACCGAAGACGGCTGGCAGCTTGAGAGTTATCCCGCGCACGATTTTCATCAGTGGCCCGCCACCCCGCTGAAGAACCCCGACGGCAGTCGCATAAAAATCCACGTAGCGCTGGGCGCGCAGACCGTCGCGGCGGCGATCTGGCTGGTGCAGGTCGGGCGCGTGAAGCTCTATCTGCTCGACGCCGATCTTCCTGACAACCCGCCGGAGCTGCGCTCGCTGACCAGCCGGCTGTATGGCGGGGATCATCGCATGCGGCTGCGGCAGGAAATTCTGCTGGGCATTGGCGGGTTGCGGGCCTTGCGGGCGGTCGGCCACAACCCGGACGTGTGCCACATGAATGAAGGGCACGCGGCGTTTTTGGCGCTGGAGCGCATCCGTCAGGCGATGCGCGAGCATAACCTCAGCTTCCGCGAAGCCCGCGAGGCCACCGCCGGCGGCAATCTCTTCACGACGCATACGCCGGTGCCGGCCGGCATCGATCGCTTTGACGCGCGCCTGCTGGAGGAGCATCTGGGCTGGATGGCGGCGGAACTGGGGCTGTCCTTCGCCGATTTTCTCGCGCTGGGCCGCGAGGGCCTCAACAACGGCAACGGCCCGGTCGAGTTCTGCATGCCGATCCTCGCCCTGCGCACCTCCTATCGGAGCAACGGCGTCAGCAAGATGCACGGCGAGGTCGCGCGCGGCATGTGGCAAAGCTACTGGCCCGGCGTGCCGCGCGAAGAGGTGCCCATTATTCACATCACCAACGGCATTCACACGCGCACCTGGATGAGCCAGCCGATGGCCGACCTGATCGAACAGTATCTCGGCCCCGCCTGGGACGAGGCCGAGACGGACGACCCGCGCTGGAATCGTTTCCATGAGATTCCCGACGCCGAGCTGTGGCGCGTCCACGTTCGTCGGCGCGAAGGAATGATCGCCAATGTTCGGCGCCGTCTGCGTGATCAACTGAAAGGGCGCGGCGCGCCGCCGGCGGAGATTCGAGCGGCGGATGAAGTGCTCGACCCGGAAGCGCTGACGATCGGCTTCGCCCGGCGCTTTGCCCCCTACAAGCGCGCCACGCTGCTGTTCCGCAATCTCGAGCGGCTCGGCAAGCTGATCGCCTCGCGCGAGCAGCCTGTGCAGTTCATCTTTGCCGGCAAGGCCCACCCCGCCGACGGCGCCGGCAAGGAACTGATCAAGCAGATCGCGGCGGTCTGCGGCGACGCGACGTTTCGCCGGCGGATCGTTTTTCTTGAGAATTACGACATGGCCCTGGCGCGTGTGCTGGTACAGGGCGTGGACCTGTGGCTCAACAACCCGCTGCGTCTGCACGAGGCCAGCGGCACGAGCGGCATGAAGCTTGCCCCCAACGCCGGTCTCAATCTATCCGTGCTCGACGGCTGGTGGCCGGAGGCCTACAACGGCCGCAACGGCTGGGCAATCGGCGACGGCCGCGTCTATGACGATCTGGCGTTTCAAGACCACCTGGAGGGCGAGTCGCTCTATACGCTGCTCGAGCGCGAGGTCATCCCGCTCTTCTACGAGCGCTCGCTCGACAACATTCCGCGCGGCTGGCTGACGCGCATCAAAGAGGCGATGCGCACGCTCTGTCCGGTCTTCAACACGCATCGCATGCTGCGCGAGTATTGCGGCAAGATGTACCGCCCGGCGCTGGAGCGCGTGCGGAAACTGTCGAGTGACAACTTTGACCTGGCCCGCAAGCTGGCCGCGTGGAAGGACGCCCTGCACGGACAGTGGCATCAGGTGCGCGTGGTCGACGTGCGGGCCGAAGAGCAAGAGGTGCTGAAGGTCGGCGATCAACTCGCCCTGACCGCCCGTGTGCACCTCGGTTCCGTCTCGCCGGATGACGTCGCGGTCGAGATTTTTCATGGCCCGCTGAGCACGCATGGCGAGATCACGCAGGGTGAAGCCGTCTCGATGAAACTCATCCAACCCGCCGGCCCCGGAGAGCATCAGTTTGAGGGCCGCATCCCTTGCTCGCTCAGCGGACGCTCGGGTTATATGGTGCGCGTCGTGCCGCGGCGCGAGGATCTGGCCGACCGCTATGACCGCGGCCTGGTGGTCTGGGGCTAACGCGATGCGACTTTGTCAGGGTGCGTGACATGAAACGTCACAGGCCGCAGCGCGCACCCACTATTCGCATCGCCCGTCGGTGGCGCCGTGCGCACGGTGGCGCGCGCTAGCGGATGCCCTACCGCACGATAAACAGGACATCCACCTCGGTCGTCGCGTTCAGCGGCAGCTCCGCGACGCCGACGGCGGCCCGTGCGTGCCGGCCGGCTTCGCCAAAAATCTCCGCCAGAAAGTCGCTCGCGCTGTTGGCCACCTTGTGTTGATCGGTGAAGCCCTCATGCGACGCGACATAGACGATGACCTTCAGCACGCGCACGATGTTGTCAACGCCGCCGACCGCATCCGCCGCGATGCCGACGGCGTTGAGCGCGCACAGCCGCGCGGCGGCCTGAGCCTCGTCGAGCGTGCGCCCGCCGGGGCCGCCGACTTTATCGGTGTAGAAGACCTTTCCGTCGCGGAGCGGAATCTGTCCGCTCAGATGCAGCAGCTCGCCATGGCGCACCGCCGGAACATAGGCCCCGACCGGCTTGGTCACGGGCGGCAGAGTGATGTTCAATTCGGCCAGGCGCTGACTGGGTTTTGACATGCACACTCCTTTCGTAAACGTCGTATAGCGGCTCGCGGGCCGCATAAGGGCATCTTACCCTCCGCCGTTTCGACCAGCGCAGCGGCGGTTGAGCCGCGCGCGTCTATGATTGCGGCAACGTGGTGGCGTGCCCGAGAGGATCAAGGGAGCGGATTGCAAATCCGTGCTGCGCGGGTTCGAATCCCGCCGCCACCTTTCACCCTTCGATGCGCCTGCGGCGGCCGGCCCCGAAGGCGCCGTGATGCAACCCTGTCGGACTGTGTCAGGAATCGTCGCGTGCCAACAGTCGGGTGGGCGGGGCGAATACAGTGGCGTCTGACGCGGTGCGGGCTGCCACCGGGCGAACGGCTTGCGCATCAACCCAATCGCGCCATCCGCGACGACAGGACAATCATCAAACGGAGCATGCACGCCATGAAATCGGCCCAGCCGTCCACGGATCGCCGGCCCGACGAGGTCGATCTTTCGCGCGAAGCGGAAACCGCCGAAGATGCCGCCGTCGCGCCGGCGCCCGGCGCGGCTGGACAATCAGATCGTGCCGCGCCGCGCGCGGCACGGCGTAGGCGCACGTTGCGCCGGGCGCTGCTTTTGTGCGGCACGCTGCCGGTGATCTATGGGGCGGGGCTGATCTATCTGCTCTATGCGCAGGAGACGATGATCTTTCCGCGCGCGTTTGATCCGCTGCCGCCGCCGGTGGGGCCGACGAAGGCGGGCGTGCAATCGATCTGGCTGACCGCGCCCGACGGCGTGCGTGTCGAGGCGTGGTATCAGCCCGGCGCCGGTTGCTCCGCCGATCAGCCCGGACCCGCGGTGATTTTTTTTCACGGCAACGGCGACCTGATCGACGAGCGCTGGGGCGTCTGCGACGCCTATACGCTGCTCGGCTATAACGCGCTCACGATGGAATATCGCGGCTATGGCCGCGTCGGCGGGAAGCCTGGCCAGCAGAAGATCGTCGCCGACGCCGAGCGCTTTCGGGCCTGGCTGGCGGCGCGGCCCGAGGTCGATTCCAGCCGGATCATCTATCACGGCCTGTCGCTGGGCGGCGGCGTGGCGGCGGCGCTGGCCGAGCGTGTGCCTCCGGCGGCGCTGATTCTCGAATGCACGTTTGTCAGCATGGAAGCGATGGGGCAGCGCTACCTCGTGCCGCCCGGGCTGTGTCGCCATCCATTCCGCACCGAGCAGACGCTCCGCCGGCTGGAAGCCCCGGTGTTGGTGATGCATGGCGTGCGGGATTGGACCGTGCCGGTGTGGCACGGGCGGCGCTTGGCGCAGGCGGCGCGGCGCTCGACCTACGTTGAATTGCCCTGCGGCCACCATGATTACGCCGCCGATTGGCCGGCGCTGCGCGCGTTCCTGTGCGAGCACGGCGGCAGATAACAACGCCGATGAGCATGCACGGCGAGGTGAAAACGTGAAAAGGCCGCGCCGAGGCTCCCGCAGCGTCGTGTGTGTGGATGGGGTCGTTTTCGCCGTCAGATATCGCGAATGGACGTGAACCTGGATTCGCCGTCGGCCACGGAGGGCCGACGCTACTGGGCGGCTGCGCCGGGGTCCGTGACACATTCGGCGAGTGCTGTGTCGTGTAGGATGGGGCGGTCCGCCAGCTGCGCCGCCCCACCCATTAGCCCCCAACTAGCCACACCAAGTTCCTGCTGATTTCGCACTTCGCACTTCTAGTTTCGCACTTCATCTCTGCCCCAGTGCCGCCTCTACCACCCGGCCGACGACGCTTTCCAGCTCGCCGCGAACGCGCGCCCCGGCGCTAAGCTGATGGCCGCCGCCGCCGAACTGCTCGGCGAGCGCCAGTACGGGCGTGCCGCGCTCGCCGCGAAAGTTGACGCGAATGATGCCCGGGTCGCCTTCGGTGAAGAGAATCGCGATCGAGATGCCCTCGATGCTCCGCGGGATTTCAACCTGATCGTCAATCGCGCCGGCGTCGCAGCCGGTCGCGAGGATCTCCGCGTGGCTGAGCGTGCTCCAGGCGACGTGGCCGTCGGAACTGACGCGCGCGTTGCGATAGACCTGAGACAACAGTTCAAACTCGCCGCGGCTGTGGCTGCGGTGCAGGGTCTCGCACACATCGGCGACGCGTGCGCCGCGGGCCGCCAACTCATGGCCGATCGCGAGGCTGCGCGGCGTGGTGTTGGCCAGCGAGAAGCCCTGCGTGTCGGTGTGAATGCCGGCATAAAGCAGCGTCGCCACTGTCGGCGTCACCTGACAGCCGAGCGCCACGATCAGCTCATACGCCATTTCGCTGGTGCTGCTGCGATGCGGTTCGACCCAGTTCCAGCGGCCAAAGAGCGTGTTGGTGGCGTGATGATCGATGTTGAGCACGACCGCCGACGGCAGCGCCTCGAGCTTGCCGTCGAGGTTCACGCGGCGGTCGCGGGCCGTGTCGAGCACCACCGCCAGGTCGCACGCGCACAGATCGCTGCGCGACGCGGGCACAGCCCCTGCCAGCGCAAGCAGCGCCTCCATCCGGCGTGAGACGCTGCCGGCGGGCAAGGCCAGATGCGGATACTTGCCGAGTTCCGGCAGAGCCAGCCCGAGCGCGACCATCGCCCCAAGACAGTCCGCGTCGGGCGATACGTGGCCAATCAGTGCGATCTGACGGGAAGCATGAATCGCGGAGAATACTTCCGGCGGAATGGGGCCTGCGGTCATGCGGAGATTCTAGCTGGCTTGACCTATCACGGGCAGCGAAGCCGGCCCGCGCGCCACGGCGCGGGCCGGCTTCGCTCGAGCGGCGCGGCGTGCGTTCCATGCTCATCCCAGCGTGATCGAAAGCAACCGCAGCGCCGCTCAGGGGCGCGGTGCGGTCGGGGTGGGCGGGGGCAATGCCGGCACGTCCGCTGGGTTGATGGCTGCAATCATCCGGCCGGTGCATTGAGGTGTCTTGCAGGATGGCCCTTCGAGCGTGGCATCACCCTCGCGCTGCGGCCAGATCTGCGTCTTGTTGCACAGCGCGCAGCGCCACAAAGGAAAGAGCGTGCGCCGCTGGCAGGCCGTGCACGTCAGCGGCAGCACCACATCCGCGTCGACCGGGCGTGTCTCCTGCCGACCGCATTGCGTGCACGCCAGCAACTGCCTGAGTCGACCGGCATCGGCGGCGCCGCCAACCTGCATGCGCCACAAAAACACCCCGGCGAAGACAATCAGCAGCGCGCCGATCACACTGACGCCGATGCGCTGCCAGCGCTGGCGCCGGGCATAGGCGCCGATCGAAATGTCGCCGGTGCGCTCGATGTATTTGCGCAGATCTCGATATTCAAGCGTTTCGCGCCTGCGCGCCATGCTGTTCTCCCGCGACGAATCGTGTCAAGCCGCCCGGCGGGGCGGTCGGTCCCGACAGATCGCGCGTGCCCTTGATAGTATAGGTGTGCACGGGGCCGCGCCCGGCCGGCTTGATGCGCAGCGGGCGCCGCGCCGCACAAAAAGCCAGCTCGACACAGGGAAAGCGCATACTCCCTGTTGTAACCAACGTGCAAGGATGGGGCCGGCATCTGGCCAGCCCGCGACAGGCTGGAAGCCTCTTAGACCCTTTGTGATCCGCCGATCGTCGGCGGCGCAAGGAGCAAGCATGGGCGATCGCATCGGCATCGGCTACGACATTCATCGCACGGTTGCCGGGCGGCCGCTGGTGCTCGGCGGCGTGGTCATCCCGGCCGAGTTCGGCTTGCTCGGACATAGCGACGCGGACGTGGTCTTGCATGCCATCTGCGACGCCATCCTGGGCGCAGCGGGTCTGGGAGACATCGGGGAGCACTTTCCCGACAGCGATCCGCAATGGCAGGGCGCGGCCAGCACGCAGTTTGTCCGCGAGGCGCTGCGGCTGGCCGCGGCGAAGGGGCTGCGTCCGGGCAATGTCGACGTGCTCATCATCGCCGAGCGTCCGCGGCTGGGGCCGTTGAAGCAGGCCATTCGCGCGGGGATCGCTGCCGCGCTAGAGCTGCCGGAGAGCGCGGTCAACGTGAAGGCCGGCACAAACGAGGGCATCGACGCGCTCGGCCGCGGGGAGGCGATTGCCTGCCAGGCGGTGGCGCTGCTGCGCGCGGCGTGGTGTTGAGCGACATCGCCGCCGCGCGGGCCATCCAATCAAGTGACTGGCTGAAACTACGGCGCGAGGATCAATCGCGCGCCCGAAACAGCCAGGAGCGAGAAGAACACCAGCCGCAGCCATCCGACCGGCAGGCGATGCGTGAGGTCGGCGCCAAGCCAGCCGCCCAGGACCGCCCCCGGCGCGAGAATTGTCGCCAGCCAATAACCCTCGGCGGCGCGGAGCGGCGGGAGCTGTTCGACCGCCGCCGCCTGGGCGATGCTGGTCAGCAGCGAGACGCAGATCACGATCGCGGTCGAGGTGGCGATCGCCGGGCGCAGGTTCATCCCAAAATAGACGTGCATGACCGGCACATTCCACGCGCCGCCGCCGATGCCGAGCAAGCCGGCGATGACGCCCGTCGGCGCGCCGACCGCCAGCGCATAGAGCGCGTGGCGTGACGGCAGCGGGCAGGCGTTGATCTTCGGGCCCGCGCCGCGCCGGCCCCGCAGCCACAAGAGCAATTGCGTCAGAATGACCAGCTCGATAAAGACGCCGAAAGCACGGCGGAGGACGTGCGTCAGCTCGCGCGAGAACCAACCCGCGAGATAGACGCCGAGCGCGACACCGACGGCCGCCGCCGGCACGATCGGCAGGAGCATGCGCGTTTGGACGGCGCGCGCCCGGTAATGTCGCAACAGCGCGGGGATCGAGACGACGACCGAAGCCGTGATAGCAGCGAGCTTGTAGAGGTGAAACGAGTCAGGCCCGTAGAGGTCGCCGAAGAGCAGCAACATCGCCGGGATCATGACCAGTCCGCCGCCGACGCCGAGCATTCCGCCGACCAGCCCGGCGATCACGCCGACGGCGGCCAACTCCAGCATGCGCGTCGGATCAAGCAGCATGGCGACTGTGATAGAAGTGCGGCGCGGCGCTGTCAACCAAGCGCCGCAGTGGCCGGCGCATTGAGCAGGCGCTGCAGCAGTGTCAGCAGGGCCTTGCGGTCGATCGGTTTGGTGGCGTATTCGTCGCAACCGGCTTCAAGGCAACGTTCGCGCTCGCCGGTCATCGCGTGGGCCGTCAGCGCGACGATCAGCCCGCGATAGCCGCGGGCGCGCAGCGCGCGGGTCGCGTCATAGCCATCCATGCGCGGCATCTGCATGTCCATGATGATGATGTCATAGGCGCCGCCGCCGGCTTCGCGCGCGAGGACGGCGTCGTAGGCATACTGGCCGTCGTCGGCCAGATCGACCGTCGCGCCCGCCTTGCGCAGGATGACCGAGAGCAGCCGCTGATTGTCTGGGCCGTCTTCGGCCAGCAGGATAATCCTGCCCGCCAGCGGCAGCGGGGCGGCGTTTTCGGGTGGTCTGGCCAATCCTGCTGGGGGTGGCGCCGCCGCGGGCACAAAGGCCGAGCCAGCGGCCATGCGCTCAGTTTCCTTTTCCATGCCGGGCGGCGGCGCGGGCGCTGCCACCGGCGTCGATTCAAGGGTGGGAGCGGCCGGGTCATTGGCGGAGGGTGAAACAGCGGCAGATTGGGCCGGCGCCGTGGCGCCGGCGGTTGGCTCACGCTCGAGCAGAGCGCGTGGGGCCTCGGCACGAGCGGCATACGGCATCGGCGAATCGCCACCGGTGGGCATTAAGCCGCGCAGCGGAACTTCGCGCAGACCGTGCGGCCCCACGGCGGGGGCCGGCGCTTCGCCCCAGCCTGGCGGTGCAGGTCGACCGATGCCCACGTGCAGATGAAACGTACTGCCTTTGCCGAGCGTGCTCGTCACCGTGATATCACCGCCCAGCAAGCGCGCCAGCCGGCGGCTGATCGCCAGACCCAGCCCGGTTCCGCCGAAACGTCGCGACATCGACGCGTCAGCCTGGGCAAACGGCGAGAAGAGCCGCGAAAGCACCTCCGGCGCCATGCCGATGCCGCTGTCGATCACGTCGATGGCGAGGTGCGGCGGCGCGGCGCCGCGCCCCGGCGTCTGCGATAACAACAGGCGGATGCCGCCGGTCTCGGTGAACTTTACCGCGTTGCCGACGAGATTGATCATGATCTGACGCAGCCGCGTCGGGTCTGACAGGATCGGCGGCGGGTTCTCGCCGCGGACAAAGAGCCGCAGCTCCAGCCCCTTGCGACGAGCGCGGTCCAGCAGCGTGCGCAGCACGTCGAGACACAGCGCGACCGGGTCGCATTCGACCTCTTCGACGGTCATCTTGTCGGCCTCGATCTTGGTGTAGTCGAGGAGGTCGTTGATCAGTTCGAGCAGGTGGGCGCCGTTTTGGCGGATGACCGTCAGCGCCTCGTCGCGCTCTGCGGGTGGAAGCTGACCCTCCTGAAGCTGCTCGGAAAAGCCGAGAATCGCATTCATCGGCGTGCGCAGCTCATGGCTCATATGCGCGAGAAAGGCGGATTTCGCTTCGTTGGCGGCTTGGGCGCGTTGATTGGCCGCGCTGATTTCCTGGCTGAGCTTGGTTTGCGTCAGCAGCGCGGCGCCGAGTTCGCGCGTGCGTTGCTCGACGAGCGATTCGGCGAAGCGCTGCCTTTGTTGCAGCGTCCGCAGATACGCAAGCGCGACCAGCGTCAGCAGCACCCCGATCGCGATCACCGCTTTGGGTAGGTCGCGCAGGGCGGGATCTCCCAGGCGTGGGCCGCGCTCCACCCGCAGGGCGAATCCGGCGCCGCCTGCCTGCAGTCGAATCGCACCCTCCGCAAGCGCCGCGGAACGCTCGTCGTCGAGCGGAGATGGCGCTTCATCGAATGAAAGTGTCGCGGGCCGATGGTCCAAACGGAGGGCCGTGGATGTATCCGCGATCAAGCGCTCCGGCGCGATCCGCAGCGCGAGCACGCCCCGGAGCGCGGCCTCTCGCGCGGCCGGCGTGCTCAGGTCGGCGCTGGGTTCGTACACGGGCTGCAACAGCGTGAGCGCGGCGGACGAAGTCGACGAGCTTTCCCACGGCAGGAGCGCCCAAAGCGCTTGTTGTTTCTCTGTGACCGCGGCCAGCCGCACGCGCCAATCCGTGTGTTCGGAGGGGGCGGCGTGAGCCGGCGCGGCCGCAGATGATTCAGGGGCGAGCGGTTCCCAGGCATAGTCGCGCAGCAGACCGATCGCGTAGGCTTCATCCTCTGAGAGCGCATCGGCGCCATCGTGGGCGGCGGAGTCGCTGCGCCCGGCGGCGGCGAGCACCTCCTCCAATGTCAAAGTGGTCGGCTGAGACGTCGGCGCGGCGCTGCCGGCAGAGCGCGGGGCCGGGCGAATCCATACGATCTGTTCGATATCGGCGGCATACTCGCGCGCCAACGCGGCCAGCGTGGCCAGTTCCGCACGGGCCGGCGCCGTCTGGCGCTGAGCGATCGCGGCCAGCCAGCGGGCCGAGCTAAGCCGCACGCTCAAGGCTTGTTCAACCGCCGCGCGCAACTGGCTGTTGCCATGCGATTCCTCGGTCGTGAGTTGCCGGCCGGCCCAGGTCTTGGCGAGTTGATAAGCCGGCCAGGTCAAACCCGCGCCGACCAGCGCCGTCGCCACGAGCGCCAGGCACGCGGGGGCGCGCTTGGCCGCCGGCTGCGCCGTCGCAGCCAGGACGCCGCCGCGATTGAAGATCATCAGGCAGTAAAGAAAGTAGGCCGCCGCGGCGAGGAGGACATACAGCCCCGCCAGGGCCAGGAGACTGCGGAGCCGCTCAAAGTAGGCGTGCGAATCGTTGGTGCTGAGGCCATAACGCAAACGCAGCGCCGCGCCACCGCCGGCCGCCGGCAACGTCAAGGAATCCCAACCGGGCGATTCCGCCTGAGCAGACCGGGCTGCCGACGGAGCGTCAACCGGGTCAATCTGCACGCTGCAGCCGGTCGCTGCCGACACGTCGGCGAGGTCGTCGGAGCGCAGCGGTGCGACCATCAGGACGAGGCCGGCCGGCGCGCCGGTCCGGTCGGTGCGCAAGATAGGCCGTGCAGCGAGCAGAGAGGGTTGACCATCCGGCCCTTGAACGAAACCGGCTAATTCGCGAGGCAGTTCGGCACGGAGCTCCGGCGTCGGGGCGTTCCAGGCGTGATCGAAGGTGGTCGGCTTGTCGGCGGCCAAGTCATAGTCGCGCTGCACGACGACCCTTCCGTCGTGGGCAACGACCACGACGCGACTCAGGCCGAGCGTACGGAGCGCTTCGGGGCCGAAGTTATCCTGCTCAAATTCGGCCGGGCCGCGCGTTTGCACGAACCGATGCATCGAATCCCACGCGGCCCAGTCGCCGCAGGAGCGCGCCAGACCGGCCAGCCGGGTCTGCAGCGCGCGTTCGATGCGCTGCCGGGCTTCGTCGAATTCGACCCGGATGTGCGCGGCCTCCAGCGCGCGCAGCTCCGGCGCCAGCCAGCGCTGCACGCCGGCCAGCAAGCCCAGCAGTGTCGCCGCGCCGCCGAGAGCGATCAGCCAGGCGGGATGAAGTCGAGTTCGTTTCAACGTCGCTACTCGCGCTGTGAGCCTCATTCGCAGGGGGGAAGCTCAACGCCATCGGATCATCGGCTAATCGGAACCGGTGCCCGAGCAAGGGTGACGCCGCTGGACGGCAATCAGGTTGGGTATCCCCATGCGCTCGGCCAGCGCCGCGCCCCCCGGTCGGGCCGCTCCCGCGCAATTTCCGCCCGTCCCATACAGACCACGATCGACCCGGTCGGCGAATGCGGCGCAACATGTGATCGGAAATGAACGCTTGGAGGCAGCGGCCTGCGCGCGCTTGCCGCGGCGGCGTTGAAAGGTCCGGTGTAGACCCGGCGCGTATCTGAGGGCATCACAGCGCTTCGCGCACCAGCTCAAGAACCCGCCAGAGCTTCATCTCATAGGCCGCCCACAGACAGCCCAGCAGCGCGGCGGCCGCAATGCCGAGCTTCACCCAGCCGATGCGACGCTCGAAGCGCGCCGCCATCGCCGGCTCTTGCGCCACCTTATGGAGAAATCGCGAGCGCGAGGAGATCGACGGATGACGCCAGCCGCCGACGTCGGGCGAAATGCCGTTGAGCACGGCGACATCATTCAGGGCCGAGCTGAAGACCTGGGCCGCGGTCGCGCAGACCGCGGCATCCGTCAGTGGTTTCGCGGGCGAACCGGCGCCATGCAAGGCGCAAGTGCCGTTGCAGGGCAGCCCGGCAAGCGCCAGCGTGCGTGTTCCGAAGATGTCGGCCTGCCACTCAAACAACCGCGAGATCCACGAAAATACAACGCCCCACTTGAACAACAGCACGACGCCGAAGAGCGCCGCGAGCAGTTGATAAAGCGCCTGATTTTCTCGCACGCGCACGGAGAAGACCGTCACCAGGCAGCCGCTGATCAGCGCAAAGAGCAGAAAATAGGGGATGTGATTTTTCTTGACGTGGCCGGCCTCATGGCCGAAGACGGCCTCGATCTGGGTGTCGGTCATCTGCTCCAGCATGCCGTCGGTGATCAGCACATAGCGCAGCCGCGGCGCCACGCCCATCACCGCTGCATTCACGACCATTCCGCCGGAGCGCCAGATCAGAATCTCGCGACAGTGCACGCCGATCTTGTCGCAGAGCCATTCGAGCCGATCGCGCAGCGGGCCGCTGGGCAGGCGCTGCGTGTCCCAGACATGGCGAATAATGACCGGAGCGATCACGGCGACGATGAGCGCCACGCCGCCCAGCAGCAGGTCGGGCAGATACTCGAAACCGGGCCGCACAAGCCGGCGCTCATAGCGGACAATCACATCTCGCGCCGCCAGCATCAGCAGCATCGGCAGCAGGATGAAGAGCAGTTGATGCCGCAGCGAGTAGCCCAAATACTCGCCGAGCGACCAGACCGGCCGGACCGGCTTGCCGCGATAGAGGTGATATTCCAGCGCGAGCTGGCGGATCGCGCGATCGCCGCTGAACAGTCCGATCCACGCCGCCATCACCGCCAACAATAGCGGCGCCAGAGTTGCCAGCGTCGGCGCCAAGACCCAGCCGCCGATCACCGGCAGTTGATTGCACAGCGGCATCCACGCGGTTCCGAGGAGCAACACGCTCTGCGACGCGGCCACGACGCCCTGCGTGAGGATGCTCCCGCGGTAGAACACGCGCTGCCCGGGGAAGGGATCCTCCGGCTGACGGTCGAGGGTCGAGAGCGTGCGGCGACTCGTCCACCAGGCCGTTAGCGCCGGCGCCAGGACCGTCGCGACGGCCAGCGCCAAGACCGCGCTGGGAGTGGTCAGCCATTGCGCGGTGGGCCGCGGATAGGTCAGGACGATCGAGAGCACCAGCAAGATCGCCAGCATCATGCGGGGATCATACTCTTGCCGGTTCATCGGAGCCGCAGGAGCCACACGCCAGGGCGCCGGCGCGGCGGGCCTTGCGCTCTACAATCAGGGGTTCCGATTCTGGCTCTGGCGTCCGTATTGCCCGAAAATCCGGCCATCCGACCGGGACTGGTTCCGATAGTGTCGGACCCGCATCGCGGCGACAGCCGGCAGCGGGTAAACCCAGCCCAGAGCGGCAAGAAATCGGTTTCTGCGACGTTTGGCCCTGTGCTGTGAGGAACGCTGTTGGAGCAGGCGGAGTTAGATGCGCTGCTGCACCGTGCTCGTCAGCAGGACGCGGAGGCCTTCTCCGCGCTGGTTGATGCGTACAGCCCGCGTGTTTATGGCCTGCTGTTTCAACTCACGCATTCGCGCGACGTGGCCGACGATTTGTTGCAGGAGACGTTTCTTCGCGTCGTCCGCATGATCGGCGAGTATCAGGAATGCGGCCGGTTCGAGGCCTGGCTGTTCCGGATTGCCGCCAATCTGGCGCGCGACCGCGCCCGCCAGGGCATTCGCCGCGGCAACACCGCCAACCTCGACGCCGTCACGGACGATCCGCGCTATGGGGCCCGCTTTGCCGACCCGGCGGATTTGCCCGACGAGGTGATCAGCCGGCGCGAGGCGGCCGCCCGGCTGGAGAACGGCTTGCAGCAGCTCAGTGAGCCGGAGCGTGAGATTCTGCTGCTGCGGCACTATTCCGAGTTGTCCTTCCGCGAGATCGCGGATTTGCTCGGTGTGCCGCTGGGTACGGCGCTGGCGCGGGCTCATCGGGCGCTGGGCCGGCTGCGTGAGATCTTGTCGCCGGCAGTGGAGACTATTGAGCCGCCGGGCAATAACGCACGAAGCGATGCAGCCGGACCGGCGTAGCACCCGGCCCGGCAGCGGAGCGTGGGAACGCTCCCGCGGCTCCGTATAATGAAATCCGGAAATGGATGGCAAGGCCATGAACGATCAACTCCGAGAACACGAAGCCGAACTCGAGCGCGACATGACGCTGCTCGCCGATTTACCGGTGATCAGACCAGTTCCGGCGACTTTGGTGCGCGTCAAGGCGGCGGTGAAGCGGGCCGCACGGCTCGGCCGGGCCGAGCGCGCGGTGTGGCGTTGGGCCCGTTATGGCGGCGGGTTTGCGGCCGCCGCGGCGTTGCTGCTGGTCTTTGTTCAGACCCATCCGATGCCGGCGACTAGGACGGGCGGCGACGGCCCTGTTGACACCGCGATCATCGATCGCTGGGTTGAGGCGGCGAGTCAGTCCGATGAGGGCTGGTCGCTGTTATTGTCGGAATTGGACGCCGACTTGCGCACGGACGTGGAAGGTGATGAAGACTGGCAGGAGAGCTTTAATATCGGCGCACGCACCGGCGCTTGATCGGGCACCCCAGTTCAGGGACGGTGAGATGCGGTGAACCGGATCGATCCAATTTCTGCAACGATGACAGGCGTCAGCTCAGAGCCGGATAGCCAGCCTTGGGCAGCGCGTCGGCGGCCGGCATGGCGCTGGTGCGCTCGCATCCTTCAAATGGCGCCGGGCTTTGGGCCGCCCCGTCGGATCATCGTGCCGCTCTGGGGTGCATTCCTGCTGGCGGCTGCGGTGATGTTCTATTGGCCTCCGGGCGCAGGCGCGGATGAACGCGTCGCAGGATCTGAGCCAAAGGTTGCGACGACGAAGCCGGGAGTTGCGCCGCCGGCTGAGGATATTGTCGCGGCGGAGGAGACGGGGGCGGCGGCCGATCGCCCGGAAGCGGCCCAGCGTCTGGCCGCCAAGCAGCTTTTTGACACCGAAGATTTTCTGCCGACGCGCCCGACGGCGGAGGATCGCCGACCGGCGTCGGCGGCGGAACGACAGCAGCTCTTCTCATTTCTGCGCGAACGTCTGCCGGATTTTCACGCCTACATGCAGCGCCACCGCCGGAGCGGGATGGGCTCGCTGAATGAGGCGATTGCCCGGCTGCGCGTCTTGCGGCGGCTGTGGGATCGCGATGAAGAAGTCGCCAAAGTCTTTGCCGCGTATGTGCAGAGCGAGCACCAGATCCGGCTCTATTCGCGCGTGCTGACGATGTTGCCGGAGGAGTCGCGCGCCGCCGTCGTCGCGAAAGAGGAGCTGCGTGAGCAAGTAAGCCGGCAGATCAGCGCGGAACGCGCGTGGCGCGTCGCGCGCATGCGTTATGTTCGCAAGCGGCTGGCGGATTTTGTCGAGTATCGCGTCGATTCGATGGTGCGCGGCACGGGGCCTGAATCGCTCATTCAGGAGTATCGAGAGATGGCCCGCGCGGTGCGTGTCGAGCGCGACCCCGAGCGGCGGGCTGTTTTGCGGGCGCAACTGAGCGACAAACTGACGCATGTTTCCGCGACGTTTTTTGAGCAGCTCGAGAAACGGTTAGAGCGCCAGGCCCCGCCGTCGGACGCTGAAATTGATCGCCGCATGCGTCAGGTTCAGGCGGCAATCGAGCGCGCCGGTCAGCCCGGTGGCGACGACTGGCCGGGAGATCGCTCGTGGCGTGGCGGTCGCGGGCGATGACGCCGGCACGGAATCAACTCCAGCGGCCTGTCATGTGCGCGGTCTCTCATGTGCGCGGCCTGTAGCGTCGGCGGCTCCGACCCCGACGCCGGGTCGGATACCCGCCGTCCGCGACCAGAAAACGCCGACGGCCACGGTGGGCCGACGCGACGGGGTTTTCACCGGCGGCTGCGATGTCCCTCTGAAACCGGTCATTGAAGAACGCGCTACGGCGCTTTGCGCAGCAGCGTGTTATCGAGCAGCGCGTGCAGGCCGAGACAAATCAGCGCTGCGACGATCCAAGGCGCCGCCAACTCGGCCCATTCCACATAGCGGCGCTCTTCCGCGCGCGTGCGCTCCAGCCGATCGATCTCTTCATAGACGCCTAGCAGCGTCTGACTGTCGTCGGCGCGATAGAAGCGTCCGCCGGTGATTTCGGCGATCTTGCGCAGGTCGGCGTCATTGACCGGATTGCGCCCGCCGAACATGGTGGCCTGTCCTGTGCCGGCCAGGATGGTGTAGACCTTGATTTCACTGCGCGTGGCCAGCTCGCCGGCCTCGATCGGGTTGACCATGCCGGCGTTGTTTTCGCCGTCAGTCAGCAGAATCGCCACCCGGCTCTTGATGACGAATTGCTCGCCCGAGCCTGTCGTGCGCTTCAGATCCTTCAACCGCGCGACGGCCAGTCCCAGCCCGTCGCCGATGGCAGTGCCGTCTTCATCGGTGCGCGGGGCGACCGTGCGCAGCGCGTCGAGTACGGCGCCGAGGCTCCTGTGATCAAGCGTGAGGGGGCAGATGCTGTCGGCATATTTCGCGAAGCGGACGACGCCGATCAAATCGTTGCCGCGACCCGCGAGCCGCTTGCCATCGCCAAAGACAAACGTGCGGAAAACCTCTTTCACTACGTCAAAGCGCGATAGCCGCTTGCCCGGCGGCGAGAGATCCAGATCGTTCATGCTGCTCGACGCATCCACGACCATCTGGATCGCGATGCCCTCGACATACGACTGGCTCGACTCATCCGCTTTCTGCGGGCGGGCCACCGCGACGATCAGCAACACCAGCGCCGCCGCGCGCAGCAGCGGCAGCAACTGGCGCGGCCAGCCGTGTCGCCGAGCGCCGGCGGCGGCGAGCGTCGCAACCGTCGAGAAAACCAGCACCGGCCGGCGTGCGCGGCTGCTCCACAGCCACCAAAGCGTCGGCAGCACGGCGAAGAGATACAACACTTCACGGTGATAAAAACGATAAGGGCTTCTCACGGACGACCCGAGCAGCCACGCCGCCAGCAGCAACAGCCCGGTCGCCAGCAGCCACGCCAACCATGTCGTCGCGCGGCCGCCCGGCGACGAAGGCCGGCCCCCCGCATAGGGCGCCCCGGCGGTTGAGCTCGCGGTCGTCAGCGTCGTGGGGCCTTGCGGGTTTGCGGCGGCGCTGCGCGGCCCTCCGAACGAAGCGGGCGGCGGCGGAGGTGGCATCGGGCGCGTCGTCATGAGCAGCTCACCGGTTTTCGGGTTCGTGGTTATCTACGCGCGCGGGCGCGGTCAGCGAGCGGTGTTCGGCGCCCTCAGATGAGTTGTCGGCGGTCTGCTCGACCGCGGCGGGCCGCCGGGCAGAGTCAGACTCCAGCCGTTGCGACGCGGCCGCGGTGCTCGAAACAAACACCCGCGCCGTGCGCAACGATTCGAGCGCTTCCTCCGCGAACGGGCGCAGCGCGGCATAGCGCACCAGGTCGCACGCTTCGAGAAAAGCGCGCAGCCGGGCGGGGTCATACGGTAGCCGCGAGGCATCGCCGGCGAGCATCCGCAGGAATTCTTCGGTGGTCATCTCCGGCGCCGCGAGGTGGAACTTCCGCTCGATGTAAACGCGGATGATCTCAGTCATGCGATAGTAGTTTTCCCGCAGCCGGCCCGCTTCGGACCATTCCGCCCGCTCCAACTCGGACAACGCCCGCAAGGCCCAGACCTCCGGCGCCAGCGGCGGCGCGGGACGCAGCCGTCGCGATCGCCAGTATCGCAGCGCAGCATAGCCCGCCGCAGCCAGCACGAGCGCCGCGCCCACCACGCTCAGGCGCACCCACCACGGCCACGGCGGCGGAGGCGGCAGCAAGGCGCCCGTGATGTCGCGCGGCTGCGCGGTGCTGTCCTGCGTGGTCAACACGCCGCGGACTTCGAGCGTGATGGTCTCCAGCGCAAGTTCGCCTGTGCGAAGCGGGCGCGACGCGGGCTGTGATCCGGCGTTGACGGGATTGGTGGTCGGCGCGACCGCCGAAGTGACAGGCGACCCGAGCGGCGCGTCCGGGTCGGGCTGCGAATAGCGCATGACCAGCGGCGGAATCTCGAGCGGCCCGGAGAGCGACGTATCCAACTGCACCGTCTGCTTCCAGCGCAGCGCGCCGGCGACGGTCGGTAGGCTGCTGACGGGCGCGCTGACGCGCGCCGGCGATTCGCCGAAATCGGCGCCGCTGGGAAATGTGACCGAAACATCCGCGGGGGTCTGCGCCCAGAATTCGAGCGTGACCGGGTCGCCCACCAGCGGCGATTTCGGAAACACCCGCACGCCAAATGAGAGCGGCCCGCGCTCGGCCCGCACCTGCACGTCATCACTTGGCGGCGTTTCCTGGCGACAGCCGCTGAGCCACATCGCCACGAGCGTCAGGCCGGCGAATGCGCACGGTGCGCGCAGCACCCCGTCGCGCCGCGCGGTTACGCGCCGCGCATTCGCATGCGGCGCGTTCGTGTGCGGCGCATACGCGCGCCGGCTGCTCAGGCCGTGCGGGGCGCGGCCCGGAACTCCGCAAGCTTGTGAAACAATGCCCATCGCCACGGCAGGGATGATAGAGTCGGCGCGAGCCATCGCAAACGGCCCCGCCGGCGATGGGATGCGCGGAAACGTACGATGGCTGTTCTTGCTGTACTGCAAGGATGAGGAAGTCTAGCCTGACCGCGACGGGCCTATGGCGGGCTGCATGTCGAAGGCTGAAGCGTCGGCATGTCTTGGCCCACGGGCGGAGTGGGGGGGGAATCCAGTTGGGCCGCCGGGTGAAAGACGCCGTAACACCTCACAAGAATCGAGCACACGAAAAATGTGAGCACCCCCCATCGTCGCAAATTCGAACTGTATCTTCAGCTCTCGGGTTCAATGTCGCGCACGTCGAATTAACCGCTTCTTAATCCGACACCGCCCATCCTGTTAACGACTCGCGACGAAATTCTGATTTGAACCAGGGCGTACCACGTAGCTGCTAGTTTTGGAGGCGAGGTTGTCTACCCGAGCAACGTCTACACAGCTGTGCAAATCAGGCCCATTATGGCTATGCACATTGACCATCGGCGTGATGGTGTGCGATTCAGCTATGGCCGACGCGTTGCGTGCGTCCGCCGCACCTCCGGCATCACAGCCGGTACAGGCATCCGAGAATCAGAATAACGGAAATCAGGGAATCGTTGCGACGACGCAGTCATCGGCGGCTGCATCGCGGCCCGCTTCATCGGACCAAGCGGACACGATCATTCCGCCACTGCCGGAAGGGGTGGCCGCGCTCAAGTTCGGTGAGATCTTCAAGCCGATCGGTCGTCGGGGACTCGAATACGCTGAAGAGGCCCTGGCTCTTCGCGGGAAGCGCGTGCGGATGCTGGGCTATTTGGTGCGGCACGGCGCGCCCGAGTGGGGGTATTTCCGTTTAGCGCCGGTCGCCATCACGTTGAACGATAAGGAGTATGGCCAGGCGGATGATCTGCCGCCCACGACGGTGTATGTCCATATGCCGACGGGCAAAAAGACCGTTGCTGCGCACGTTCCGGGGTTGGTGCTGGTTACGGGCGTGCTGGAACTCGATGGAAAAGCGGAAGCGGATGGGCGGCGCTCGTGGATTCGGTTGCAGCTCGAAAGGTTCGGAGATGTCGTGCCGCTGCATATTGCGCCGGGCCCAGGGCCGACCAGCGCACCCGCAAGCCACGCGCCTGCAACCGAAGATCGCGTCATTACGGTGACGCAAGAACCCGCAACGCGGACTGCGCCAGTGGATCAGCGACCGTAGCGAACTGGGACCGACACTCTTGTTGCGCTTGCCCGGCGATCGCCGCGCTGGTGCGAGGCTGAACGAGATCAATCGAGGGGTTGAGAACGATCTGCCGTTTGTTGAACGGTTAGCGTTGGAGGTCGCTCCGATCGACAAACGATATTCAACTGGAAGGAGAGTCTTGTGAGAAATGTGAGCATGCTCCGATTTGTGAGCGGCCTGGCGCTGTGTTGCAGCGCGGCCGGCATTGTGGTTGCGGCGCCGACGGTAAACCGCCTGACGCCGCCGAGCAATCTGTTCAGCGCGGGCACGGCCGATCCGGTCGTAGCGCGCTTCCTGACGGGTCAACGCTTCGACCTGGCCGCGACGGCCACGCCGGACGCGGGACAGACCATCACTGCGATTGAGTTCCTGGTGGACGATGTCGCGGTTCCGGGCACCGCCGCGCTGACCGCAGCAACCGGCGGATCGCCGCCGGCGGGCCGTGTCCAGGGTGTGCTGCGGGCGTATTCGAATAATACCCCCGGCGTACACACGCTGACCGTGCGCGTGACGCAGAGCGACGGCATGATAACCGAGCGCGACGGCAACTTTGAAATCGCCGGTGTCGAAGAGCGCGGCGCACGCGCCAAGAATGTGATCTTCCTGATCGGCGACGGCATGGGTATCGCGCACCGCACCGCGGCCCGCATCATGGCGAAGGGTGTGGCTCAGGGCAAAACCCGCGGCCTGCTGGCAATGGACACCATGCCCTATACCGGCATGGCCATCACGCACTCGCTGAACTCGATCGTCACCGATTCTTCGCCGGGTTCCTCATGCTATAGCAGCGGCAACAAGGGCAACAACAATCAGCACGGCGTCTTCCCGGATGACACCACCGCGAATTTTGATAATCCGCGCGTCGAGTTGATCGGCGAATATCTCCACCGGGTCTACGGCACGTCGCTGGGCATCGTCACCACCTCGGATGTTTTCGACGCTACGCCGGCCGCCTGGGCCAGCCACACGCAGAGCCGCGGCGCCGGCACGGGCATTGTGGATCAGTACCTCGATGAATCGGCGAATAGCGGTCTGAGCGTCATTCTGGGCGGCGGTCGCAAGTGGTATCTCCCCGCCGGCACACCGGGGTCGGCGCGCAGCGCGTCAACCGATTATGCGTTGCCGGCCGAGCTGGCGACGGGCTGGGGCGTTCCGGCCGGCGCGGTTGACACGACTCGCGACCTGATCACGGATCACATCACCGCCGGCTGGACCTACGCCGCTAACGCGACCGAGCTGGCCGCGATCCCCGCGACCACGGAGAAACTGGTCGGCCTGTTCGCACTTTCGAACATGAACGTCGCTCTTGATAAGATCGATGGCCGACGCGGCACATCCGATGTCGTCGATCTCTTCGGCTTCCCGGATCAGCCGATGCTCGACGAAATGACCGCTTCCGCGCTGCAAGTTCTCAGCCGCGATACGGATGGCTTTGTGCTGATGGTCGAAGCCGCCTCGATCGACAAACAAGCCCACAACATGGACACCGAGCGCTGGATTCTTGATACGATCGAGTTTGACCGTGCGGTTCAGGTGTGCCTCGACTTCCTCGATGCCAACCCCGATACGCTCGTGGTCGTTACGGCGGACCACGAGTGCGCCGGCGTGAACATCATCGGCGGCTCGCGCGTGACCGATGCGGCCCTGCAAGCCCGCATCGCGCAGCGCACCGAGCGCTTCATCCGCAACGGCGTCGTCGGCACGTACGAGGCGGCGGGCTTCCCGCGCTACACGACCGCCACGGATGGCTATCCGATGAACACCAACATCGACTTCCGCATGTTGATCGGATATGCCGCGAATGCGGATCGATATGAGGATTGGCGCACGAACGCCCTGCCGCTGCGCGACGGCCAGCAGCCGTTCGCCGGTCAGCCGCCGCTTTCGGGGCTGCCGGGCGGCCCGCTGAGTCAGGACACTGCCGGAAAGTACCTGGTGACCGGCCAGATTGCCGATCCTGTCGCGGCCCACACCGCGTCAGACATCCCGTTCTCGGCGGCCGGCCGCGGCGCGCAGCAGTTCATCGGCGTAAAGGACAACACGGATTTGTTCTTCCTGGCGATGCAAGCCGCGATCGGCGGCTGGTAATCGCACCGGCCACGCCGGACAGCTTTACTGAAGTCAAGTGAATCATCAGGACGGCGACACGTCGCGCGACGTGTCGCCGTTATTCTTTGAAATACGAATTCAACCACGTCATGTCACGGTTGCACGTTTCCCAATGCCACTATTCGGGGCATCCTGCTTCGATGAGGCAAATCACGAAGCCCGTGATATCGTCAAAGTTGACGACACCGTCGCGATTGACATCCGCGCTCAGCCATTCGCAGCCGGGATACGCCGCCTCGTAAGCCGCCCGATCAACCAACGCCGGCACAAACCCATCAATATCCGCGAAGTTGACCATGCCATCGCAATTCATATCGGCCGGCAACGCCGGGCCGAGTCGGTACTCAATGAACAGCGTCGGACGCGTTTCCGGAGAGATGCTCTCGCGCGTGTTGCAACGCTTCGCCGATGTCTGAGATTCATCGCCGATGAGGCACCAGCCGAAGTTCGACCCCGGCGAGTTGCGCCAGGCCTCGATGTCCGCGATCAACCCCGCGGATGGCATACTTTCGTACTGTGCGCCGCTGCCGCCCAGAGTAATGGTCGCGCTCGGCGCCGCCGCGAAGTCGCCGCCGGGCGTCGCCCAGAACTGACCGGGGTATCGGCGATGAAGCCAAGTCGCATCGTTCGTGGTTGCCGGGGCGCCGACGCCGCTCCGCTCGCCGGCATCGGAGATTCCCTCGCCCCATTCGGCGAGCACACGATAAATCTGAACCGGACTGGCCCCCACCTGAGCGCGCGATACGTATATTCGCAGCGCCGCGCGCGTAATGCGAGCATCTGCGGGCAGCACGGATGGATTGAAACGGACTAGGCCGCGGCGAATTCCGCCTGCACCGGTCAGCCCGACAAAGAAGTACTCACCCGCGCCATTGCTAAGACTCCCGGTCGAATCTTCGTAGATCGTGTTGTCGCGAACCGACGAGAGTGTGACGATTCCGGCTGTGGCCAGGGACGCAACCGGCGGCAACGAAATAGCCAGAATTCCGAACCCGATTCCAAGACGCTTGTTCATTTCTTGCACCTGTTTCATGACGATGTTCCAGCGCTCCGTGCGCGAGCCATTTCGCAGCTCCGTTCGCGCATCCAATGGAGGGGCATGCTTCGCGACTGTGCCGGTTGTTGAGAACAACTCCAAGCAAGCCATCCTCAACAAATGCGCCAGCGAAAACCGTCAGCGTGTTGATACAACCTGCGGTTCTTGACGCATAGACGCAATGTCGTATGGGGTCGTGTCGCGTGACATGAGTATGCACAGCCTGTATTAAGGCATTGTGAACGGAAGGTCCGCTTGGCGGCCGCACCCGCCGTAGATTGCACCAAGATTTGTGAGCTGCGCACTCCGGATCACTCGATCCTATGTAGATGACAAAAACCTATGCGAAGGTAACGCGTGCGAAAGCAGACGCGAAGCCGGAGAGGACATTGCCTCGGCTGGCCATGCGCTGATCCGCTGGCGCAGCGCCGCACTGCCCGATGTTCATGCGATTCGCGAAACCTTCGCCGTGCGATGCCCAACCCCGTCGCACATTGGCACACCGTGCGATAATCGGCGCACCAGCCATGCGAGTACTGACGCCGATCGCAATCAACATCGAACAGGAAGCGCGTCCCCCCTCCACGCCTCCGCGCCTCCACCCCCACCCCACTACCTCTCCACGCCTCCACGAGGCCGACTTCCCCGCGGAAATCCTGTCCGAACCGTCATGAAGCCCGTCGCACGCCCCAGGCGTCGGCTTGGAATTGGATGTCGCATCCGTCATGATGGCGCCTGCCGACCGGACAAAGCCGGTGAACCTCGCATGGCCCGGCGGATCGGATCAGCCGGCGTCATGTCGCACACTCGATGCCGATCGGCCTCGCAGCTCGATTGAGCCGCACCTGCGCCGTGGCGCCATGTGGAAGGTGAATGACGCAAGATCTGCTATTCGCGCTCGGGCTGGTGTTGGCGGCGGGATGCTTTGCCGTGCTGGAGATTCAGATCGAGGGCGACGCCGGCTGGGCCGCACGGCTGCCCACGTGGCGCCTGCGCAGCCGGTTCTGGAATTGGCTCTTTCCGGGGCGGCCGCTGACGGGATATCACCTGTGGTCGCTCGTCTTCATCGCGATCGTAGCGCATCTGCCCTATGCCTTTGGCCTGCCGTGGACGTGGCGGGCGGAAGCGCGCTCGGCGGCTTTCGTCTGCCTCTTCTGGGTGCTGGAGGACTTTCTCTGGTTTGTGCTGAACCCGCACTATGGCCTGCGCCGCTTTACCAAGGAGCACATCGCCTGGCATCGACCGACCTGGTGGTGGCTGGCGCCGCGTGATTACTGGCTGGCTTCGGCCGCGGGCGTCACGCTCTATGCGCTCAGCCGCGGCGGTTCGTCACCAACGCTGCTGGTGTGGGGGCCGTAGCCCGACAGCTATGCTCGCGAGCATGGATTCGTTATGGGGCGGCTGGTGGATACGCGCAAGGAATTTGCAGGCGTAGTGCAAGTGCGCTTGATCGAAAATCCGGCGCTGACTAAAGTCCGATAGAGCCACCGGCCTGGGCGACATGCGCTGACCCGGGCCAATGTTGTTGATGAATCATCGCTACGTTTCGCACCGTGCCCGCCGCCGCACGTGCGCCCATGTCAGATGACATGACACGCGCCTTGTCCGGATGTGCCCGTTGCAGGAGTATTCGTATGCAGCCTGTCGCTCATCGTCGCTTGCCCGGCGTAACAGCCTCATGGATGAGAAAATCACGTTTGCGCTGTTCCACGCTCTTGTGCGGTCTTTGCGCCGCGCTGGCCTGGGCTGACAACACGCTGATCCACCTGCGCAACGCCGATGTTGCGACGCAGGCCAATTCGCCCGCGGCGTTTGAGCAGGCGCTCAACGCGCTGCGGCCGGCGGCGGGCGGACGCCACGCCATCATTCAGTTCAACGCGATCCCTGATGCGGCCCAGCGCACCGCGCTCGAATTTGCCGGCGTCACGCTGCTGAGTGCGCTCGGCGCCGATGCCTATGTCGTGCGGCTCGACGCGCCGTTTGATCACGCCGCCGCCGCCGCGATTGCGCCGCTGGGGCGCGACGTGTTGCCGCTCTATCCGGAGTGGAAACTGCAGCGCGACCTGTTGGCGGGGCGCGTGCCGGAGTGGGCGCTGACCAATGCCGCGGAGGTGGTCTCCGCCGCCGCCGAGCCGACGATCGCGGTCTATGTCGCCTTGCATGGGGACGTGGATTTGCCCGCCGCGGCGCGCGACCTGATCCCGCTCTATCAGGGCGTGGTGATGGACAAATTGAGCAGCGTGAACGCGCTCGTGGTCGAGCTGCCTCTGGGCCTGATCGAAGGACTCGCCCAGGAAGACCGCGTGCAATGGATCGAGCCGGCTCTGCCGCAGCTTTCCGAGCTGAACGACAGCAGCCGCACGCTGATTCAAGCGGATGGCGTGCAGGCCGATCTGGGCCTCACCGGCACGGGCGTAACCGCGATGATCTATGACGGCGGCACGGCTCGCGCCACTCACGTTGATTTCGAGGGCCGCCTCAATGTGATCGACAGCGCCGGCCGCTCGACGCACCCAACCCACGTCGCGGGAACCGTCGGCGGCGCCGGCGTCGCCTCCGGCGGGCTGCGCCGCGGCATGGCCCCCGACGTTCAACTGCTCTCCTATGGGCTGCAAACATCGGGCGGCGGAACGTTTCTCTATACGAATCCCGGCGATCTCGAAGCCGATTATCGCGACGCCATCAACCGCGGGGCCGACATCTCGAACAACTCCATCGGCACGAATGTCGAGCCGAACGGCTTTGCCTGTGAGTTGCAAGGCGACTATGGCGTGACCGATGCCTTGATCGACGCGATCGTCCGCGGCAGTCTCGGCGCGCCGTATCGCGTCATCTGGGCCGCCGGCAACGAGCGCAGCGGCAGCCGCTGCGATGTCGAGGGGTTCGGCGACTATTACAGCAGCGCGCCGCCCGCGGGCGCCAAGAACCATGTCTGCGTCGGCGCAGTGAACTCCAACAATGACAGCATGACCGGCTTCAGCAGTTGGGGCCCGACCGATGATGGACGCATGAAGCCCGACGTGGTCGGTCCCGGCTGCCAGAGCGGCGACGACAACGGCGTGACCTCTTGCAGCAACTCAACCAGCGACAACGGTTATGCCGCGCTGTGCGGCACGTCGATGGCGTGTCCGGCGGTAACGGGCGTGTGCGCACTGATGCTGCAGGATTTTCGCACGCGCTTCGCCGGTCAGCCCGATCCGCGCAACTCGACGCTCAAGGTCTTGCTGACGCACACGGCCATTGACCTCGGCAACCCCGGCCCCGACTACGTCTTCGGATATGGCTCGGTGCGGGCACGGGCCGCGATCGACTTCATGCGCAGCGGCAACTTCGTTGAATCACAGGTCGAAGCGGGCGGCGTCTACGTCGCGTTTACGTCGGTGCCGTTTGCCTCGCCCGCGCCGCTGAAAGTGACCCTCGCGTGGGACGATCCGCCGGCCACGCCGCTGGCCGCCAGCGCGCTGGTCAACGATCTCGACCTGGTTCTGATCGGGCCGGATGGCGTCGAGCGTTTTGCGTGGACGCTCGATCCGGAAAATCCCGGCAACAACGCCGTACGCTCCGGGCCGAATCGGCGCGACAACATCGAGCAGGTCGTGGTCGACAGTCCGCCGGCCGGCACGTGGCGGATCGAGGTTCGCGGCTTCAATGTGCCGCAAGGACCGCAGATTTTGTCGTTGGCGGCATCGCCCAACTTCGTCGGCTTGCAGATGAGCGTGCTGACCGCCGTGCCGTCGCAGATCACGCCGAATACGCCGCAGCCGGTGGACGTGCGCATTCGCGCGATCAACCAGGCGCTGGTCGCGGGCTCGCTCCAACTGCGCTTCCGCTATGACGCGACCCGACCGTTGACGTCGGTGGCGCTCGCGCCGCTCGGAGGCGATGTCTATCGCGGCACGCTGCCCGGCGCGATATGCGGCGCGACGCCGGAATTTTTCTTTAGCGCTCGCGGCGTCGCGACGGGCGAAGCCGTGACGAATACGACCACCCAAACTGTCGGCGAAGTATCGACGGTGTTCAGCGACAATTTTGAGACGGATCGCGGCTGGACCGTCGTGAACGGCCCCGGCCTGACCGACGGAGCGTGGACCCGCGGAGTGCCGGTCGGGGGCGGCGATCGCGGCGACCCGGCGACGGATTTTGACGGCTCGGGGCAGTGCTTCCTGACCGACAATACCGACGGCAACTCGGACGTGGACGGCGGCTCGACCTTCCTGATCTCGCCGAGGATTGATCTTTCGACCGGCGACGCGGAGGTAATCTCGGCGATCTGGTACACCAACAACACCGGCGACGATCCGAATCAGGATATCTTCACGATCTATGTCTCGAGCAACGACGGCGCGAACTGGACTACCGCGCGCGTGATCGGGCCGCAAACGTCCCCCGGCTGGAATGAGTACACGTTCCGCGTCGGGCAATTCGTGCCGCCGACCGCGACGGTCAGACTGCGCTTCGAGGCCTCGGACCCGCTGCCGGGGGCGGTGGTGGAGGCCGGCGTCGATGCCGTTCGACTGGTGCGGCGCGGCTGTGCGGCGACACTGGCGGATTGCAACAGCAATCGCATCGCGGACGTGTCCGAGATCGCGCTCGGGCTGGCGGTGGACGCCGACGGCGACCTGGTGCCCGATGAGTGCGAAGCGGAAGTCGGCTCAACGATCGTCGAATCCGCCGGCGAAACCAGCGTGACCGAAGCGGGCGCGACCGACAGCTATTCGCTGCGGCTGACCGCAGCGCCGACCGCCGATGTGGTCGTCACGGTGGGCTTCCCGGCGGCGCAGATTCTGGCCAGCCCGGCCGCGCTCACGTTTACATCGACCAACTGGAACGTGCCGCAGACCGTGACGATCAGCGCCGTCGATGACGAGGTCTTTGAAGCCGGCACTAGCGTCAGCGTGACGCACACCGCGGCCTCGAGCGACCCGCGCTACAGCGGTCTCGCGCTGCCGAGCGTGACCGTCACCGTCCTTGACGACGACCCGCAATTTGCCGTCGGCGACGTGAATTGCAGCGGGGCCATCGACTTCGACGACATCCCGGCCTTTGTCACGGCATTGACCAGCCGCGCCAGCTATGTCGCCGCGTTTCCCGCGTGCGACGTTGATCTGGCGGACATCAATCGTGACGGCCTGGTCAACTTCGCGGACATCGATCCGTTCGTGCAGGTGCTGGTCACCGGCGGATAGGTCCGTGCAGCCGCACGTGAGCGGCGCCGGTCAGGCTTTCGGGAACTGCTGAAGTTTGAAAGCCGCAAGGTGAGATCGTCAATCAACCGGGCCATCGAAGCGCGCTGGCTGACGATCGCGATGCTGATGTCAGCCGCACTCTTGCGCCGAGCCGCGCCGCGCCGCGAAGCGGTCTGCTGCGGCGCTCACGGCCGCGTGGTTTCCCATTCCTCTACGGGCCGCTGGACAGCGGCGGCGGCACGCGACAGATCGTAAAACGGAATCAGCTCGTAGTCGGCTGCGTAATAGATGCCCTTTTGCGGCGCGATCAGCCGGGCGCTGCCGTCGAGAAACGCCACATTGAAACGATTGGTCTTGGCGTGCGGGAGGAGCGATTCAAAGACCGACGTGCTGATGCCATACTCCGTCCAGCCGGCGTCCGCCAGCAGCACGAGCCGATTGGCCGGCGTGGTGAGGCGCGGCGGCGCCGTGCGCCAGCCATGCCAGCGCTGGTTCATCTCCAATAGGGTCGGATAGCAAGGATTGTCGCGATGGTGCAGCATGAACTCAGGACCGATGACATATTCATTCGCGGGATAACTGTTGCCGCGCCAGATGTAGAAGCTGGGCTGCTCGCCGGCGCTGCCTTGATCGAGCTGGCAGCGGAAAACGCGGGTGGCATTGTCGATCTGGTCGGCGCGGGCCGAGCCGGCAGGCGAAACCGGGGGAATGTTGAGATAGCGGTTGAGCAGGCGCGGGCCGCGTGATGCCGAGGGTATGCCGCGCTTACCGCCATAGTACCACTGCAACGGATAGCCGCGCGGGAGGAAATCACGGTGGTCGCCAAAGTAGTAGCTCCACGCGAGGGCGAGCTGACGCAGGTTCGACGCGCACGCCACGCGCCGAGCGCCGCGGCGCGCCTCGACCAAGTGCGGCGACAACAACAAAATCAGCGCGCCGACAATGCCGACGACGACCAGCAATTCCAGCAGCGTAAAAGCGGGGTGTCTCGAACGCGCGCACATCGTCAAGACCTACGTAGGTTGCGGAGACGGACCGGCTTCGGGCGGCGGGTCGCGCGGTGCGACAGCCCGAGTATCGCCGGCGGACGTGGGCCGTTCGGGTTTGTGGTTGCCGTCCGCCTGGGGCGACGGGCCCTTGGTCCTCTCCAGCTCCTGAATCATCTGATAAAGCCATTCTCGGCCACGGTACAGGAGCATGTGCACCGCGCCTTCCGAGCGCCCGAGTCGCGCCGCGATCTCGGCGCAGGACAACTGGTCCATGTAATACAGCGTCAACGCCTGGCCATAGTCGGCCGGCACGCGCGCCAGGAGCTGTCGCATTTGTTCCGCCTGCTCACGCTCCACCGCTGAGCGGCTCGGCGTGCGCTCCGTCACCGCCAGCATCTCCAACCGGAGCCGCACGGTGTCTTCTGCGGCCGCATGTTGCACGTCGATCTGCCGGCGCTCGCCGCCGCGCTTCTCGGCGCGCAGGGCCTTGTCGAGATCGCTCATTTTGTTGTGGGCGATGCTGGCGAGCCAGGCAAAGAAGGAGTGTGCGCCCCGCGGCTCAAACGTCGCGATCTTGCGAAAGACGACGCAGTAAGTTTCCTGCGCGACGTCTTCGGGCGTGATGTACCGTCGGAGCCGGCTCATCATCGACCGGCCGATTTCGTCGACCAGCCGGTCGTGGTGGTGATAGAGCAGGGTTTCGAGCGCGGCGCGGTCGCTCTCGACGGCGCGATGAAGGAGGTCGTCTAGATCATCGGGCAAATTAGCGAGCACAGTCGACCTCGTTGATTCGTGCGCGCTCCGAGTGGGAGCATCGAACCTGATTCGCGCGCCGATCGGCGGGCGAAGGACGCACACAACATGTTCCGCGGGCACGGTTGAACTGTGCCGGCGCCGTGCCTTAGCACGGTCGTCACGACGCCAGCCCGGTGGCGCAGATACTCGGAGCCACCTCAAACAAGCAGTCTATCGCGCGCGCTCGCCGGATGCCAGCTGATTCACAGCCTGCACCGGGAGGATGCGCGATCCGTTGCCTGGGCCTTGATCGTCCATGGATGACGCGCGCTATGGTTCCTTTGCTCTGCGGCCGAAAGCACGCGCGACGGCACGCCGGCGCCATTCACGACCGCGCGGCGGAAGCGGTCGTTTCACGCGGCAGAGGCCATAAGCTGCGCAGCACCCTTTCCAGTGCCGGCTCAAGCGGCTCCAACACACGCAACGCCGCCCGCGTGACGACGATTCCGACGACCGCGCCGGCGGTTACATCGCTCAGGTAATGCGCGCCCTGCACCAGCCGCGCCAGACTGGCCAACACGGCCCCGATGAAGAAGAGCGCGGCGTATTGGGGCGCGATCCGCGCGAGAAACGTGGCCATGGCAAACCCCATCGTCGCCTCACCCGATGGAAAACAGACCGGGGCGACGGGGTCCAGCCCGGCGGCCGGGCCGAGAAACGTCAGGTGTGATTCGGCCTGGTTGGGCCGAATTCGGCCCGTCAGCGATTGGATCGCCCAAGTCGCCGCACCGGCCGCGGTCACACTGACAAGGCCGCGCAGCGCAACCCAGCCGCCGCGGCGATGCAGCAACATCAGCACAAAGAAAATCAGCAGCGCCCCGAAAATGTTGACCGGAAACCGCACCGCATTCCAGAACCACTTGGTCTGCTGATATCCATCACGATCGAGCGGGTCGAGCGTGTTGAACGCAAGCGTCGCCGAATAGACCCAGCGGTCAAGCCCCAACAACCCGGCCGCAATCAGCGCGACGGCCAGCACGGCCGGCAGCACCGGCGTCGGCATCCCACGCGCAACCCGTTTCGGCGCATCGACCTCGATCTGAGTCTGCATGGTCCTACGTCCTCCTCAAAGTTCAGGCCACGCGTCGCCCTCATGCGGCGGTGGCGAAATTGCATGGGGCCGCGCCGCCTCAATAGCGATGGCCGGCGCTGCCCGTCGTCGCAAAGCCCACGAACTGCGGCGCATGCCACAGCGACCACGCCGCGACGGCGTGGCCGCCGACGTGATGCTCGATCAACTGCAGATGTCGTAGCCCCGGCATGGCCGCCTCGACGCGCGGCGAACGCGAGCCGACAAACAGGCAGGGCCGCCCGATGTATGCGCCCGGCTCGCGCAACGGTCCCGGCCAGAGGTCATATTGCGAGCGGCGCTTGCCCAGCGCCGCCTGCACGCAATAGACCACCGGTTTGCCCGGCGTATAGAAAGCGAGTTGGCTCGCCACCTGATAGTCGTCGGCCAGCAGCAGCGGCTCGGGTGCGCCGGCGGGCTGTTGCAAGGCCGTGAGCTGAGCGCCGGCCGCGGCGCCCAGTTCGCGCCAGCCGCGTAGTCGCGCCGCCGGATCAAACCGTGCCAGCGGCGTCGGATCGAGCGGCGAAGCCAAACGCTGTGCGAGCGGAGCTGCGAGCGAAACGAACCAGTCCGACCGGTGTACGACGAGCGCGCCGAGCACGCCATAGGCGCACCCCGCCAATAGCACGCACCAGGCGCGCCGCCGCACCGAGGCCGCCGCCGCGCGCAGCCATTCGTGGAACTGGTCGGCCAGCAGAATCAATCCGGATAGCACGCCCACGACGGGCCAGTTGGGCTGAATCTTGGTAAACGGACTGAAGAGCAGAAATACCGCAAAAGGCACGATCGTCGCCGCCGCGAGCAGATGCCGTGGACCGCTCTCTCGGGCGCGCCGCCAGGCCGCCACGAGCATCAGCGGCAACCACGCCAGACCGATCACGGCCCATTGGCCCGCGGCGAATTCGAACGGCCCCAGTGGATTGATCCGCCCGCCTGCGGAAAGCCCGGCCTGCCCCGCGACATGGCGAAAACTGACCCAGTCGTGAGCGGCATTCCAGATCACGATCGGCAGCAGCCCGAGCGCCGCGATCGGCAACGCCACACCCAGCCCGCGCCAGGCCCGGCGGCGCGCCTCCGGCGCGAGCGTCGAGACATGCCACGTCGCGACGATGCTCAGCATGAGCATGTTGTATTTCGCGAGAATTCCCAGCGCCGTCAGCCCGCCCAACAGCACCCACGGACCCCATCCCGCGCGGCGCACGCCCGCTTGCAACGCCACCAACGCCCAGACCCACAGCGCCGCCAGCGGCGCGTCGATCGTCATGAGCAATGAGCCGACCACCAAAATCGGTGTCACCCACGTCAGTGCCGCGGCGGCGAGCGCAACGCCCGGTCGCCCCAGCGTCTGCTCCGCCAGGCGATAGACACCCAGCGTCGTGATGGCCGAGAGCAACAGCGCCGGCGCGCGAACCGCGAGCATCTCCGTTCCGACGAGCCGCTCGGAGACCCCCGCCAGCAGCCATCGCGAAGCGGCGATGATCCACGCCACCAGCGGCCCCTTGCTGTAGTAGCTCCAATCAAGGCGGCGCGACCACTCCCAGTAATGGGCCTCATCGCCGGAAAGGTCCAGCGGGCAGTTCCATGTCAAATAGAGCAGGTGCAGCAGTGCGCCAGACAACGCAAGGCCGCCAGCCGCACACCACCCCCAGGGGCGCGAGATGCCGATCTCCGAGCTTAGCGGTGTTGGCAGCACCGCGGCGTTCATTGTCGCTCCGGCGCGCCGGCCAGCGGCTTGAGCGCCGCCTCGTTCGCCGACCGGGTCGCGGGTTCGTCAGCCGGCGGTGCGTTCTTGATGGCTGCATCAGCAACGAGGCGCGTTGAAGCTGATGAAGCCCGGTGAATGCTCACTTTCTGGGCGACGAGCCGGCCGGTGCGATAGACAAGGCCGGTCACTGTGGCCTGCTCACCCATGCGCACGTCCGCCAGTGAGGCCGGAGCGGCGTCGATCGTAATTTCGCACTCGCTCGGGACTTCGCCGCGGAGTTGCAGCGTGCGGCCGGTCTTGGGGTGAACAAACTCAAACTTCGCGGTGCGCTCTTGGGGTGCGATTTCGAGCACGGTTCCGGTGATCTCTCGCGCGCGCGGCCGGCCCTCGCGAAACTGGGCATAGAGTGCAGCCGCAACGACAGCCAGAATTCCGAGAGCGGCGAAGTAATGACGTGCTTCGATCTTCATATCTTTTCACACCGTCGGGTTTTGCGCCAGAGTCTTGAACCGCTGGGGGGTATCGCAACGCCCCCCACGCTATCAGAGCTTTCAGGCAGATATGAAATGGACCGCGCGCAAAGGCACAATGAGCGCTGTGTGCAAGAATGTTAAAAAAAGGTCTATCGCCAGGCGCGATGCCGACAGCTGTTGCGTCGGCATCGCACCCGGCATCAGAAGTTGACGAACTCACCGATCATCGTCAGGAATACCTAGACAGTTGTATCTGTCCGGTGAAGCACACGTCTGCGCGTTGATTGCAGAAGCGGGACTGACGGGCTGTGCAGCGATGCGGATCAGGGTGTTGCGGAGGTTGGCGCGGGCGGAGCGATCGCGATCGACCGACGCGGACGCTGGCGAAGCCCGCCGGTTAGAACGCGAGTGAATACCTGCGGTCGAATACGACCGTCGGGGGCGCTCCGGGCAAGCAGCACTTCACATATGATGCCGCCGGCAATTTGACGCGGACCGATCTGGTCGGCGACCTGAACTGCGATGGCGTGGTGAATTTCGACGACATCACGGCCTTTTCGCTGGCGTTGAGTGATCCGGCGACGTACGCCACGACCTATCCGGGCTGCCCGATGATTCTCGGCGACGTGAACGGCGACACCTTGGTCAACTTTGACGACATCACGGATTTCGCGGCGCTCTTGAGCGGCACGCAGATGCCGGCGCAGAAATACGTGTACGACGCCGAGAACCGCTTGACGGCGGTGACGACGACGGACGATACGCCGCTGCTCGAGCTTCGCTACGACGCGATCGGCCGGCGCGTGTTGACGATCGATCATGTCGGTCTGGGCGATCCGTGCGGCACAAGCGGCGGATCGGCGATTTTGCCGATCTGGACGCGGCACGTGTACTCCGGCATTCAGGTCGTGGCCGAGTATCAGGCCTGCGGTCTGTCGAGCGGCGGCCAGACGCCGGCGACCGGCTGGACGCTGGCGCGCGAGTTCATCTGGGGCGATCGCTTTCCCGAACCCATCGCGCTAATCGATTGGACCGACGCGGGCGACGTGGCGGCGGGCACGGCGGAGACGCTGCACTACGTGCATGACCCGCTGGGCAACGTGGTTGGCCTGAGTGACGCCGGTAATATGGCGGCGACGCCGCCGGTGCCGGGGAAGCTGGTCGAGCGGTATGCCTATGACGCTTACGGCAAGACGTACGTCGAGCGTTGGGACGCCACCGGCGGCGGCGGCAGCGGGGCATGGCTGCGCAGCGCGAGCGGGGCGTCGCACTACGGCAATCCCTTCGCCTGGACCGGGCAGCGCTACGACGCGGGCGTGAAGCTTTACCACTTCCTCTTCCGTAGCTATTCGCCGGAGATCGGACGGTGGCTGCAGCGGGATCCGGCACACTACCAGGAAAGTACCAGTCTCTACCAATACGTCAGAAGCTATCTGCCAAACATTGATGACCCGTACGGAGATCAACAGCGCTCAACTGACATTGGAACAGGACAATATATTGATGAGGCGCTACAACCCAGCCGAGATGCCGTAAGACATGTTCAAAATGCCCTGAAGGAACTAAAAGCTGCACGGGAACGGCTTGCACAAGCTCAGCGGGAATTGGATAATGCTAGAAAAGCTAACAATGTTGATCCCAAATGGACAAGATCGCTGCAGGAGAATGTTGCAACAAAGAAGGACACCGTTGCAAAAAAACTTCAAGAACTTAATGACAAAAGCAACGCAGGCGCAAGAGAAAATAAACCAAGCGTCAAAGGACATTGATCAGCTTTGCGGTGGCGGGGCACGTGGGCGCACAGATAGGCTTAAGGGATTACAGAATGAACTGGATCAGGCCGCAAAAAAGCGCAAGAGGCGAAGTTCCGTCGGGCGCGCCGCGGGGACCGGATGCCAGCGGACCAGCTCGTGAGCGAAACGTTAGTCATCCTAAAGGTGAAGAGCACAGTAGGGTTCCTAAAGGTACTGGCGGCGGACAAGGCGCTCCACGCTAACCGCTTATGCCAGAAAGTGTTATCTGTTTGCTGCTTCTGTGCTCGCTATGGACGCAGTTCCGCGGGCTGCGCCAAAGGTAATTGCCCGCTGAGGGATGGCCGAAAGATCGGTCAGTATGGGATCAGCAGTCTGCTAGTTCGTTATCTAGCAGCGAAGCTCAACGGCGTTCTTCTAGGCTTCTCCTGTTCGCTGGTGCAATGCTGCCCACAGAAGGGTATATGGTGTCAACTAGTATTAGTATATTATTGTATCCACATTCGATAGGAGCATTGCATGCATCCGGAGCATGACATAGCGAGCCTCATTGATGCCGCGCTCAGAGATGGCCGGATAGAAGATGCTGAGAATGCTATGCGCAATACTAGATCGCCATTGCACGGCAATATTATCGCAAGAGTCTTGCTGGCGCAGAATAAAATTAGCGAAGCCATCGCGATCATAGAAAATGAGCTTGAAGCGGATCGGGATTGGTATTTGCTTGGAGATTGCTATTGTCGGAGTTCGCGACCCGAGGACGCAATCCGCTCATTCAGGCGTGTATTGGTAGAGCACCCTCGTGACTATCGTGCATGGTGGGCCCTTGGCAGTTGCTATGATGATCGCCAAGATTGGGCTCGTGCTAGAGACTGTTATCGTGAAGCGAGCTATCTTCAGCCGGAAAACGGAGCGCTTCACTACAATATTGGCAATACTTATTTAGACGAACAACTGTATTCTCTTGCTCGCGGTGAGTACTCGACCGCCATGAGTCTTGGATATAAGACTCCTGAGCTATATTCAAACTGGGCTATTGCAAGTCGTGAATGCGGTGATCCCGAAGAAGCGGCGCGATTGGAGGTGATGCCAAAGAGGCTTAAACAGTCAGTTATGTAGTCCGCCTGCTCGATGATGAGTACTCATGACTCGATATTTATGCAACATAGCCTGCATCTGTTATCTTTCGGCCGGCTTCTTATCATTGGCTGGGTGTCTTGCAAAAACCGGCGGCACTTCGCGATATATTGTCGAGAAGGATTTTGTTGAAGCATTAACCTCGCCCGACTGTGATTTTGAGTGCTACGAGCAATGGGAAGCCGAAATGCTATTCTTGCTTGCGAAGAAGGATCTCGACGCTCATGCGGCAGGCGTGGCGCTACTCGCCAGCACAAAGGGTCCGTGTGCTAGCGATCTCAATCACAAGAGCCTTATCGTGGCGATCTTTGATGCTGATCCTGATCGCTTCATTGAATTGTTAAGTCAACAAACGGATGCTGGGAAACGGCAAGTTCTTCGTTGCCTCGATTCGATTGACCCGTTAGATTGGGATGTATATCGCACTAGACTGCTCACGAGCAATCCGAGTCTTCTGGAATAACCAAGAGGTTCGTATCAACTACGCGCTATTTTTCCAGAGCGAGTATAGTTGGACTGTGATCATCGTTATTGGCGCCGCCGCCGCCGCTGCTGCGGCGGCGGCATCAGGTGCTTTAACTGCTTAAGAGGACTCATGAATGCTCGATAATCCATTAGTCTTGTTAGGCGATCTATGTGCGCACTAGAGTCGAAGGCAATAAACAATGAGAATAATATTACGGTTAGCGAAGTCATCCGATGATCTCACGAAATGGGCGGCTGGTTATGGGCTTGAGTTTATTCAGTCGGACGCAAGCGATAAGCATGAATGGGCAACTAAGATTCCCAATACGAATCTTGTACTCGTCGAAAATCAAGGCGGCTTCAGCGATCGCGTAAAAGTCGCTCACGATTTATTAGGGCGAGATCAAGAAATACTTAAGCGAATAATCAAGGACGACAACATTGAGCCACAGATAGACATAGGTATTGATGAAAATGATCTAGGTTATGCAATGACAGAGCTGCTGTTTCCTTCAGACTTCTTATTGTTACTTGGTAAATTGAGTATAGAGCTTTGCGTATCTTTGTATTTTATTGAGGGAGCATAACGCACGCCCGGTATATTCACTGATGTGAAACTTGACGCGCACCGATCTGGTGGGCGATCTGGATTGCGACGGCATGGTGGATTGTGACGACATCACGGATTTCGCGTCATTGCTGAGCGGAACACAGATGCCGGCGCAGAAATACGTGTACGACGCCGAGAACCGCTTGACGGCGGTGACGACGACGGACGATACGCCGCTGCTGGAGCTTCGCTACGACGCGATCGGCAGGCGCGTATTGACGATCGACCATGTCGGTCTGGGCGATCCCTGCGGCACAAGCGGCGGATCGGCGATCTTGCCGGGAACGCATGCCGACGCAAAAGCCGTCGGCATGGCAGCCGGCACATGGCCGGCGGCATGTTCTCCTGCCGCGACATGCAACTCCGCCGATCCAGCGCCGGTGTATTCAATTGATGATTCGGATTGCTCCGGGTAGAATTTGCAATGTCCAGCTTGACCTGCAAAGTGATTTCAGGCAGCACTGAGCAATTCAAATAAGGGTGTGATATGAGTACCGAGTCTCGCATTTCGGGGCCGATTGTGCATCGTTTGCGCATGTGCGGTTGCACAGCGGCGGCGCTATTCGTGCTGGCAAGCTCCGCGCCGGCCGCGCCGTTTCATGTGCGCTGGGATGCGTCGTCCGGGCTTTTCCCGGAGCAGGTTGGTTGGACACGATTCGGGAACGATCCGACCGGTGGAGTTCATCGCGAGCTGGTTGATGGCGTGCTTCGCATCGATACGCGTGATCTCGGTTTCGCGTTCGACTTATACAACATGGATCTGAGTGGGTTAACTCTGGAGTCCGGCGAAACCCTTGAGATTACTTGGCGCATGCGAACCATAGAAACGCGTGAACCGTATGGCAATAGCGATGTGCGTCTCACGTTACTCAACGAGGCAGATCAGTACGTCGAGATCATCAGCGGCCCAGACTATGTTTCCGAGAGCTTATTTCAATTTGGGCGTGATGAATATCTTGCTCCATTGGTGATTGGAGAATATCACACCTACATAATAAAAACGGTCGATTGGCAGAACTATAACTTGTGGGTCGATGATCGATTCACGTTTTCTGGGGAGCTTCGTTTTCAGGCAATCGTAAGCGGGCCGCTGGTTGGCTTCGGCGATTCGCTGATCGGTGGTTCAGGTTCGCTCTCCGAGTGGCAGTATGTAGATATTTCCGTTGTGCCCGAGCCTGGAGCCGTAGCCGTTACGCTGATGATGGTCATTCTTACACATTGCCGAAAGGATGGCTAATAATATGAAATATTATATAATAAGCGCCGTGCTTCCTGTGCTCTTGTTTGTGCATCAGGCTTTGTCGCAATCTTGCACTATTCGTCAGATCACCGGTACAAATGATTACTGTGTTTTCTTGCTCGATGGACAGATCGCGCCCGACAGTGCCTTTGGCTTCGCGGCGCTCACCGGCGTTTTAACCCTCCGCCGCGCCGGCCTGTGGCAAATTCGCTATCAGAACAGCCCCGTCTGCTTCAGCGGCAACGTGGCTGACGTCCGGGGCGTCACGACGCTTGCGGACTTCACGGGACCGCTGATGTCCGTCTTTATCCAAGGGCGCAATGTAACAGGTCCGATCAATCTACAAAACGCGATCACGTCCGGCCCGCGGACATTTCGTATTCTGCTGACCGACGGCGGCTCACTCCAGGCCAACGTCAGCGCGGGGTTGTATACGCTGGACGAATCATCGATCGCCGGCGACATCGCCGCCAACGCCACGTTGCAGGTCGGAGCGATCGGAAATACTCCGGACGTGGAACTCAATATCGGCGGCAATTTGCGAGGCAGGCTGGATGTGCTCGGCGACATTGGTCCGGGCGGCATCAACTCAATCGTTCGTATCGCCGGAAACGTCCAGGACAACGGAAAAATCTCCGTCGGAGGAGCATTGCGCGGGACGATCGACATCGACGGCGACGTGCTCTGGTCCACAAGCATGAACACCTGGATTCGGATCGAGCACATCGACGGCGGCACGTTCTCCTGCCGCGACATGCAACTGCGCCGGCCCAGCGCCGGCGACATCATAAACCGCGATTGGTTCGTTCTCGGGTTCAACACGCCGCCCTATCCTGATCATCTTCTTCGCGTGCACTCCGGCTCGATCGACATCGGCGGCGTCCTGTCCGGTCGCCTGTTCATGCGGGGGCGCTGCGGGCTGAACATTCAGGTGAACACGATCAACGCGCCGAAGGACATTGTGAGCGGGACGGACGAGGGCTATGGCGGCATCCGCGCCGCCGCTGGATATGCGTCGAACTCGACGATTACCGTCGGAACCTTCACACAAGGCGAAATCGGCTACCCCAACGTGATTCAAGATGTGGCGCCGCCTGAAACTTCGCGTGTCCTGCCGATGGGCGGAACCATTCACGTAACCGGCAACATGGGAACGCCGACGACGACGGCGCGCATCGCGAGCGTCGGCGTGGACGTTTTCCCCGCCGGCGTGGATGTCGATCGCGACATCACCGGCAGCATTCTGATCGACGGCGACCTGTATGGCGCACAAGATGCCCTCAGTGCGATTGAAACCGACAACTTGAGCGGCCAAATCTATATCAATGGATCACTCCTCAACGGCGCCGCCGCGGCGACGCCCGAACTTCGCGTGCGCGGCACGGTGCAATCCGGCGCTGCAATCAGCATCGACTACGACGGGTGGGACGTCGCCCATGACTAGGGTACCGGCGCCACAATGCGCGTAGGAACGCCGGATCCATTCGGCGATGCGCCCAGCCGCTGCTTTGCGAGCACGGATAACGGTTGCGTTTATCACATTACAGAGTGTCGCGGCGACATGAACAACGATGGCTTCCTAAACTTCAATGACATTGATGGGTTCGTCGCGGCGCTGGTAAGTTGCACAAGTTATGGCGCGACATATATTGGTCTGGGTGGAAGTTGTCCTTTTCATGGCGACACGAACTGTGATTTTGCGGTCGATTTCAACGATATCGATACGTTCACAGCGCTATTGGTTAGCGGCTGCTGCGCTTCTGTTTGCCCTTGCAGTACCGGCCTCGCGGCCTTTGGTTCGGAGTCCGTGATGATCTACGGGGACCCGGCGGAAATTGCCGCACTCTTCCAAGCCGGCCTTTCCGCTGACCGGCTGCCGGTTTTCCTCGATATGCTCGCCGCCGTTGTCGAATCGTCGGATGATCCTGCCCGTGCGGAATTTTGGGCGACCGTGGCTGCAATGCTGGCCGAATAGCCGGGCGGCATGCCGACTGTTTTCTTGTCTGCATGCAATCCCGACCGTGCGATCACGCCATTGGAACAACGCGTGGCGGACGCAGCAGGACCACAAATCGCGCTTCACTGCGGATATTCTCTCGTAGGAAGCAGCTCAATTCGGCGCGTCTCGCCCGACGTCCAGCTTGGACTCACTCCCACACTCGGCCGGCGGGCAAAGACATGCCGACGAGAAAAACGTCGGCATGGCCTCCGGCACGCTGTACGATAGATACCGGGTGCTCGTCCGTGAGCATTCCATCGCGACCTCCTGTGGTGTTGTCTAACAATGACACCATACAGGAGGTTCGCCAATAATGCGCGCGGGCTTCTAATTAACGACTTTCAAAGACCTTACAGCAGGCCACCCCCGCGATATAGTGAACGGCGTTGCATGGCGCCTGCTAAGCGAACTTTCGCTTAAGGACATCCGCCGAGGACCAGACATTGCACAAACGGGTCGATGTCGTTGAAGTCGACTCCACCGCTCGCGTCGAAATCACCGCGCAGCACTTCGCAGCCGGGAAACGCGACGGCATAGGTCTCAGCCGAGACCAACGCCACGACGAACGGGTCGATGTCGTCAAAGTCGATCGCGCAGGTGCAGTTGAGATCGCCGCGGAGCGAGTTCACGACGGCGAGCGCGACCTCATTCGGATCATGATCGATGACGAATTGCCAGAGAAACGCGGCGCAGGCATAGTCGAGCGTCTGGAAATTGCCCGTGACGCCGCCCGTTGCAGTCAGGAACGTAAAGCGATCGCCGCGCGTCGGGCGGAACGGCTCGACGCCGATCAGCGTGACCGTTCCGGCGATGTCCGCCGTGCCGTTGATGGTGAGCACGTCATGCTCGCTGCCCGGCGTACGCCCGGCGACCTCGACCGTCATGCGGCCGGCGGCGCCCTGGGTGTAATTTCCGTTGATCGTGAGGCGGCCGGGTGAATTGCCGCTGTTGACGTTTCCGCTGTTGTTCACGACGTCGCCGGTAACGGCGCCGCTCCCGCCGAGCGTAGCGCCTTGCGCAAGCTCCATCCGCAGGGCATCAATAACCCCGCCAATGGAAATGAGCGAATCGTCTCCGAGCGCCCGGACCTGCTCGGCGAACAGATCCAGGTCTCCGCCCGAGGCGACCAGCAAGCCGTCGAGTACCTCGAGAAAGCGCGCATCGACGGTCGTCTGGCCGCTGATATCGACGACGCCGTTGGCGATCAGAATGTTTCGCAGTGCCACCCGGGCGCGATCGAGGAAGTTGAGCCGGGCGCCATTGATGCCCTCGAGTGAACCGTCACCGCTGATCGCGGCGGAGTCCTGAATGATAACTTCCGCATTGTCGGCAATCAGCTTGCGATTCTGCGGAACATTGATTAACGCCGCCTCGAGCACGTTGACCTGATTACCGACAAACGCGGCGTCTCCGCCGATGAGATTGACAGTGCCCTTGAGATTAACCGGGGCCGAGAATCCGACCTCGCCGGCCTCGATGCTGATCGCGGCATTGGCCTCGTGATCGAGCGGCACGCCGAAGAGGATGTGGCGGCCGGGCCGTCCGGTGATGAAGCGAATCTGGCCGTTGTTCTTGACGCGGGTCTGCCCGTTCAGACGGACAAAGCCGTTTGAGCGATCGACATTCAACAAGACGACGCCCGTCTCGGTGTTTTCGAGCACGGCGGACTCGCAACCTGGCTCCGAGCCATCCGCGCCGCCGGCGCCATCGAACAGATCGCGATCATCGAATTGCAGCTCGGCGTCGTTCAAGTCGAAGAAGCCGCGGTTGCGGAACGTGCCGTCAATCGTAAATATGTCGTTGCTCGTCAGATTCAAGAAGTGCCCCCTGTTTTCCAGAACTCCCGGTCCGCTTTTGTTCAGCGTCGCGGCGGTCGTCTCCCCCTCCAGCGTCAGTTGCGTATTGCAGTTCGGAATGTTGATCGTGACCTGCGCATCCGGCGCGGTGAGCGTGGCCAGTTGGGTCTGCGCGGTTCCGATGAGCGTATCGCCGTTCACCGTGTGGGTCGTATTGCCGAGCAGCTTGGTTTTGCCGTTGCCGGTGATCTGCGCTCCCTCTTCGTATTGGTAGTCCGCCGTCGGCGAGTTCATCTCCACTGCGGCAAACTCGTTGACCTGAACGGTTCCCGCGATGGTGGTGTTGCCGGCGAACTGCGTCGTGCCGCTTTGCACCTCGACGGTCGCGCCGCTTTCAATATGGGTTTCCAGGATGCTCAGAATGGCAGTGGTGAGCAGGCCGGGGTTGAATACAAAGCGCCCCTTTACCTTGAACGTGCTCGAGCCCGGCGGACTGGTGCGCAGTCGCGCGAACGCGCGCACCTGCTGTTCGAGCGTCAGCGAGCCGCCGCTCTTCACTTCAAAGATCGCGCCGTTCGTCAGCGTGAGGTCGCCGTCGCGCCAGCTTCCGGGGCCGCCCTGCGCGAAATGGACATTGGAGAAGATTTTCGTCGCCGAGGTTTCGAAGGTGCTCGACCCATTCGCCGATACGGAGCTCATTGTCGTCCCGTTGCCGGTAATCGAGCCGAAGTTGAAATCCAACGCCTGTTGAATCTGTACCTCAGTATTCTCGGCGTTCAGGACGCCGGCGTTGTTGATGGTGACGCTTGCGTTGATCTGTGCGATTGGCGGCTCATCGACCGCACGCGGGACGAACTTCGTCGTGCCGCCATTCATGTTGATGCGAGAATTCGTACCGAAGGTCGCCGGATCGGGCGCGAAGAACGTGTGGGTCGTGCCGCCGAGGATCAGTAATGTATTGTCGGCGAGCGTGAACGTGCCGCTTTGCACGAGGCCGCTGGTGTTTTGGGCCCGGCCGAATTGCAGCCGGTTCTGCTCAAGCGTCAGCGAGCCGTGGTTCTCAAACGGCGCATTGAGGATCGCGGTCGCGCGACCCTGCAAGTCGGGCGTCATGCCGCAGAACCACGCGCCGTGATTGACGATTTTGCAGGCCGGGTCGCTGAAATTGGCCTGCATCGTAAGTTCGCCGGCGGTGCGCATCTCGACCGTGCCGGTCGTCGCATTGACGAATGCCCCGCTGGTCTGCGCCGTCTGACTGCCCAAAAAGATCGACGCACGACTGAAAAAGACCACCCGCCCGCGATTTTCAAGCGTGCCCTGTTCGATGAAGCGGTTGCCGACCGCGCGCGACTCCATCAGGTCACGGATGCGAATGGTCCCCGGGCCGCGCTTGGTCCCGCCGCGATAATCGAATGTGCCAAAAATATCCCCGTCAGCGGCGCAGCGGAGCGTGCCGGAGTCCCAGCGCAAGCCGGCGTTGAACGCAAACGCGCCGGCTATCTCCAACGTACCCGAGTCAAAGCGCACATTCTCGAAGCAGGCCAGGCTTTGCACGACCGCGGTGATCCCGCTGAAGAAGAGCTGCTCGGTTCTGGCAACATCAGGAATCAGCACGTCATCCGTCGCCGCGGGAAGGCGCGCCAGATCCCAGTTGGCGGCGTCTTCCCAGCTCGACCCGTCGCCGGCGCCGGTCCAGGTGACTATCGAAGCGCTGAGTGGGTTGCTCGCCGCACCCAGGCCGGCCAAAGCCAGCCAGATCATCCATTGATTCAATCTCGTATGCATGCTCGTCTCCAAGCTGTGAGTCCATTCGGCTCGACCATTTTCCGCGTGAGCCATCCGAGACGGCTCGATCGCGTCCATGAGAAAGCACCGAAAAGCTCGCGATTGGATCATTTTTTTGATTGGACTATGGGGGGCAGCCAGCACGACGTCGCCACTAACGCGGTCCCAAACGTGTGCCCGGTGCGAGGAGGCTGTATGTCAGCTTTTGGTTATCAATATCAAAGCGAGGGGAGCATGGGCCTCTGGCCCGTGCGTCCCACAGCAAAAAGGCACTCCATTCATGCCCTGACGCCGGAGCGCTCTTGCGCATTTTCCGATAACTGCTGTTTGACGGACTCCGCGAATGCGATGATGCCGCGACATGATGGACATATCAACGAGGAGGATTCTGCGCGGCGCCCTCCGCAAGCCATTGATCCCATTGCCACAGCAATGGAGCGATGCTCACTTGTTGCCAGCCCGGACTTGCCCGCGCCGCCGCCTGCAACAGCGGCCGCAGCCGGCGATCGCGGTGGCCGAGCACGGCGCTGACATGTGCAAGGGTCGTCTCGAACCGAACCTGCGCGGAGCTTGGCGCGCCGCGCCGCCGATCGATTGCGCCCAGCAGAATCGCGCAATCCGAAACGCGAATGGCGTCCGCCGCCACGCTTGAACGGCGGAAGAAATCGAGGCAGCGCGACAATACATCGACGGCGTCGGTGTCGTCATGGCGCTCCGCCAACACGCGGCCAAATGCCAGACGCGTCTTCCACGTATCCGGGTGATCATCGCCGAGGATCGCGCCCCGTTGAGCGATGGCGTCCTCGAACAACTCGACCGCGCGATCGAGCTTGCCGGCCTGCCATTCCAGAAACGCCAGATTGTGCACGCCTTCGGCCACGGTCGGGTGGCGTTCTCCGAGCAAGCGCCGGCGGAGCGCAACGGATTCATTCATGACTTCGCGGGCCGCGTCAAAGTGGCCGCGGCGCATGCGCACCTCGCCGATGGTCATCAGTGTGTGTGAGATGTCGATGTTGTCTCCGCCATGTATGGCGCGGAGATCGGCCAGCCGGCGCAAGGACGCCTCTTCGGCTTCTTCGAGCCGTTGGGTTGCGAGTAGCAGCGGCACGGTCGCCGAGAGCACGACCATCCGGTCGACGCGATTCGAGGTCTTGCTCGCCTGGCGCAGCGCTTCATCCACCCAGCGCGCGGCCTTCTCCGAATCTCCGACATCCGACGCAATCCGCGCCAGCACTACGGCCGCAATCGCGGTTTGGGAGTTCCCCTCGCGGTACAACGCGCGGTACATGTCATACGAATTCTGGGCTGTCTGCAGCGCTTCCTTCAGCCGCCCCAGCGCATGCTGGTTATGGCTCAAATTTCGCAGATACAACGCCGTGATGGGATGCGGCCCGGCATAGGCGCGCTGTTGAATCTCCAGCGCCTCACAGTACGCCGCCTCTGCCGCGGGAAAATGCCCCCGTGATTTCAGCAACAGCCCGATGTTATGCAACGCATGCCCGATCGTCGGATGGTCGGGCCGCAGGAATATCCGCCGCAGGCGCAGCCCCTCTTGATAGCACGTTTCGGCCTCGGCAAACCGGCTGAGCTGCCGAAAAGCGATGCCCAGCGCGTCGAGACTATCAGCGACTTCGACGTGTTCACTCCCCCATAGCGCCACCCGATCGGCGAGCGAAATCGTTTGCACTTCGAGCGCGGCTGGCACCTCGCCCATGCGATGCAGGATCAAGCCGAGCAAGTAGAGCGTGGTCGCCATGTCGCGCTGCGAATCGCCCGACGGCCGCGACAAGAGTTGAAAGGCTTCGTCCAAGTGGATGACCGCTTCGCTGAGCCGGTCGCGATCACGTTCCAGCATCGCGAGCGCATGTAGTATCGACACCGCACGCAGCAGCGCGCGCCGCGCGGTCAAGCCCGCTGCGCATTGCAGCTCTTTCGCGCGCAGCAGGTTCTCATTTGCCCGGTCGTGCAGCCCCAGATTCAAATAGGTCTTGCCGATGGTGAGCCGTATGTCCGCTTCGACATGCGGCCGGCTCTTGAAGCGCGGCGACAATTCGCGCTCGGCCTTCGCTAGCGCGTCGCGAATCGTCGCATGGGCGCGGTCGGCCTCGCCCGGATCGGCGCTCGCCAGCGTCTCCTTCAGAAACTCCGTCACCGCCGCGGCGATCTCCGCTTCTTCCTCGGCGACGCTGCGAGCCTGTTGGGCCGCATCGCGCGCCGCGAGCGCCTCGACCGCGCTGCGCACCGCGATGACGCTGCCCACGATCAATCCGGCGAGCGCGAACAGCGCGCCGAAAACCAGCGCCCGCTGACGCATCGCGAACTTTCGCAGTGAGTACACCAGACTCGGCGACCGCGCCAGGATCGGCAAGTTCTGTTGATGCCGGCGCAAGTCGGCCGCCAGCTCGGCGGCGGATGCATAGCGCTGCTCTTTATCTATCGCCAGGGCCTTGGCAACGATGGTCTCGATGTCGCCGCGCAACTCAGGGCGCACGCGACCCAGCGGCGGAAAACCAGCACCGGGCGCGAGTGCTTCCGCCTGGGCCGCAACAGCGCCTGCGCCGGCGTCACCAACCTCAACGGCAGCGGCCCCGGCGTCACCTCCATCGCCGGCGCGCGGCCGTTGACCGCTGAACAACTCATAGGCGATGACACCCAGGGCATAGACGTCGCTGCGAATGTCCGCCGGCCCACGGCGCGGGTCGAGTTGTTCAGGACTCATATAGGCGGGCGTGCCCAGCAGCGCCCCAATTTCGCGCGTCAGCGCTGAGTCGCCCTCCGCTTCGAGCAAACGCGCCACGCCAAAATCAAGCACTTTGGGTCGCGGCCGTCCCCCCGGCGCGGCAACAATCATGATGTTGGCCGGCTTCAGATCGCGATGGATCACACCCTGCTGATGGGCGGCATGCACAATCTCGGCCAGTTCGCTCAGCAGTTCCACAATCGCCGGAATCGACAACGGTTGCCGGTCGGCGAATTCGCGCAGCGTTACGCCCTCGACTAATTCGAGCGCGAAATAGGGCCGCTCTTCGCCCGCGATCGTGATGGTTCCGGCGGCGTAGACCGGGACGATGCCGGAATGCCGGAGGCGCCCGAGGATGTGGGCCTCGTGTGCAAAGCGCGCCAGCCCACTCGCATCGGCCCAACCGCCCCGTAACAACTTTAACGCAACCTGCCGCCGCGGCTGTTCTTGCTCGGCTCGGAAAACCAGCCCCATGCCGCCGCTGCCGATCCGTTCGATGATGCGAAACTCCCCAATCCGCTCGGGCAGGCCGGCGCTCTCCAGCGTACCCAACAGCCCGCGCAGCCGGCCGGACTCCAGCTCCTGCTGCAACGCCGGCGTTTCCAGAAAGGCCCCCGTACGCGCCGCCTGCTCCAGCAACGTCGCAACTTCGGCCAGCAAATCAGCGTCGGACCCGCACAGACTCTCAAGCAGTGCGGCTTGCTCTGCCGGATCAGCCTCGAAGACGGCGTGAAATACCGCCTGCACCTCGCGCCAGCGCGCCTTATTCATTCGACGGTTCCCTGCTGCAGCGCCCGCAGCAGCCACGCGCGGATCACCGTCCAGTCGCGCTTCACGGTAGCCGTTGAGCATCCCAGCACGGCGGCGGTCTCCTCGATCGACAGGCCCGCGTAAAATCGCAGCTCAACCAGCCGGGCCTGCTGCGGGTCGAGCGCTTCTAATTGTTGAAGCACTTCTTCCAGCTCGATCAGATCAAAATTTTGGTGGTCGCTGACAATGTGCTCATCCAACGGCACGCGCCGGGCGCCGCCGCCACGCTTCTGACGAACACGGTCGCGGGCGTGATTGACCAGGATGTGCCGCATGGTCTTGGCCGCGAGGGCGATAAAATGCGATCGATCGTTCCATTGAACGCGCGTTTGATCAAACAGCCGGACAAACGCCTCATTCACCAAGGCGCCGGTCTGGAGCGTGTGATCAGGCCGCTCCGACTGCAAGTAGCGGCGCGCAATCGCGCATAGCTCGTCATAGACCAGCGGCGCCAGCGCCCGCACGGCGTCATCGCGACCGGCGGCGGCGGCTTGCAGGATCGTGGTTGGATCGTTCGACAATGAGTTCACCAACTCTCAGTATAAACTTCGCGATGCATGCAGGCGCGCTATGCGCCGGGCGCGTTTGGCACAGGCCAAGCGCCGGCACTACTATGACCGCTCGGAGAAACCGCCATGATCGATCCGCGCATCACGAAACTCGCCGACGTGCTCGTCAACTATTCCTGCGCCGTCAAGCCCGGCGAAAAGCTCCTCCTCGAAGCGATCGACGTGCCGCACGAATTCGCGGCCGAAGTCGTTCGGCTGACGGCGGCTGCGGGCGGGCATCCGCTCGTGCTGCTCAAGAGCAACTATGTCACGCGCTCCCTCATGATGGCCGGGCAGCAGGCCCAGTGGGACTTCATCGCCGACGTGGAAGAGGCCCAGATGAAGGGCGTGCAGTGCTACATCGGGGCGCGCGGCTCGCACAACGTCGCCGAGCTCTCCGACGTGCCGACCGAGAAGCAGAAGCTCTACGAAACGACCGTCTGGAGCCGCGTGCACAGTGAGATTCGCGTGAAGAAGACGCGCTGGGTCGTGCTGCGCTGGCCGACGAGCAGCATGGCGCAGCTCGCCGACATGTCCACGCCGGCCTTCGAGAGCTTTTACTTCGATGTCTGCACGCTCGACTATGCCAAGATGAGCCGCGCGATGCAGGCCCTCAAGAAGCTGATGGAGTCGACCGACCAGGTGCGCATCAAAGGACCGCGCGACACCGATCTGACGTTCAGCATCAAGGGCATCGCCGCGATCCCCTGTGACGGGCGCGTCAATATTCCCGATGGCGAGGTCTTCACCGCCCCCGTCCGCGACAGCGTCAACGGCGTGATCCACTACAACGCCCCCTCGCTCTATCGCGGCGTCACCCATGAAAACGTGCGGCTGGTTTTCAAAAACGGGAAGATTGTCGAAGCCACCAGTTCCAACACGGCGAAGCTCAACGAGGTCTTTGACAGCGACGAAGGCGCGCGCTACGTCGGCGAATTCGCGATCGGCTTCAACCCGCACATCAACAAGCCGATGAAAGACATTCTCTTCGACGAGAAAATCGCCGGCAGCATTCACTTCACGCCCGGCCGCGCTTACGACGAGGCCTTCAACGGCAACAAGAGCCAGATCCACTGGGATCTCGTGCTGATCCAGACGCCCGAATACGGCGGCGGCGAGTTGTACTTCGACGGTCGCATGATCCGCAAGGACGGTCGCTTCGTGGTCGATGAGTTGCTGCCGCTGAATCCGGAGTACTTGAAGTAGACGAGTCCGACGGGGGGGACGAGGGATATGCCGACGGCCCTTGCGCGGCAGCTCGCGGCATCCCGGCAACCCGCGGCGGCGCGCAATGCGGGATACGCGAGACGCGCAGTTATTACTTTCATGCCTGCTGTCGGCCGCATATCGAGTGCTCGCGGAGTAGACGGATCGATCCAAGTTGAGAGGTTGACCGCCGCGGGGGACCGGCGGTCGATCCCTGCCGCCAACTTCACTTGGTGGTGAGGGCGAGGCAGCCCGATCGCTTGTTCTTCAGCGTTTTCCTCCGCCGGCTGAACAGACCGTAGGGCGCCGAGAAGAAAAGTGCCGCTCGCACGTCCGAGCGGTAAGGTCTTGCCAGATGCTGCGTTCTGAAGGTCGCAGCGCTGCTAAGACCGCTTCCTCACGGGCGCGGCGCTGTTAAGACCGCTTCCTGTCGGGCGCGGCGCTGCATGCGGTCACGACTTCGCGCCGCGGTTTTCAAGATGCGTGATTTATTCCGCGCTCTTCAGCCGTGCGAGCGCCGCGCGGCGCTGTGCGCCGAAGCGTTGCTCGCTCTCCTCTGCGCTGGTCGCAACGATTTCCAGCTCTCCGATTTTCAGCCGCTGCAAATTCCCACGGGCATCCGCAGTGATCCGCGTCGAGCTGCCGATAAACCCCTCCCGCATATCAAACGCAAACTCATCGCCGCCGGAAGCCGCCTCGCCGCGCGGCGTGATGATCATGGCCGATAGCGCGCGGGTCGCGGCATCGTAGACGACGACGGCATGCGGCTCCTCGGGTGCATCGACGAGCAGGCCCGGCGCCAACCGCGCCCACACCAGGCTCATGTACGCCGGCCCTACGTTTAACGGCTTTTGCGGATCGGGCAGGTCTTTGTCGAGGCTCGTGCGGAAGCTGGAGAACATGGTCTGCTCTTCACGAATGCAGCGGTCGGTTTTGGTGAACACTTCCGGCGGGGATATGTCCGGCGCGGTGAACTGCGACTCACGCGTCTGGATCAGTTCGCTCTGCAGGTCATGGCTGACAAATGCATCGATGCGCGAATAGCGCGTCGTGCCATCGAGGGCAAAGCGCCAGACGCGCTCCTTCAGCCGCAAGCCGCGCTTGGGCTTGGCCCCGCGCCGCGCCGCGGCGGCCGGGGCCGCGTCGTCGCGCAGGGGTTGATCGACCGATTGCTCATCTTCGAAAAACTGCCGCGTCATGAAGCCGGTCGGCTGCCCGCCGACGCGGATTTCGTAGTGGCGCTCGGTCGCGTCTGGCTGAATTTTGTCAGCGGCCTTTCGCAGCCGCCTGAGCAGGGCCGTGCCGCGTTCCAGCGCCGCGGCGAAGCGCTCCGCGTCGGCGGCGTCGTAATGCACGCGGACACTGGCGCAGAGCGCGTCAAATTCTTCACGGACACGCTGCTCATCGGCCGCGGTTGGGGCGGCGGCAATATAGCTGAGCATCCAGATCGTCGTCGGGTCAAACGACAGGCACAGGTAACAAGAGAGCGCCGTGCTGCCGCCAAGCTTGGGCTTGCTGAAAAACGCCGCCCCGCTGCGCCCGCTGATGGTGCGGGGTGCGGCCTCGGCGGGGGCGCCGCCATTTTCGGCTACGACGCGCTTGGCGAAATCGACCATCCATTCGTCGAAAGGCTGCGCGTCGATCAGGCGATAGACGATGATTTTGGCGCTATGCTGCCCGGTCGGGCTGCGCGCCCGCAAGACGCCGATCGAGCCGCGCCCCTCTTGAAACCGCGTGCGATCGACACTCCACGCCGTCGGCAGACGCAACTCGAAACCAAAGCTGGGATCGATCAGCGTGGCGAAGCCGCCGGCCGGAGCCGATGCGGATTGTGCGTCCGCCGCGCTTACCGCCAGCGCGGCCCAGCACAGGATGCCGGCCTGCCGCCGGCGCTGGGGTGTGGTCATGGCGTTTCGAGTTTGGCCGGCGCGGCCGGAGCGGATCGCATCCATTAGCGTCGACGCGGCGCCGCGGGAGCGCTGCCCGAGCGCCCGACAAGCCAACCGATCAGCAGCGACAATCCCACCGTCAGCGCCGCGCCGCCAAGGAAAAACCAGAAGTTTGTGCCCGAAGTCAACAGCCGGGCATAGTCCGGCAGAAAGCCCTGCAGCACCGCCGCGACGACGCTGCTGCCCAGCGTCACCACCAGCAGCGCCCCCACCAACAGCCCGGCGAAGATGCCCTCGGTCGGGTCGCCGATCGGCGCCGCCATCACCGGCATGAGCACTTCGCCTTCGTCGGCGGCTTCGGCTTCATCGTCACGATCCGGCACGGCGGTCACCGCCGAGTCATCGCTCATCGTGTCGGTCGCGACGGGGGTCGCGGTTTTCATCGCGCTGCCGCCGCTGTCGGCGTCGTCGCCCGGATAGATCTCATCGAGCAATTCGGCGCCGAGGGTGGTGTCGTCAGCCTCGCGCGCGATGTCCATCAGTCCCGAGGCGGTGCCGGTGCTGTCGAGCACCCCGCTGCCTGTGCCGGTGTCGCCGGCGCCGGACGTGATCGTGGTCTTGGAGAGCGGATCGACTTCCAGCTCGTCATCGTCAAAGACCTTGATGCCGCTCTTGGGAACCATCGTGTCGCTCTTGCGCGGGCGCTCCTCTTCGGCCGAGGGCTCCAGGCCGATGATGCTGGTGCCGGCCGAGGTATCGACCAGCGAGGGCAGCGGCTCATCGAGGTTGACCGCGTCTTCCGCCGGTTCGAGAAGGATTTCGCCCGTATCGCTCGACACGCCGCCGCCGCGCTTCGCCGCCGCGAGCTTGTCCACGTCGTCGGCTTTGAAGAAGACCTTGCCGGCGTCGCGGAACTCACGCAGCGCCCCATCACGGACGAGCTGCTTGATCTCATCGGCGTTTTTGCCGAGCTTCGCGGAAACCTCATCCAGTGAATAGAACGGCTTGGCCATGAGCGGCGATCCTCATTGGGGTGGTCAAGGCTGCGGCTGCGGCTCGGCGACGGCTGGTGGCTCGATCCGGGCATCGGCGCTCCGCGGAGCGGCGGGTGCGGCCGATGACGCCGTCTGACGCTGCTGCGTCACGAGCTGCTGCACGTCGCGAAAGTCCGGCTTCGCATTATTGTAGTCCTGCAGAAAACGATCATAAACCCAGGTGCGGGCGGCAATCAGGCGCAGCTTGCGCGTGCCGCCGGCGCTGTCGAGGTCGTAGCACCAGATCGTGCCCTGATCGACGTCGAGCATGAACAGGCCGTAGCGATTCGCATCGAGTTGACCCGTGAAGGCATAGACGCCGCGAGCGCCGGCCAACGTCTGGTTTTGAGCCAGGGCGCTGGGCAGCCACGAATCCGCCGGCCGCAGCCAGATTCCCGCCGCGATGAACGCCAGCGCCACGCCGATAAGCCACAGAGCGGCATTGCGACCGCCCTGAGCGGGCAGTGCAATCGCCCCGGCGGCGGGACCGCCGCGCGTCGGATGTTCGAAGTTGTCGCTGGCCGGAGGCATTTTGCGGCGTCGTCCCTTTCGCTCGCACGACCAACGTGGTTCGCGCGGCCCTCGCAGCTATTGATAGTAAGGAACTTCGGGGCCGGGTCGCAAGTCTCACCGCGAAAACGCGGGGTGTTGGGTGGAGTTGGTCGGCGCGGTCGGCATTGTCGCGGTCGAAAACGCTGCCCGTGCAGCCGCGGGCATCAACAGCAGCGTCGGCAGAGCGATGTACCCTTCCCACGTGCCCACATACGCACGCTTGCCTCGACGCACGGGCCGGAGTCCCATGCTACCCATGCGATGGGCGGAGGGGTGATGTGAATCGGCTTCCCCTGCGTCGCTTCGTGGCTTCGTCGCTATATCGGGCCGTTGCAGAATCGAATCGCTCCCTCACGGTCGCGGCTCTGCTCAGGGTCGCGGCTCTGTTGAGATTCGTGGTCGTGTGCTAGGCGCCGCCGCGATACGCCGTGCCGCGCCACGTGGTGGTAAGGCCGAATAGCCGGGTCATTGCGTTGACCGCCATCCCGCAGCAGATCGCCGCGCCGAGCGGATACGTCACCGCCCACGCCGGCGGACTGTAAGAAATTTGATAGAAGCGCCACATCACGGAGAGCTGAGCAAGAATCGCCGCCCCAGCCGCCGGCGGGATGTAGCGGACGGCCTCACCCCCGGCCAGCGCCGCGGCCAGCAGGCTGATGTAGGGCGACAAGCTGAAAACCAGCAGAAACCCCATGGTCGCAAGCAGCCGTGGAAACGTCCCGAAGCAGCCATAGAAGATGCGGCTCCAGCCGCGCCAGATTTGTCGCAGGCCCGAGTACATGCGCACGCGGAACATGGTCTGTCCGCGGATGACGCGCAGGCGCAAGCCGATCTTCTTGGCCTGCCGGGCCATGTGCATGTCTTCGTTGAGGGTGGCCTTGAAGCTCTCGTGTCCGCCGAGCCGCGCGTAAGCTTCGCGCGTCATCAGCATGAATGCGCCGTTGGCATAAGCGCGCCGTGACGTCGGGCTGTTCACCAGCTTGGGCGGAAACCAGAAGACCATCACCGCTCCGGCGGCGGGCTGCACGATCTGCTCCCAAATCGTGTTGACCTCCAGCCGCGGCAGCACCGACAAAAACTCGATGTTCTCCCGCTGCGCCAGGCGCACCGCCGCGCGCAGCAGCGCCGGCGACTCGTAGGCGCAATCGGCATCGGAGAAGCACAGCCACTCGCCGCGGGCATGCGTCAGCCCTTCGCGCATCGCGTTGTTCTTGCCGAACCACCCGGCCGGCAATTCGCGGATGTGCACGGCCCGCATGCGCGGATCGCGCGCGGCGGCCTCATCCAGGATGCGCGGCGTGCCGTCGGCGCTGCGATCGTTGATGACGATGATTTCAAGGTCGGGATAGTCTTGCGCCGACAGCGTTTCCAGGCAGCGCGGCAGGTTGGCCTCTTCGTCCTTTGCCGCAATCAACATGCTCAACCGCGGCAGCGGCCCGTCGCCGCGCGCATCCTCGGGCGTCAGCGGCGGATCGCGGTGAGCGCGGTTGATGTCGAAGTGACGGCGCAGCCAAACGAATGCGATCAATAGCAGAAACCAGAACCACAGCGCCAGACCGCCGAATTGCAACACGGGCTGCATAGATGTCCTCGGACGACGTAGACCGCAAGCCTTCGCTCGGCGTGGGAGCGTAGCCGCGGGGGCATGCGGCGGCAAACCGGCCGCCGCAGCGCCGCCGATGATTCGACTTCGATCGCGCGGAATCATGCCCGTGCGCCGGCAGACGTCGAGCGGCGCTCGCAACCGCGCCCGGCCGGCGCCGCGGCCTGTCCGCATGGCGGCCCTCCCCGCGCTCCTGGGCTTCGACTTGACGTTCGCCGCTCGCGCTCTGACGCTGCACGCATGACGCTCCGCAAACAGCCGCCGCCACCGGAGGGCGCCTTTGAGACGCTGCTCTGCCACTACGGCGAAGCGCGCCTGGCCGCCGGCGGGTCGGCCGCGCCGCCCATCGCACAGGCCTCCACGTTTGTCTATCCGAATGCCGAGAGCTTTGAGCGCCGGCTCGAACCCGGCAATCCTTATTACGACTACACGCGCGTCGGCAATCCCACGACCGAACTGTTTGAATGGAAGCTGGCCGCGCTGGAGCGCGGCGCATGGGCACGGGCGTTTGCCAGCGGCATGGGCGCGATCAGCGCGGTGATCAACGCCAACGTCCGCGCCGGCGCTCACGTCGTCGCGGTCGCGAGCTGCTACGGCCCGACGCGCAGCTATCTGGAGGGTTATCTCGATCGTTTCGGCGTCGGCGTCACGTTCGTCAACAGCGTGCGCACGGAGGATTTCGTCACCGCCATCCGCCCCGAGACGCGCCTGCTCTATCTCGAAAGCCCGACCAGCGGTGTCTATGACATGCTCGAGATTCCCGCGCTCACGGCTGTCGCGCGCTCGCGCGGCATCGTGACCGCCTTCGACAATTCCTATGCTTCACCCTTTTATTGCTCGCCGCTCGATCTCGGCGTTGATCTGGTGCTGCATAGCGCCACGAAATACATCGGTGGACATAGCGACGTCGTGGCCGGCGTCGTCGTCGGACGCGCGCCGGAACTGGAGCGCGCCGTCCGGCGCGAGGCGGAGCTGGTCGGGGCCACGCTCGACCCCTTCGCGGCGTGGCTGCTTCTGCGCGGACTGCGGACGCTCGCGGTTCGCATGGAGCGCCATCAGCAAACCGGTCTGCGCGTCGCACGATTCCTGGCGGAGCATCCGCGTGTCAGGCGTGTGCGGCATCCGGGGCTTGCAGATCATCCGGGCCACGACATCGCCCGCCGGCAGCTTCGCGGCTATGCCGGCATTTTCAGCTTCGAGTTGCACGATCAATCACGCGCGGCGACGCACGCTGTAATTGATCGGCTGCGCTGGTTCTCGATCGGCGTGAGCTGGGGTGGGCACGAAAGTCTGGTTGTCGGAGGCAAGCTCTTCAGCCTCGACCCGGCGAACCCGCTTTGGCTGATCCGGCTTCATTGCGGGCTGGAGAATGCCGACGATCTCATCGCCGATCTCGCCGCGGCGCTCGACGCGAAGTGACGAGAACGGAAGGCCGGCCTGGCAACCACCCGGCCGGTTGATCATGGCCGCGTTACGGGCAAAGGCATGAAACCGCTCACTCTTGATCTAGTCCTTCGTCACACTTGAATTTGCGGGTTCAAAACGAGGGTAGCATGGGCCTCCGGCCCGTGCGTCCCACGACAAAGATAGGCACGAATCTCATGCCGTGACGTCGGAGCTCTTTTCCGCTTCATCCGAAAAATCAAGTTTGACGAAGCACTAGCGGGCGCCCGTGCCCCCGGACTGTGCCGCCGGACTGTGCCGCGTTACTTGATCTCTGACATTTTCACGGCGGCGCGGTGCTTGGCCGCGAGCGTGGCGGCCTCAAGCACGCGCTGCGTCTCGTAGGCGTCGGCAAAGTCGGGCAGTGGAACGATCGGATCCTCGCCGGAAATCACCGCCATCATGTCCGCGACCATGTTGACATACGTGTGTTCGTAGCCAAGCAGGTGCCCTTCCTGCCACCAGGCCGCGGCGTAGGGATGGTCGCCGGCCGTGGTACAGGTGATCTTGCGCCAGCCGGAGAGCCGTCGATCTTCATGCTTGTCGAAGAGCCACAGTTCGTTCATGTTCTCCAGGTTGAACCGGATCGCTCCATTTTCGCCGTTGAGTTCAAGGAAGAGGGTGTTCTGGTGCCCCAGCGCCACGCGCGTCGCTTCGAATGTGCCGATCGTACCGCCCGTGAAGCGCACCAGCAGAAACGCGGCGTCGTCGACATCTGATTTGCCCTTAAGCGGCTTGCGCTGGAGCGTGTCGGGGCCGGCCTTGCCCGGCACATTGGGCAGCGGGCGCTCGACGACAAATGTCTCGCTGACCGCGCCGGTGACTTCCACGATCTCCTGCCCGGTGATGAACCGGGCAAGGTCAATCAGGTGAGCGTTCAGATCGCCGTGTGCGCCGGTGCCGGCGAATTTCTTTTGAAAGCGCCACGAGAGCGGTACGGTAGGACCGGCCCAGCTCTGGAGGAAATTGGCGCGGACGTGGAAAATCCGCCCCAGGCGCCCCTCGCGCATCAGCCGATAGGCCAACGCCATCGCCGGGCAGCGCCGGTAGTTGAACCACACAAATGTCTTGCAGCGCTTCGAGCGAACAGCGGCGTTGCGCATGGCGCGGGCGTCTTTGAGCGTGCCGGCGAGCGGCTTTTCGACCGCCACATGCTTGCCGGCCGAGAGCGCCGCGAGGGCCTGCTCGGCGTGCATGTAGTTGGGCGTGGTGATGTCCACCAGGTTGACGACGCTGCTCTTGACGACCTCTTTCCACGAGGTGCTGTAGTTGCGCCAGCCCCAGCGATCGGCGAAGGGGGCGAGCGCAATCAGGTCGCGGCCGACGATGGTATGCATCACCGGCTTGAGCGGTAACTTGAAGAATCGCGGGGCTTTAAGGAACGCGTTGCTGTGGGCGCGCCCCATAAACTTCTGCCCCAAGAGCGCTATGTTGCAGACGTCTGACACCACGGGTCTCCCGCTGCGATTACTGGATTTTCTAGTGGGCGGGAATGATAGTAAACCTCTGCCCGCCTGTCGATGCCCCCGCAACTATGAAATCTTGTCAAAATTCGAGCGGGTGGTCCGATCAGCGCATCCAAACTAACGTACTTTCTAGTGACGCCGCCGGGCGGATGACCATGGCAGGCTGCGCCGAAGGCGTATGCCGCTCGGCGAAAAGCCCATGCAGGACGGGCCGCCGGGCTGCCCGATGAGCGCGGGCGTGGCGGGGCCAGGGCGGACCCGGCCGAGTCGATGCTGGGCCGATCGGCGGCATCCGCGACCGCCGATGAAAAGCTGACGTAGATTGAGCAAGCTGATGGAAAACGCCGCAACCAGGTTGACGTTGTCGCCGCCGATCGCGGCCCAAGCGCCCGCTCCGATGGCCGACCACAACCCCGTGCAACTGGTTTGTGCCGAGGTCTGGGGCGGGAATCGCCCGATCGACGCGCCGATTGAGCTGCCCGGGATTCGCGGGCAGATTTTCTCACAACCGTGCGACGGTGGCCGCGGCGGCGACGTGCACTACCTGGCGACTTGCGGGTCCGGGCTGCTTTCGCGCATCGTCGTCGCCGACGTCGCCGGCCACGGCGAGAAAGTCGCCGGCGTCAGCTCACAATTGCATCGCCTGCTCCGTCGGCACATGAACCAGCCCGATCAGCGCAACATTCTGGCACAGCTCAACACGTCTTTGGTGGCGGCTGACGACGCGCCGATGACCACGGTGGCCGCCGTCACGTACTATCCGCCCCAGCGTTCGCTTTCGATCAGCTATGCGGGGCATCCGCCGGCGTGGCTGTGGCGGCGCGCCGTGGGCCGCTGGACACCGGTCGAGATCACGCGCAAGCCCGGGCCCCGGCACTATGACATGCCGCTCGCGGTTGTGCCGGAGCTGCGCTTTTCGCGCCACATCACAACCGTGGAACCAGGCGATCGGCTCTTGCTTTTGACCGACGGCGTGCTCGAAGCGGCGGCGCCCGGCGGCGAGCAGTTTGGGGCGGACCGACTGGCGCGCCTGCTGAACGAATCGCCCCGCGATAATCCGACCGCTGTGCAGGACTTGGTGCTTGAGGCGCTGCGGCAGTTCACCGTTCGGCGGGAGTTTGGCCACGATGACGTGACATTGCTGAGCATCGAGTTCACGCCCGGTCCGCCGGGGCCGGCACTGTGGCATGTCTTCCGCAATCGTATTCTGCAGCCGCGCGGCAACCGCCCCGAGGCCGCGCTGCCGCCGGCGTAGCACCCGCCGGGCCGCTGCGACTCAGATTGTCTTGAGATGCTCGAAGGAATTTCGGCAGGCGTTGCAGTAGTAGATCATCTTGCAGCGGGTCGGGCCGAAGGCGCTCTCCAGTTGCGCCCCCGCGCTGCCGCAGAGTGGACAGGCCGGTACGCCGGCGCCCGCCGAAGCGGCGCTGGAGGTTGGCTCGCCGGCCTGCGCGCCGCCGATGGTGAGCGCGATCGGCGCCGTCTGCCCACGGCTCGCCGAACCCCGCGCGGGGGTCGTGATACCCACCCGGCGGAGCGATTCGCGGCCCGCGTCCGAGATGCGCTCGACCGACCACGGCGGCGAAAACACAAAACGCACCTGCACATCCCGCACGCCCGGCAGCCCGCCGACCTGACGGCGCACGTCGTCTTCCAGGATCGTCAGCGCCGGGCAGCCGACAAACGTCGGCAACAACTCGACCGTGGCCACCCCTGTCGGCGATATCTCAGCCAGTTCGACCAGCCCCAGATCGACGATGCTGATCGGCATCTCCGGATCGTTGATCCGCTGGAGCGTCTGCCACAGCAGCCGCTCGGCGTCGGATGAGTTGGACGAAGGGCCTTGAGAATTCATCGTCAATCCCAGGTGCTCGCGCGCCGGTCGCGACGTCCGGCACAGCCGTCTGCCGCCGTCGTCGATCACCAGCTTCCGATTCTATTGTAGTTGGCGAATGTTTCAGCCGCGCTACGGCGCCGTCGCCCCCGATTGAGCTATGATTCGGACATGCAACAAGTGCGACCCGCTTCATCGGCCGATGTGCTGGCGCTGGGTTTCGGGGCGGCGGCGGCGATGTGGACTGTCGGCTATTTCGTGCGGCTGCCGACCGCCATGAACGTCGGCTTTGCATTGCCCAGCAGCGTTCTCTTCTTCATGCTCATCCTGATTGTTCTGTGCGCCGGCTATCTCGCGGGGCGCCTCACGCTTCGCGGCGCAGGCGGCGGGGCGCTGGTGGGGCTGATCGCGGGGCTGGTCAATCTGCTGGTGCTTGGCAGCCTTCTCAGCCGGCAGGAGTTGCGCGCGATCGACTGGACACGATTGTTCTGGATTCCGGTGTCGATCGGCATCACAGTGCTCTTGGCCTGCTGCGGCGCGGTGGTTGGCATTCTGGCTCGCCCCGGCGGCGTCGCGGTCTCAGCGGTCGAGCAGCCGCGCGATCCGTATGCCGATCCTGGATGCGACGCTGGACGGCACGTTGACACGCCCTGGGCCGGGCTATTCGGGACTGTGACCGCGGGGCTGACGCTGGTGCTGCTCTCGATCGGCGGCACCGTAACCGGCGCCGACGCCGGACTGGCCGTGGTCGATTGGCCCAACTCCTTCGGCTACAACATGTTTCTTTATCCGCTGGCGCGCATGACCGGCGGCATCTATCTTGAGCATGCCCACCGGCTCTTTGGGTCACTGGTCGGCCTGACCGTGCTGGTGCAAGCGCTCTATCTGTGGCGCCGTGACCCGCGCACATGGATGCGGGCGCTGGGCTGGCTTTCGCTTGTGCTCGTCATTGTGCAGGGCGTCTTGGGCGGCCTGCGCGTCACCGGCAAACCGACCTTCAGTGATTCGCCGCTCGAAACCGCGCCGAATCTCTATCTCGCCGTCGCCCACGGCGTGCTGGGACAGGCCTTTTTCGCGCTACTGGTGGCGCTGGCGGTGTTTCAGACCGCCGGATGGGTGCGTGGGCGCGCTTACTATTCGGCCACGGCGCAGAACAACGCCTATGGCCCGACCGCGACTGACGGCGGCTTGACCCAAGCGCTGGTCGGCGTTTTGCTGGCGCAACTGGTTTTGGGCGCGATCGTGCGACACTTCACCTGGTCGGCCCATCTTCAGCCCAATCTGAGCAGCGATGAGGCGGCCCGCCTGGTGCAAATGGGGCAGTGGGCGCTGGGCTTGCACATCGTCGGCGCAACGGTCGGCGCGGCCCTCGCGCTGGCCGTCGGCATGCGGGCGTGGGGGCTGTTTGAGCGCGTCCGGCCGCTGCATCATTTCGGGCTGCTGCTCATGATCGGCGTCGCGGCGCAGCTCGGCCTGGGCATCGCGGCGTATGTCTGCACCGGCGACGACTCGCCCCAGAATCTCCCGACGAACATCGACGTTGTCATCACCACGCTGCATCAGACGATAGGCGCGATCCTGCTGGGCGGCGCGACCGCGCTGGCGCTCTGGTCGGCCCGGCTGTCGATCGCTCCAGCCGCCGCCGCAATGCCGGCGAACGCGGATTGGGAATTGCGAAGGGCGAATCTCGAGGAACGAATTTAGGACGGACAAGCTGCGGAAAATGCCAAAAGCATCCAGCGCCGACCTTATCACGTTCTCACCTGATCCCTTCATCACCTTATCACGTCCCCGCCTCCTGTCAGCTTAATTCTGCGAAAGCCCCCGGTCGCGCAGCGTGCTGCGGCGAACCGCCTCCACGGCTTGCACCGTTTGCAGACTGGCGATGACCGCAGTCGCCCGCCGGGCCGGGTGCGTTTCAGCTAGCAACAGTTGCTTCAGCTCGCTGTCGATCGGCAGGCTCGCCGCCATGATGTCGGCGACAGCGCCGAGCGGCAGTTCGGACCCAAGCAGTTCGGACCAGCGTTCCCCCTGTGATTCGTGCGCGGGCCGATAGCGCTGGACTTCTTGCTGCAGGGCCGTACGCGCCGTGTCACATTCCGCGTCATCGGTTTCGTCCGCATCGACCAGAAAATCGACCCGCGCCCGCCGATACGCCTGGTTGCGAAACTCCTCCTCGATCCGGGCCCGCAACAGGCCTTGCACCAGCAGCGTGTAATCGCCGGCGGCATCCTGTTCATGGGCCACGATGCGCCCAATGCAAACGATCGGATGCACCGGGGCGCGTTTCGTGTAATAGAGCGGTTCAAAGCCGGGCTGGAGCAGCGCCAGCGCAAGCATGCCGCTGGCTTGCAGCGCGTCGGCAGTCATCGAGCGATAGCGCGGCTCGAAGATCCGCAGCGGAATGACCGTGCGCGGAAAGAGAACCACGTCGGGCAGCGGGAAAACCGGCACAACGTTCGGCACATACACGCTCTCGGCGTCCATGCCTAACAGTATACGCCGCTGGAATTGGGTCTGAATGATTCCAACGGGTCCGGCGCGCGCCACGCCGCCCTGTTGTCAGCCAACCGGCAGCGGGCCTGAGACGGATGGCGCGAGTGTTGCGGCCACTGTTGGGGCGCGCCCCGTATGAGACGCGGTCGGCAACGCCGCCACCAGCGCGTCCCAGAGCGTGATGCGCGCGTCAAAGGCGGCCGCGATGCCTGCCTCCGCCTTGGCCAGGGCCTCGGCGCCCTCGAAGCGCAGCAAGTTTTGCAGCAATTCGGCGCCGATCGGGGTGAGCGTCGGGGGCATCCAGGCGTCGATCAGGGTCTCCCGCTGCGGCGTTTGGTCACTCAGGCGCAGCGCAATGCCCGCAAACTCATCACTGAGAATTTCATGTCGCTCCACAAGCAGCGCGCCCAGCCCGGCCCAGTGCGATGCGCCCGCCGAGTGATCGAGCGCCAGCAGATAGCGCGCCGCCGCGCGGGGTGCGCGTGCCGTTTCGAGCGCTTCGGCCAGGCGCGCGCCTTGTTCGAGCGCATCAAGGAAATACGTCGTTCCGTCGATCATTCCGCCCTGGCCATGCAGTCCGTGCAGCCCTCCCAGCCCATGCAGAAGTGTTTCGAAGCGGCTGCCGCTGGCCGGGGTGGTATCGTCGCGGGCCTCTTCGGCCAGAACCAGTTCGGCGGTCAGGCGACGGTCTCGCGGCAGGCTGCGCAGCGTCCAGGCCCAGCCGCGCGAAAATGTCTCGGTCCGCAGATGCTGCAAGCGTGTGAGCAGGCCCCAGGCTACATACACTTCGTGCTCGATCCAGGCTGCGAACGCACCAGGCTCAACCAGCCGGTCAAAGAGCGGATGCGTGGCGATGCGGGTGCGATAGGGCGCTGCGCTGCGCGCCAGCGAGAAGACGGGTGAAACGGCATTCGACTGCATGAAGCGACTCTCCCAGTAAAATCGGAACAGGGCGTTCAAGCTCAGCATCAACGCCCAAGCTCGGCACGCGACGACCAAGCTCAAGGCAGGCGCTCAGCCGATGAGCGGCGCGACCGCTGCGGCACGCCGCCAGGCGACTTATCGGCAAAATCTGCCTAGGGAATAAGCCACAGGCCGGCGAGAAAGACGGCTGGCCAAAGCCGACTCAGCAACAACTGGAAATGACCCAAGAGCGCCGTCGCGTCGGCAATTTCTATCATTTCTAGCCGCTGGTTTTTTGTTAAGACTTAGCCTAGGCTACATTGAGTGTTCGTTTTGAATCGTGCTTTCGACCGTGAATTGCGTAGCAGAATTTCTAGTCTGTTGCGATGCGGAAGGAGTTCATGTCAAGCTTCAAGACGATTCAGTCCGCAGTCGAATCCGGCGTGCAGATCATCACGCTCAATCGGCCCGAAGCGCTCAATGCCTTCAACGACGACATGAGTGTCGAGCTGGCCGCGGCGCTGCGCCTGGCGCAGCGTGACGAGGCGGTGCGCTGCCTGGTGCTGACCGGCGCCGGCCGGGCGTTCTGCTCCGGGCAGGATTTGCAGTCGATCAAGCGTTTCTATGAGGCTGACGCTGCCGAGCGCCTCGATTTCGCCGCCCATCTGCGCAGCAAATACAACCCCCTCATCGAGCGACTGCGCGGCTTGGAGAAACCGGTGCTTGCCGCGGTCAATGGCGTCGCCGCCGGGGCTGGCGCGAGCCTTGCCTTGGCGGCGGATATCCGCGTTTGTGCGCGCAGCGCGAGCTTTGTGATGGCGTTTGTACACGTCGGCCTCGTGCCAGATTCGGGCGCGACCCAGACGCTGGTCGAATCGATCGGCTATGCCCGGGCGGCTGAGCTTTGCTTTCTGGGCGAAAAACTGCCGGCGGAAGAGGCCCAGCGCTGCGGACTGGTCAACCGCGTCGTCGAGGATGCCGAACTCATGACGACCGTGAACGCGCTCGCTCAGCGGCTCGCGACGCTGCCGACGGCGGCGATCGGACTGACCAAGCGCGCCTTACAGCGAGCGCGGACTGTGTCGCTCGAGAGCCAGCTCGAGTACGAAGCGCTGCTCCAGGCGACGGCAGGCGAAACATCGGACCACCGCGAGGGCGTCCGGGCGTTCCTCGAGAAGCGCAGGCCGCAGTATGTTGGCAAATGAGGGCAGGCTCGGCGCGGGCCTGTCGCAGCGCGGCTCTTTGTCGAGCCTGTGAGTGCAGAAGTGAATATGCGTCAGCGGTTCTGTCTGTAACCGCTCCACAACGTGGATTCAGACGCATTGCTGAAAAAATTCCGTTAGGTGTCGAGGACTTTTTTCGTTCAAGGGTTGAACTTGGCCACGTCGAGTCCTGTTTTGGCAAACATCATTATCCTAGTCCCATACTTGGCAATCTGACGACATGTCGATCATCGATTCCGCAATTCTTGCTTCCGCGACGCCGCTCGTAATCGCTGCGCTCGCCGAAGACTTGGATGTCTCGGGAGATCTGAGCAGCCAGTTGCTCGTTCCGCGACATCGGATTCGGGCGGAGGTGCGGACCCGCAAACCTGGCGTGATCTGTGGCAGCGTGTTGATCGATCTGATCGTCCAGCGCTATCAGGAGCGCAATTTGGAGCTCGCCCGCGCGGTTCCGATCCTCTCGGAGCGGCTGATCGGCAAAAGCCATGTGTTTGACGGCGATCGCGTCGGCGCGGGGCAGGCCGTAATGTTGCTCAGCGGCTATTCCCGCGACGTTTTGGCGGTCGAGCGCACGGTGCTCAACTTCCTCTCCCGGCTCAGCGGCGTTGCCACGATCACCGCGGCATTTGTCGCAGCGGCCCGCGCCGTGTCGCCCGCGGTGAAAATCTGCGACACGCGGAAGACCACGCCCGGCTGGCGGATCTTGGAAAAATACGCCGTGCGCTGTGGCGGCGGCACGAATCACCGCATGGGGCTGCATGATGCGATCATTATCAAGGATAACCACATCAGCGGCGTGCCGGATGTGCAGTTGGGCGCGCACGTCGCACAGTTGCTGCGGCGCATCGAGACCTTGCCTGCCAAGCCGCAATTTGTCTGTCTCGAAGTCGACCGGCTCGAGCAATTCGCGGCGGTGTGTCAGACCCCGGGGATCGACATCGTGATGCTCGACAATTTCACGCTGGAACAGTTGCGCGAGGCGGTCGTCATGCGGGACGCGCAGGACTTGCGCGGACGGCTGCTCTTGGAAGCCTCCGGCGGGGTGACGCTGGCGAACGTGGCGGAGATCGCGGCGACGGGCGTCGACCGGATCTCGGTCGGCGCGCTGACGCATTCGGCGCCGGCGCTGGACATCGGGCTTGACATCATCATGATGTAAGCAGATCCCAACCCGGCGCATATCGGATCATTTGGTCCACTTTTCATCTGTGCGCTCCGTTGACGCATTTCTATTAATTCGCACTCTTTTAGGACCCCTTGAAAATATATGTAACGACGCCAAGATGTTGGCGCGGTCTTTGTCGAATGATCCAATCTTGCATAAGGAGATGCGGATGAGCCGCTCAAATCGTATTCCGCTCATGCGGGCGGCGCGCTGGGTCGCGCCGGCGGCGCTCGCCGTCAGAGCCGGCGCCGCGAATGAAAACCTCTTTGATCTAAGCCGGATGCCGTTGGTTGCGCAGCAGGCCACGACGGCCATGGCCGCGCCCCAGGAGGCGCCCGCGTCTGACGCGCCGGTCGCGTCGAGCGGCGGCTATGGCCTCAGCGAGCGCGCGACGTTCCTGCTGAGCAACGAGTACGCGCTGCCGACGCTGCAGGATCCATGGGAGGGCTTCCTTAGCGGAATGCGCGGCTTCGAGCATTTCTATGAGCCGGTCGGCAGCCCGCTCTACTTCGAGTCGCCGTTTGTGAATACGAGCTTGCGCTTCCTCTATCTGCATCACGACTTTCCGAATGAGGGGCAGATCGGCGGCGGCAATCTGAATGTCTACGCCGTTCAGGCGCGCGTCGCGCTCAGCGAGCGGCTGGCCTTCATCGCGACCAAAGACGGCTACAGCGACCTTAACGCCGGGATTCTGCCGGCGGAGGAAGGCTGGAATGACGCGGCGGTCGGCCTCAAGTACGCCTTCCTGGTTGATCGCGAGAACGATTTTGTCATGACCGGCGGTTTGCGCTGGGAGTGGGAAAACGGCGATCGCGAAGTGTTGATGGGCGCCGATCAGGAACTCAGCCCGTTCATCAGCGTCGCGAAGGGGTGGGATCGGTTCCACTTCATCGGCGCGGTGAACGGCCGCATTCCGACCGACCAGAATGACGGCAACAACATCCTGAGCTGGGATCTGCACTTCGACTATGACATCGCGCCCGAGACGCTGCCGGGCTTTGCACCGATTTTCGAGGTGCACGGCCTGCACTATCTCTCCGATGGCGAGCGGCTGCCGCTCAGCATCGGCGGTCTCGACTACACGAACCTGGGATCGACCAACGTCGCCGGCTCTGCGGTGATCTGGGGCGGCATCGGCTTCCGCTGGAAGCTCACGCCGCACTGGTCGGTCGGTTCGACCTGGGAGTTTCCGTTCCACAGCCCAGATGACGACATCATGGGCAATCGCGTGACGGTGGACATGATCCTGAGTTGGTAGCGCGGCCGATCTATGTTGGAGCAGGCCGCGAGGCCGGGCAGTTGAGCGATCGCGCCGCTGCGGGTGCGGCGGCGCCGCGCGTGGAGCAAGACGGCGCGTTGAAAAGAAAAGGACTATGCGGATGCCCGCCGTGCGGGCAATCCGAATCAGGCAAGGAAGATCAGATGCGATCGAAATCGTGGTGGACGACGCCCGCGGCCCGACGGCTGATGATCGGAACGGGCATTGTGTTTCAGTTCCTGCCGTTTGGTTGCAGCCAGAACATCCTGCGTCTGGTGACGCCGGTGTTGCTTGATGATACGGTGAACATTCTCGACAACGTGATCACGGCGGTCGCGCCGTTGGTCTTGCGCTAGGGCTTGATCCGGATAGGATCGTGAACCGAAGCGGCGTGCTATCGCGGCATACGCCGGTCAAGCACGCCGCCGGGGCGTGAAACATGCTCATGCTCGCGCTGTGTTCAGCGCGGGCATGCCGCATATCGATCGATCGATCCGAACGGATCGTGCGATCGCTGCACTTCATCCACAACTTTACGGACAGACCGAAGTCTTCAGGGCGGCGACGTGATTGTCGATGATCACGGTCGGCGTGCCGTCCATCCACGCGCGCACGGCGTCGTGGAAGTTCACGGGCGCGCCGGTCGCGTCGTCGACGGTGTTGTCGAAGAACCAGTTGTCGTAATAGATCGCCTCATGTCGTCCGCAATACGGCCCAAAAATGCCCGGCGAGGTGGTGATGCTGGCCGCCTCGATCGCCGTCAACTGGATGTCCTTCAGCCGGTGCAGCGTGTCAAAGGAGGCGAACGCCATCGGGCCCTGCGTGGGAAGAGAAAGCAACGCAAGCACGTCGATCAGCGTTCCGTTGGCGACCGGGTCGGTCAAATCCAGCCGCACGAAGAACGGCGTCGTGATATGGTTGAAGGTGGCGTCGATGCCGCAGCGCGTCGGATCAGCGCTGAGCTGGGCGCATGATTCATCGATGAACGGGTTCCAGAATTCCAGCGTGGCGGCAAGCTGCGCGACGGTGCGATTCTCGATTTCCTGTTCGACATCGTCCCAGGTTGTCGGTGATGCCGGAACAACTTGTCCGCTCAGCGGCTCCACGTCGGCGCCAGGGCCGGCATCGCGCACGCCGACGCTGCGCGCAGCCGGATAGCGGGCCGCGGCCCAGTCGAGGTGTCGCTCCATGCCGCCGCCGCCGGCGGAGGAACCGGTCCAGACAATCTCGGTGGCCGTCATCAGCGAGGGCAGCGTGACGAAGCTATTGTCCGACACGGCGCCGGCATCGAGCGCGTTCAGCGCCGCCTCGACGATGAAGTGTCCGTTGTACATGATCGAGAATTGCTCGGCGGGATTGTTCGGATTGGTCATGACGACGCGGCCGCGCGTGCCAGACCAGTTGTCCGAGCTGCAATACTCGAGCCAGACGTGGTTGTAATCCGCAAAGCTGTTCGGCGCGCACGCCAGGAAAATTCCATTGCCGTTGCGAGACACCGGCGTAAAGCGGGTGGTCATCAGGGTCGCGTCGAACGGGGGATTCACGCCGCACCAGCGGCCCTCGCAGCTCTGAAAGTCGCGGCAGGCGCCGCCGCCTTTGAAGTAGATCACCCATTTGTCGGCATTGGGGCTGCCGACCGGGGCGGTTCGGATGTACATCACGGCCGGGGTCGCGTCGTTGCAGCGGGCCAGCGGATCGGTGAGGGTCACGCGGTGGAAGTGCCGGTCGGGCAGGGTATACCGCGCCCCGGCCGGCACCAGCACGCGGGTGCACGGGTTGAGCGCGACCTGCACGGGCTGAATCGTCGGCAGTGAGAGACCGACGCCGAGACAGTTGGGGTTGGCGGCGACGCCCGCGCCGCTGAAGCAACCCTGAAATGCCGCAAAATCGACTAAATCGACGGCGCTATCTCCGTTAACGTCGTAGAGCTGTTCGCAACTATTCGAAGCCGGAATGGGGCCTAGCATGCATCGATTGAACGCCACTTCATCGTCGAGATCCACGTCGCCATCCAGGTCGGTGTCGAACGGAATCAGCGGATCGGGGCAACCCAGCGCGCTGACCGCCACGCCGGCGACGGTATGGGGACAGGCGTCAATCCCGTCGGAGACGCCGTCTTGATCCTGATCCTGCTCGGAAACCGCCGGCGGCGCGCTCGGGTCGAACAGCAGGCGCGGCGCATCGATTCCTTCGATGATCGTCCAGACCGTGGCAAAATCCCACGGTGGGTCAAAAGTCGCCTGCATGCGGGAGAGTGCGGTGGTGATGCCGACGCCGCCGGCGCTAGCCGCCTGTCCGCTGGTATTGATATCCCAGAATGAGTCGGTGATAGTGCCGAACCCGTTGGTCCCGATGAGTCCGCCGGGCAGCGCCGCCGCCAGGACACGTCCGTTGGAGTAACAGCGGGAAACATTGCCGGTGCTGATCACGCCGAGTAATCCGCCGGCGCTGTTCATGGTTGCGGTTGCGCTGGCGCGGGAATAGCAATCGAGGATCAGCGCGACCCCGTTCGCTTCACCGACGAGGCCGCCGACGCGGTTCTCGCCCTCGACCGTTCCCGTGGAGTAAGACTGAAGGATATCACCGCTGATGCAGGTTCCGACGAGTCCTCCGACCTGATTGCGCCCCCGCAAGCGCCCCTGACCGGAGCAATTTTGAATGAGTCCGGCAAGATTGCCGGCGATCGCACCGAGCGAATTGGCGGCGCGCATGTTCACGCCGATCAATTGCACGTTCGAGATCACGCCGGTCGGTCCGACTTGGCCGAAGAGTCCGGCGGGGCTTAACGCGGCGTTGTTGATTCCCAGATTTTCGATGGGGTAATTCTGCCCGTCGTAGGTTCCCGTAAAGGGGGCCGCCGGCGTGCCGATCGGCGCATGGTTGATCCCCGCCATATTAAGCGGGCCGGTCTGCACGAAGTGCGCGCCGAGATTGTTGCGGACGTTGTTCAGCTGCGCGGGCAGGCAGACTTGATATGGATCGCTGGCGGTGCCGCTGCCGCCGGCATAGCCGCTGGCCTGTGTGATGCAGCAGCGGCTCTGACCCCAGGCGACGACCGCCGCGCCCAACACGCTGAGAAGTACAAAGATTGGTCTCGATCTCATGGCCCGTTTCTCCTATGGATGCACAAAAAAGCCGGAAGCAACCCGCTTCCGCGCTGTGTCAACTCAAAATAGTCTGCGCCGTACCTGCGTCGGATCAGCTCCGGCCGTGGCGTCGCCCGGTCGGCCTTGCGGCCTCACGCTGACGCACCCTGCGCCGCATGGGGCGGAGTCGCTGTTTTGTTCCCAAGGTCGCTCGTTCAAGTTCGCGTTCGCGAGCCTGGCTCGCCGGCGGCCGGCACGATGGACAACGTGGCTGGTCGCCGCGGACGCCGCTTCTCAGCCGCGAGCGCCCACCCCGATCGCGCGCGATTTTCGTGGAGAGAACCAGCCTCGGAATCTATCTCGTGCAAACGACGGTCGGATGTCATTATTCCATTCCCCTGTTTATGCGACGGACATGCTCTCGTGCGCATCAGAGGGCTGCCGCGAGCGTGCGGCCGGTGATGCACTGCCCGCGCCGGTCACAGTGCGGATTGGCCGAATTGCGCGTGTGGCACGTGCGGGCGAAACCGATTTCTATCGCTGCAGCAGCGCTTGGACCTGGCTGAGAAATGTGAGGCGGGCTTGTGCCGCCGCCGGCGCTTGGATTCAAATAGCAGGCTGCATTCGAAGCCAGGAATTCTGCCGTCACGGAGTCTCATGATCGCACTGCCGGCCACTGAATCGTTCCATCCAGCGCGGGCTGTTGGGGTTGCGTGCGGCGCGGGTTCCGCGCCAGGCGCACCAAGCGCCAGCGAAACGGCGCACGCGGGAAGCTCGGCGGGCGGCGACAGACTCAGCCGCGCGTTCAGCACGGCAACCGCGCACGCATCCGAGGCCGCGGCCGGAGGCGGTCGCGGGCTGGCTCGGCCGCACGTGCCCGCCACCTTTTTCGCCCGTCGCAAGCCCAGCTTTGCCGTCGCGGCGGGTGTTGTCGCGGGCGCGTTTGCGACGCTGCTCTATGTGCTGACCTGTGCGCCGTCGCTCGAATGGCAAGACAGCGGGATGCATCAATATCGCATATTAACGGGCCAGGTCGAGAACCCGCTCGGCCTGGCGCTCTCGCACCCGCTGCACCATTGGATCGGCCGCGCCGTCGTGGCGCTCGTCCCGGTCGATCGCCGCATTTACGCGCTCAATCTGATCTCGGCGGTCTGCGGCGGTGCGGCGATCGGCCTGCTGGTCGGATTCGTCGCCGCCGTGACGAGGAGCGTCTTGGCGGTCTGCGTGGCTGCGCTGGTGACCGCGCTGGCGCACAGCTACTGGCAGATGTCGGTCATCACAGAGACCTATTCGCTCCACGCGCTGCTGCTGATGGTTGAGTGGCTGGCGCTGGCGTGGTGTCTGCGCGCGGCATCGGCGGAACGGCCCGTGCCGGCCGGCGGACTGATCGCGCTCTTTGCCGTCAATGGTCTGCACATCAGCAATCATCTCTTGGGGCTGCTTTCGCTCGTGACCTATATCGGTCTGACGCTCGTCTGGATCGCCCGGCGGCGCTGCGGGCCTGGCCCGGTGCTGCTGGCCGCGGCGGCCTGGCTGATCGCGGCGGCGCCATACGGGTGGCTTTGCGTGGCCCACTACCAGCGCGGGGGCGACGCGCTCGCCACGTTGCATTCGGCTTTCTTTGGCGGCGGGGGCGCCGGCGAGGACTGGTCGCAGGATGTACTCAACATGCGCGTCGATAGCAGTCAGTTCAAGCTGTCCGGGTTGACGCTGGGCTACAGCTTTCCATCGCTCGCGCTGCCGCTGGCGCTGGTTGGCGCGCTGCGTCCGCTGGGGCGGCGCGCGGGGGCGCTGCGGCTGGTGCTGCTGGCTCAGACTTTGATTTTCTTTGTTTTCGTATTGCGCTATTCGATCAAGGACCTTTACACCTTCTTCGTCCCGCTCTGCCTTTTCACGGGGCTGTGGGCTGGCTGCGGCGCGCTCGCGCTGGCGCGCGGATTGCGCCGTCGCAGAAGATACGCCGCCGGTGCGCTCGTGGCGGCCGTCGCCGTAATCGGCGTGGCTACGCCGCCGCTGGTTTATGGATATTTTCCGCGCTTCGCGGAAGCGCGTGGCTTGATGAAGAGCCAGCTCCGCGATCTGCCTTTTCGGAACGAGTATCGCTATTTCTTCCAGCCTTGGCGCAGCCACGATGACTCGGCGGAGCAATTTGCCGCCGACATCACCCACATCGGCGGCACCGAATCGTGGATCATCGGCGACACCACCACGGTTTTTCCGATCGCGTCATTCCTGCTCTTGGATGAGCATGCCGGGCAGCGGCGCGTCTATTGGCGGCGGACATGCGTTTTTCCGCCCGGCGGCGCGCCGTTGACAGACGATGCCCTGCGTGAGCGCCTGCGACAGCGCGCCATCGTCATCGGCGTGCCTTCCAAGGAAGTCGAGAACACGATTCGCGGCGTCGCCGTGGAGGCGCCGGGCGGGCATTATTCGGCCATCCGCCTCCCGCCGCGGCCTGCGGCGACCAATCCGGCTACGACGACTGCGCCCGTGGCGCCCCCCGCCGAGAACTAAAGCGCTTTTCATGTTGGTTTTGCCTGCAACTGCGCCGCGCCCACAAGGATGCGGAGAATCACGGAGGCCCGAATCACTTCCTCACGGTCGCGGCGCTGCCATGCGGCGCTCGGCGCGGCTCAACGCCCGGCCGGGCGGCGGGCGAGCGCTTGGGCTTTGGCGATCATCGGCGCGATGAAAGCCGACAGTGTCTGCGACCGGGCCAGCGCAAACCCCGCCCGCATGCAGCGCGTGCGCAATTCATCCTCGCGAATGAAGCGCAGCAGCGCCGCGGCGATGGCCTCGGCGTCGCGCAGCGGGACAATCAGACCGCTCTCGCCGCTCGTGATCAGGTCGGGCACGCTGCCGACGTTGGTCGAGATCGTGGGCAGGCTGTGGGCCAGGGCTTCGAGCACGACGCGCGGGCTGCCCTCCGACAGCGACGGAAAGACGAAGATGTCGGCCGCGTCATAGTGGCGATTCAGCTCCGGCCCCATCGGGACATAGCCGTGAAAGCGCACCGCGTCGCTCAGCCCCAACTCCGTCGCGGCGGCGCGCAGGTCGGCCTCGAGCGGGCCGCTGCCGACGAGATGCAGCTCGATCGCCGGCCCCGCCGCCCGCGCCTGCGCGACGGCCCGCAGGAGATAGTCCAGCCCCTTCATGTGCTTGAGGTAGCCGACAAAAAGCACGCGCACCGGCGCGTGCAACTCGGATGTCGTGCGCTCGCGCAGGTCGGAATCCTCGAGCGTGCTGGAGATGACGAGCTGCAATCGGTCGGCGGGAATCTGCGCTTTGAGCCGCTCATAAGGCACGCGGCCATTGACGAACGCGAACGATTGTCGAACGGCCGCATAGGTGAAGCGCAGATCGATGCCAAAGGCGAAGCGGGCGAAACGTCCGAACCAGCCGCGATATTTGTCGCCCTGGCGGAGGATTTCCATCGGCTCGGAGGTGAAGTGATAGAAGAAGCCGATGCCGCGCCGCCGGGCCAGCCGGTGCAGCAGATAACCGTAGGGGGCGGTGTTGCGACAATTGATGACGTCGCAGCGGTCGACCCCCGCGCGCAGCGCCCGCCAGAGCGCCGGTAGGCGTCTCGTGGCCTGGATGTGCGTGTCGAAGTCGGGCAGTTCGACGACCTCGACATTGGCCGGCTCGACCACGCAGCCGCGATAGTCGGTCTGGCGTCGCGCGACAGGCGCGAAGACAATCAACCGCTCGACATGCCGGGCAAACTCGGCGATGTAGCGGGCATACGGGCCATAGGTCTCGTAGCCGCGCGGGCCGTGATAGAGCGGGCCGTGATAGAGACCGAGTCGCATGGGCTTTCAGGATAGTCGGAATAGTTTGCCTGCGCACGTCCATAGGTCCCGCAGGTGGATACCGGCTCAAGAGACTGATGTGCGATATTCAATTGCTTACTGAAGCAGGCGTTCGAACGATGCTCACGAAGTCATGGTGCATTGTTTGACTCCGATAGTCGAGCGGACCGCAATAACCTATGAAGTCGATTCGGACTCCTTCAGCCGCACTCCGTGGCTGTGTAATGCCGCTACCGCCCGAATCAATGCCCCGCCTCGCCGTTGGGCGGGAGCTGCGGCTCCACGTGCAGCACCGCGCCGCAGCCGCGCCGTCCGCACAAAATCGTCATCGTCGGAACCTCCGGAAGTTCGGCGGGGCGCGTGTCCTGAATCGCGATCACCGTCGGCAGGATCGCGCTGGCGGCATGCAGGCAGATGCCTTCCGGCAGACTCGCGCCGACGATGAAGCGCGCGGGGCCTTTGCACATCAGACACTGCCCCGACGCCGGACGCCGCGTGACGGTGACGGCGACGCGCACCACACGTCCGTCGCGTTCGGCGCTGCTGTCGCCATGTGCGCCAGAGTGGCTGGCCGCGCCGGGGGGCGTCGTTGATTCGGGCCCGAGGTCAGATCGCGGTTCGGAAAAGAGCGACGGACTCGCTCCGGTCGGGCCTGGCGAGCTACCCTGGAAAGCGGGCGGCTTCGCGCTGTTGGCCGAAGGCGGGCGATCGGGCGTCGTCGCGGCCCGGTTCGGCTCGGTGTTCGGACGTGCCGGGCCTGAGCCATTGCCCTCGCCGCGCGCGGCAGCGGAGCCGCCGTGCTGATCGTACACAATTACGTCGCGCTTGCGATCCATAGCGAGGTTGGCCAATTCATCGGCGCGGCGATTCTCCTCGCGGCGCACATGCCGAAAGCTCCAACGCGGCACCTTGATCAGCAGCTTCTGGGCGTGCTGGTGGAGGGCGGCGAGGTTGGGGCTTTTTACCTTGAAATGTCCGGTCATCTGCTGCACGAGCAGATCGCTGTCCGAGTAGATCATGAGCGGGGCGGGCGTGTTGGCGACGACATACTCCAGCGCGCGGATCAGCGCGGTGTATTCGGCGAAGTTGTTCGTCTGATGCCCGAGGAAAAAGCCGGCCTCAAAGACCACTTCGCCCGCCTCCGTGCGAATCGACACGCCTGCCCCGGCAGGGCCCGGATTACCGCGCGCCCCGCCATCGATGTGAATCACCAGCGACATCCAACCTCTAACCTCCCTTCCAACTGCTCAAAGCCGGATGCAAAAGCCGCGGCACGCCGCCCCAGCCATCATCTGCGCTCGGTGACGACCCACGATTTGTTCCGCGCCACGCCGAGCCGCGCCGCGGAACGTGCGAAATCGGGCGAGCGAACCGATCGGCTGCACATGGCTGGCGCGCCTCGGTTGACATCCTTGCGGCGCGCGAGCCGTCGATTCCCGCTGAGCGCACCGACTCGGCGCGCTGCCCCGGTTCAATCTCATCTCTGTCGGCGCAGCCCCCGCTGCGTTCACAGCCCGGCAACCGCCCGCGCGCACCCCCATGCCGCACCCTCCGCCGCGGACGCCTACGAACCGCGCTCAAAAAACAATATTCGGCCACAACTGCGACAGGTGATGATCTCATCGCGGGTCATCAAGGCGTTGGCTTTTTCCGCCGAGACCGACATGTTGCACCCTTCGCAGATAAACTCATCACGGCGCGGATGAACGCGCGTCACCCGTGCCAGCGCCTCACCCTCGTAACGCTCCGACACCCGGTTGAACATATCGAGCGATTCTCGCTGAAGCTTTCCGGCGGCGTCATCCCGGCGGAGGCGCAGCGCCTCCAGCCGGTCGGCCAGCGAGCGCTTGGCTTGCTCGGCCTGCTCACGCAGTTGCACAAGCTTCTCCTGTTCGGTCTTGGCCTGCTGTTCGCGGCCGGCCAGTTCCGCCCGACGACCGTCGAGCGCCCCCATCAGCTCCAGCGCTTTGGATTCGATTCGGTTGTTCTCGGCCTTCTCGGTATTGAGCTGCGAGAGCAGCGCGGCGTATTCCTTGTTCGTCTTGACCTGGTTGAGATTCTCGCGAAGCTTGTTGACCGAGCTGGTGCGGGATTTGATGTCGAGATCGAGCGTGTCGATCTCCATCTGGGCTTTACGAATGGAGTCGCGCTCCGCCGCAATGGCGTCCTCAAGTGCTTTGAGCTTGGATTGCTGCGCGGCAACCTGCCGCTCTTTCCCCGCCAATTGTCGGCGGAGATCAACGATCTGATGTTCGACGTCCTGCAGCTCGAGCAAAGCCGCGAGCGTTGCGCCCATGAATCACTCCAACGCCTGATTATAAAAGAGCCGACGCCTTCTTAGTATGCCAGAACCGGCCCGCTGAGGCAAGCTCGCACCCGCGCCGCCCATCCTGTACAACTCTCGCCGATGTCGCGCTCCGCGTGGATGATTGCCGTCGGTCTGCTGTTGGTGCTGGGGGCGCTCTTGCTGGCCCCGATCGCGGCGGTGGTGCGCGGCGCTTTTCTCGAACATGGGCAATTCACGCTGGCCTGGTTTCAGGACGTCCTGGAGCGCCAAGACACGCTGGACGGGCTGATCAACAGCATCCTGCTGGCGCTCGCCAGTACGGGGATCTGTCTGCTGATCAGCATTCCCCTGGCGCTATTGGCCGAAAACTACCGCTTCCCCGGCAAGGCCGTCTGGCTCGCATTGATTCAGGCGCCGATGATCCTGCCGCCCTTCGTCGGCGCGATCGGGTTGAAAAACTTGCTCTCGCGCAACGGCGGCATCAATGAGCTGCTCGTCTTCTGGGGCTGGCTTGCGCCTGATCAGCCGATCGATTGGCTGGCATCGCCGTTCTGGTCCTGCGCCCTGCTGATCGCGCTGAATCAATATCCGATTCTCTTTCTCAACGTGCAGGCGGCGCTGGCCAACCTCGATCCGGCCCTCGACGAGGCCGCCCGCAATCTCGGCGCCGGCGCGTGGCGGCGCTTCTGGCGGATCACCCTGCCGCTGATGCGCCCAGGCATTTTTGCCGGCGGCACGATCGTTTTCATCTGGTCTTTCACCGACCTGGGCACGCCGCTGATGGTCGGCTATGACGACGTGACCGCGGTGCAGATTTTCCGCGAGCTGGAAACCACCGCGCCCGCCGGCGACACCTATGCGCTCGTCGTCATTCTGCTGGTCGTGAGCGTGCTGCTCTATGCCATCGGCAAGCTGCTGCTAGGCCGCACCGTCGCCGCCCAGCCGCCGAAGGCGAGCGTAGCCGTCGGGCCGCGCCCAGCCGGGCCGCTCGGCGCGACGCTGATCACGCTCGCGTTCGGCACGGTCTTCACGCTGGCGGTCATTCCGCACATCGGGGTAGCGCTTGAGAGCGTTTCGCGCACCGGCATGATCACGCTCCGCCCCAGTGAGATCACGTTCGAATATCACACCCATCTGCTGCGCGACCTGCTCCACTTCGGCCAGGGCGCAACCGGCGGCGAAGCCCTCGCCGCGCGCAGTGTGCTCAACAGCCTCAAATACTCGCTGCTCGCGACCGGCTTTTCGATCGTACTGGGCTTTGCGATCGGCTATCTCGTCGCCCGCCGCAAGAATGTTCTGACCTACGCCCTCGACAGTCTGGCGATGCTGCCGCTCGCGGTGCCGGGGTTGGTGATGGCCTTCGGTTATTTTGTGCTGACGCAGCCGCCGTCGCCGCTGGCGTTTATGAATCCGCTCAAGGCCGATCCGCTGCCGCTGCTGGTCATCGCCTATACCGTGCGGCGGCTGCCGTTCATGGTGCGGTCTTGCGCGGCGGGGTTGGAGCAGACCTCGGTCGCACTGGAAGAGGCGGCACATAACCTCGGCGCCGGGCCGCTGCGAACGCTGTGGCGGGTGGTTGTGCCGCTGCTGGCGGCGAATTTCATCGCCGGCGGAATGCTGGTCTTCAGCCGCTCGATGCTGGAAGTTTCCGACAGTCTGATGCTCGCGCTCGATCGCGACACCTACCCCATGACCAAGGCGATCTATGATCTCGCCGATCAGCCGGCGGCGGGGATGCAGCTCGCCGCGGCGCTCGGCGTCTGGGGGATGGTCCTGTTGATTGCGACGATCGCCGTGGCTTCGGCGGCGTTGGGTAAGCGGCTTGGTGCGTTGTTCCGCGTGTAGTCAGGGCGCGGCGACGTGTCGCCTGCGCCGCAGGCTTTGCTATCTGTCGTGGGCTGATTTTGCAGTCTGTGGTTATCATGTGTGGCGGATTTGCGGGCGAGGTTGCCCGGCTGCGGCGTCATGCGATTGCCGCTTGTAGTCCGTCACGCTTGAATTTCAGGAATGAACAGAAAGAGTTTTCGCGTGATGGCGTGAAATGAGTGCCCTTGTTTGTTGTCAAACGCACGGGCCGGAGGCCCACGCTACCCTTGCTTCGAACCCGCAAATTCAAGTGTGACGAAGAATTAGTGGCCTGACAAGCAACTCGAAGCTGCCCGTCCCGGCCCCTCAAGGTGCTGCACCATGATCAACGCTCGCTGTTTGTGGCTTTTTTTGAAACACACGTGCTCCGCTTGGGATCGACCCGCGCGACGGAGGTGCAGCGTGATGCCGATGGCGCTGCTCGGCGCGCTAGGCCTGGCGGGGCTATTGGCCGCGCAACCTGCCGGCGCCTCTGCGAATCCGCCTGGCGCGGCCGACGCCGCCCCGGCCGCCGGCGCCGCGGGAGCGACGGAGAGCTCCCTGACCAAACTGCTGGCGGAGGAGGCGGCCCACGCGCTGGAGAATCTCGCGCTGCCCGACGGCGCCAAACCTTACTACCTTTCTTACACCGTGACCGACGAGCATGTGGTCAATCTCGCGGCGACCCTCGGCTCGCAAACGATCAAGGCCGACAATCGCCGCCGCATCCTCGATGTCGATCTTCGCGTCGGCGACTATCAGATCGACAACACGCACAAAATTCGCGGCGAGGGCTTCGACTTTGGCGATTTCGGCGGCATGGGCGGCTTCGGCGGCGAAATCAGCATGGAAGATGAGCCGCTGGCCATCCGTCACGCGTTGTGGCTGGCGACCGATCGCAAGTTCAAAGCCGCCGCCAAGCGCTATCAGCGCGTCATGACCAACCTCAAGACCAAGGTCGAAGAGGAGGACAAAGCCGGCGACTTCACGAAGGAGCCGCCCAGTGTCTATTTCGAGCCGCCGCTGGCGATCGCGCTGGACCGTGACGCCTGGATCGAGCGTCTCAAACGCGTCTCGGCCCTGGCCCGCAAGCATCCGCTGATTTACAGCTCGCAGGTCTCACTGGCCGTCGGCGTTGAAAATCGCTCGCAAGCCAACTCTGAAGGCACACGCCTGCAAACCAGCCGCAAGCTGATGCGGGTCGTCGTCTCCGCCGATACCAAAGCCGAAGACGGCATGGATATCGGCCAGTCGTTCATCTTCAGCGTCTCGGATGAGGCGCGCTTGCCCAGCGAGGAAGAGATCGCGGCCGCCTTTGGCAAGGTCATCGCCCAGGTCGAGGCGTTGCGAGCGGCCCCGCTGGTTGAGCCTTACACCGGTCCGGCGATTCTCGTGAATCGCGCCAGCGGCGTCTTCTTCCACGAGATCTTCGGGCACCGCATCGAAGGGCACCGCCAGAAGGACGTTGACGAAGGCCAGACCTTTACCAAGAAAATCAACGAGGCCGTCCTGCCTGAGTTCATCTCGGTGCACGACAACCCGACGCTCGCACGTTTCAACGACATCGACCTGCGCGGCTTCTACAAATTCGACGATGAGGGCGTCGCGGCCCAAGATGTCCGGCTGGTCGAAAATGGCATTCTCAAGACTTTCCTGATGTCGCGCTCGCCCGTGCAAACATTTGCGCAATCCAATGGCCACGGCCGGCGTTCGGCCGGCGGCTCGTCAGTTTCGCGGCAGGGCAATCTGATGGTCACGTCAACCAAGCAGGTTCCATTCGCGCAGCTTCGGTCGATCCTGCTCGAAGAGTGCCGCCGACAGGAGAAGCCTTACGGCCTGCTGTTCGAGGACATCACCGGCGGCTTCACGACGACGCGCCGGGCCGGGCCGCAGGCGTTCAAAGTGCTGCCCGTCGTGGTCTATCGCGTCTATGCCGACGGGCGGCCGGATGAACTAGTCCGCGGCGTCGATATCGTCGGCACGCCGTTGGCCTGCTTTGCAAAGATCATCGCGACCGGCGACGACCCGGACGTCTTCAACGGCACCTGCGGGGCCGAATCGGGCTGGGTTCCGGTGGCGGCGATTTCGCCCAGCATTCTTGTATCGCAGATTGAAATCGAAAAGCGCCGCCGTGATCAGGACAAACCGCCGCTGCTCGCGCCGCCCATCAGCGAGGGTGAAGGCGCTGCGGCACTTCCGGCGACAAGCCAGCAGGAGGGTGCGTGATGCCGCGTGATTCGGTTTCAGCCGGAAAGAACGTCTTTGGGCGGAGTGCATCCCAATCGGCTGTCGCTCGCAACGCCCCTTTTGAAGCGGAGACAGGCAACCAGCCTGAACCCTCCGCATCGGCCTTCAAATTGGGTGGGCCAGGCATCCTGCCTGTCTCTGTAGCGTCGGCCCTCGAATCGGGTGGG
>CAYQLG010000004.1:0-100066 GCA_964418235.1 uncultured Planctomycetales bacterium
CCTGTGGCGCCGATCGGCGGGGATGGATTCGAAGTCGATCCGCAGCGGCCGATGAGCGCCGCATTGCGGGTGCCATGCCGACGGCCTTTGCGTCGGCATGGATGGGAGCGCGCAGCGGCCGGCGGGTTCAACGACGGTCGCGAGATTCGCCGGCGGCGCCGATCGGCGGGGATGGATTCGAAGTCGATCCGCAGCGGCCGATGAGCGCCGGATTGCAATCGATTCGATGCGCTCCGCCGAAAACTGCTGTCGCAGCAGGATCTCATGCCGACGAAAAAGCCGTCGGCATGGCACCCGCCCCACCCTTGCATCTGGGCAAATACTGACAGAATGCCTTTGCCCCCGGCAGCGAAATGAGAAGAAATTTTTCTTGACGCGCACACCGCTCCGTGTTGTATTATTGGTAGAAGGTGGAGGTAGGGGATGAACGCGGTTCGTCCTCCGTTCCGTTCAGTTCCGTTCCGTTCCGCGCATCTTTTCGTTGCGCTGAGCGGATGAGTTGGCGTTGGGATTGGCTGGTTGATGCAGTACGCTAGAAGTTGGCGGCGGTATGGCCGCGGCGGGAGATGCTCTGCGCCGTCGTAATCGGCTCTGCGCCGTCGGAAAACGCGCGGATTACTCGCGCGCCGGCCAACTGGAGTATACACATGTTATTCCGTCCCCTGAGTTCGATCGGCGTCGCTCTACTGCTTGTGGGAGCGAGCGGCCTGACGCCGTACGCATCGGCCGCCTTCATGCCGGGGCGTGTCTATCTGCCGTCGACGTTCATCACGGGGTTCGGCTCGACGACGCCGGCGCGGATTTTTGAAGTGGACCCGGTGACGCGCATGTCGCGCGTCTTCGCCACGTTCCCCGAAATGGGCGGCGTCGCCCGTTCGCTGGCGTTTACGCCCGACGGCCAGACGCTCCGCGCCTATTACAACGGCCAGATCATGGAGATCAACGGCGATGGTCAGATCGCTGGCTCCTACACCCTGCGAACGGGCGCAACGTGTGCAGGAACGCCGAATGCGATGGCGTTTGCGCCCAACGGCGATTTTTACGTTTCGACAGGCGCGATTCGGCGGCTACGCGGCGATCAACCGCCGATTGAAGTCGTCTCTTTCGGATTCATGGGAACGCCCTCGATCGCCATTGGCCCGGACGGCTCGGTGTTCGCGGCGGATTCTCGACAACTCTACCGGTTCACGCCGGATGGCCAAAGAACGGTGATCAGCGAACGGGCGCTGGCAAACCCTGTCGGTGGTCCGACGATTGCGGTCGACCGTCGTGGACTCGTATACGCACGATTAGTAGATCCTGAATTGGATCTAAATGGAATTTATCGCTTCGACCCAGCCCGACCAGACATACGCGAACTAGTTGTTCGAAGAGCTGACCTGGCTGTGGGCAGCGCGCTACAGTCGCTTACATACTCCGAACTTGATGACATGCTATACTTTGAAGGCGGCGGGGCAATTAATCAGATCAACCCGTTGACCGGTGAACATCAATTTGTCGGTTCGGCTTCCTTTGGATTTAGCAATCCAGGCGGCGGGATCGCCGTCTATGTGCCGGAGCCGTCTTCGGCTCTGCTGCTCTTGGGGCTGGCAGGGTTGGGGCGTCGTCGCGGCTAGCTCACACATACGAAAAGAGGGCCGAGATTTGAAATCACAATCATCTGGTTCGTAATCTGGCATTTTTTTGGCTCCTCGCTGTTTCGTATGGGTCGGAGCTGGGGGACCAGTCCCCCGGCCCCCCTGGGGTTTTTCGTTTCGGTCCGCCGGCAGGCAGGAGATGATGAGCGTCGAGGGGGCGGCCGGCCCGCGTGGGAGTGCCGGCGCTCCGACCGTTCGGGTTCTCAGTCGGCGCTCGGGTACAGAGTCGCTCATCCCGATGATCGACTGATCGCCGACAAGCTCGACTTCAAGCTTCGGGCCATGCTTCAGGCAACCCACACGAAATAGGGAGGAGGCAAAAAAATTCGGTTGCTTCCGCACTTCTACGATTTGTGATTTGGATAGCAGTCCGTTGAAGAAGTCCATTTGGGTCATTTCCGACCTCTCAGGCGCTGTCGAAAACGCGGTTTCTGGGAGCCGCGGCGATTTGATCAACAGACTGATGGGCATGTGCTCGATACGCTGCTTGCTACTCGTGCGATTTCCCATTCAATCACGGCGCTTCCCCCCCCCTGCCCCATTCTCACTCGGACGCTCCTACGCCGGGCGGCGGGTCAGCAGGTAGAAGAAAAACGCCGCGCCCAGCGTGTTTGTCATCACGCCGACGGGCAGTTCGTACGCCGAGATCGAGCGGGCGAGTGCGTCGCACGTCGCCAGAAAAGCCGCGCCGAGCGCGCTCGCCGTGATCAACAGCGGCAGCGCGCGGGCCCCGCTGACCAGCCGGGCAAAGTGGGGCGCCATCAGCCCCACGAATCCGATCGGCCCGCAATGCGCCACGATCACCGCGGTGAGCGCGCCCGTGGCGGCAAACCCGCCCCAGATCATCGCCTGCACCGGAACGCCACGGGCCGCGGCCCATTCGTCGCCGATGGCGAGCAAATCCAAATCCCGTCGGCGCAACAGCGCGAACACCAGCACTAGCGCAAACGCCGCCGCGATCTGTCGCGGCGCTGCCCAGCCGATCGGCGAGAGCGAACCCATCAGCCAGATGACGATGTCATTATTCACCGCGCGGCCCGCGAGATACGTAACCAGCAGGATTCCGGCGGATGAAAAGTAAGAGACGCACACCCCCGCCAGCAGCAGCCGCGTGAGATCGTGTCCGCCGCGGAGCCGCGACATCAGATAGACAAGCAGCAGCGCCGCGGCGGCCCCGCCCAGCGCCGCGGTCAACCGCAGCGGCACGCCATGCAACAGCCCCGGCAACCCCAGCAGCAGCGTCACCGCCACGCCGAGCGACGCGCCGCTGGCGACGCCCAGGGTGTACGGCTCGGCCAGCGGATTGCGAAAGAGCGTCTGAAACATGACGCCGCCCAGCGCCAGCCCGGCCCCGGTCGCCGCGGCGAGCATCGTGCGCGGCAGGCGCACCTGCCAATAGATCTCGGCGGAGTAGCTCGAATAGCCCGGGATCGACGCCGCCGCAACGATCACCATGCACGCCACTATCACGCCATAGGGCCGGGCGGCGACAAATGCGTGCGTCGGAGCAGTGGGACCAACGGCATTCGGCATGTGCGATATCCGAGGTTTCGACGCGGGTTTTCGCTTCCCAGCGCCATACAGTCTTCGTTCAAGCGCCGGTGCGTGTCCTACCCGACGTCGTGCGGCGGAGCGAATCGTAGCGGCGAGTTCGACAACTGCGAACGGATTTGCCGCCCTGGTGTGTTTACGCCGAGCACCGCGCCAGCACGCTACATGCATTCCCGCAGCTAAACTGATAAAGGGGCGCAGGATTTCAACTCAAGTCTCCGGCGAGAGGTCCGAGTCGGTCGTAGGCCGCCAAGATCTGCTCGCCGATGCCGCCACGCTCCCAGAGGCGGCTCTGGCGCATTTCTTCAATCTCATCGCGAACACCTGAATTCGTGAATGTGGAGAGGATGTATTCCGCGTCCTCGCGCTCGATGCCGTAAAGATGGAAGAAGGCCGCGTCGAGCTCTGCGCGCAGAACCGCCCGCTCCGTCACGTGCTGCCGAAACTCCGGGTTCCAGTAGCCAATTAGCGACAACTGGGACTCCGGCTGAAATCGTTTATCAAGCCGCCGTGCGATGGACTTTGAACGTTTCACTTCGATGAGCAGTTTCATACTTTATTGGACAACACGCTCTTCGCCGTTTGATGGTGCGATGTTTCGGCGAAAATCGTGCTGAAATCCCTCCTCCTGGCTGTATCATGGCAGAAGTTCAGAAAGATACATCGAATCGAAACCGCGGCGTTCGCGGAATATGTGCAGCACGCGCCAATTACCAACGCCAGACCAACATGAAACGCACGAAGGAGTGACCGCATGTTCGCAAAATTGGAATCCAAGAGGCCGCATAATTCACGAATCTTTGTTCTATTCACGGGCAGCTTGGCGCTGCTGGGCGCTGCGGCTGCGCCAGCCGCGCAGATCGACTGCAACTGGTTGGGCGGAATCGGCACATGGAGTACGCCGTCACAGTGGAGTTGCGGCGTCGTTCCGAATAATGGCGCCAACACCTACAACGTCTTCGTCGATCGCGGCGCCGCGGCGTCGTCGGTCGTCAGCATGAACCTGACGGTTCGGATCGACAACCTGACCGTCGATGCCGGTGAAACCGTCGAAATCGTCAACGGCAATCAGCTTTTCATGATGGCCGGAGCGAGCGGCGGCATGGTTTCCAATGCCGGAACGATCCGCCTCAACTCGACCGGCGGCAACACGTACTTTCAACCGGCAAACGGGGTCGTCACATTAAGCGGCGGCGGGGTGCTCGAGCTGTCGAATCAAACCACCAACTGGATCTACCAGTCCAACGGCGGCTCGCTCATCAACATGAACCACACGATCCGCGGGTCCGGCAATCTTGGCTGGAGTGGCGCGCCCACCACAATTCTCAACCAGGGAACGGTGATCGCGAACGGGAGCGCCCCGTTGATCTGCGATCCCGGCAGCGCCGTCTTCACCAACACCGGCATGATGCAAGCCGAAAGCGGCGGTGTGCTCCAGTTGCAAGGCTCGGGCGGTTTCTCCAACGCCGGCGGAACAATCGAGGCGCTAAATGGTTCTACCGTCAATCTCGCCGGGACGCAGATTCGAGGCGGGACGCTGCGAACCAGCGGAACGGGTGTGATCCAGTCTATCAGCACAAGCAGCTTGGATGGTACGGTGAATGCTGTGACGAATGCCGGCCGGCTCGTCATTCCGTCGAGCAGAGTATTGTTGGCCAACGGAACCATCAACAACACCGGCACTATTCGCCTCGACTCGACCGGTGCAGACACGTACTTTCGGCCGACGAACGGGGTGCTGACGCTGACCGGCGGCGGCGTGGTCGAGCTGTCGAATCAAACCACCAACTGGATCTACCAGTCCAACGGCGGCTCGCTCATCAACATGAACCACACGATCCGCGGGTCCGGCAATCTTGGCTGGAGTGGCGCGCCCACCACAATTCTCAACCAGGGAACGGTGATCGCGAACGGGAGCGCCCCGTTGATCTGCGATCCCGGCAGCGCCGTCTTCACCAACACCGGCATGATGCAAGCCGAAAGCGGCGGTGTGCTCCAGTTGCAAGGCTCGGGCGGTTTCTCCAACGCCGGCGGAACAATCGAGGCGCTAAATGGTTCTACCGTCAATCTCGCCGGGACGCAGATTCGAGGCGGGACGCTGCGAACCAGCGGAACGGGTGTGATCCAGTCTATCAGCACAAGCAGCTTGGATGGTACGGTGAATGCTGTGACGAATGCCGGCCGGCTCGTCATTCCGCCGAGCAGATTTTTGTTGGCCAACGGAACCATCAACAACACCGGCACGATTCGCCTCGACTCGACCGGTGCAGACACGTACTTTCAGCCGACGAACGGGGTGCTGACGCTGACCGGCGGCGGCGTGGTCGAGTTGTCGGACCAACCAAGGAACTGGATCTATCAATCCGGCGGCGGCTCCCTCGTCAACCTCAACAACACGATCCGGGGCGCGGGCAACATCGGCTGGAATGGCGCTCAAACCACGATCACCAATCATGGCGATATTCTCGCTGACGCGCCGGCGCCGCTGATATTCGCGGGCTTCCCTTTTGATAACCGTGGAGTTGTGGCCGTCACCGGCGCCGGCGGTGCGCAACTTCAGTCCGGATCGTTTGAGAATCACGGCGTGGTGCGCATCAATGTCGGGCGCGAGCTTCGCAGCAACCCCGCGTTGACCCAGCCGGATGACGGCATCATCGCGATCCAGGCATCGGGAATCACGGCCGGACTCGCGGGCCGTGTGACGGTTCTGAATACGTTCGCGCTCAATGGCACGTTGCGGCTCGAGGCCGTCGGCGGTTACATGCCGATGATGAGCGATCGCATTCCGGTGGCAACCGCCACGACCTACTCCGGCAGCTTTGACCAGATTGAGGCACCGGGCTTGTCGGGGACGCTGCGAGCGGATTTCTACGTCAATGGCACGACCGGCATTGTCGTCATCGTTCGACCGGGCGACGCTAACTGCGATGGGCTCGTCAACTTCGATGACATCAATGCCTTCGTGACCTCCCTCACCGGCGAGGCTGCGTATCAAGCGGCGTTTCCGGGATGTGAGTACTACAACAATGACGCGAACCTCGATGGCGGCGTGAACTTCGACGACATCGGCGCGTTTGTCTGCTGCCTGGTCTCGGGAAGCTGCGATAGTTGCGACTAATGGTCCATCATGTTTGAATTCTTGGAAGGGTGGGGCCGGCAAATTGCCTGACTAAGCAGGCTGGATGTCCGCCCCACCCCCGTCTTTTGGCGGCAACGCGGCGTGTGCGGTCGGCCTCCCTTCGGGCCAAGCAGCGGGATCGAAATCTTCGTATTTTGACGCCCCCGCCCCTCTCTAGCTACGATGCCGTGTTCTGCCAATCGCGGCAGACTGTCGTGATTCGTGGCCAGCGAGGGAGTGTGTGTCGTGGCGTTAGCGTACAACCAGCGAACGTGTTACTGCGGCGAAGTCACCGAAGCGCGGGCCGGCCAGTCCGTGCTGCTCTGCGGCTGGGTCGATGTCCGCCGCGATCACGGCGGCATGGTCTTCATCGACCTGCGCGACCGGACCGGCATCGTCCAGTGCAAATTCAACCCGGAGACCGACCCGAAGGCGCACGAGGTCGCCGGCGCGCTGCGCAATGAGTACTGCGTCGCGATCCGCGGCGAGGTCGCGTTGCGGCCCGCCGACATGTTCAATCCGAACCTGACGACCGGCAAGATCGAGGTCAACGTCCACGAGATCGATCTGCTCTCGGCGTCCGAGACGCCGAAGTTCGAAATCCTCGACGAGATCGACACCAACGAGGAAATCCGCCTGCAATATCGCTGGCTCGACCTGCGCCGCAAGCCGATGCAGCGGGCCTTCGCGTTGCGTCATCGCATTGCCAAGACGATCCGTGATTATTTCGACGGTGAAGGCTTTCTCGAAATCGAGACGCCCTTCCTGACCAAGAGCACGCCGGAAGGGGCGCGCGATTATCTCGTTCCGAGCCGCGTGAATCCGGGCGAGTTTTATGCGCTGCCGCAATCGCCGCAGCTCTTCAAGCAGCTCTTCATGATCAGCGGCTTCGACCGCTACATGCAGCTCGTGCGCTGCTTCCGCGATGAGGACTTGCGGGCCGATCGCCAGCCCGAATTCACGCAGCTCGATCTTGAGATGTCGTTCGTCCAGCGCGAGGACGTTTTCCGCGAAATCGAGGGCTGTCTCAGCTCGGTCATGAAGAAGTGCTTGAATGTCGATGTGCCGACGCCCTTCCCGCGTCTGCCCTATGCCCAGGCGATGCTCGAGTACGGCGTCGACAAGCCCGATACGCGCTATGACCTGAAAATCCGCGATGTCAGCGACGTCGCCCGCACGACCGGTTTCCGCGTCTTTCTCGACGCGCTCGAGAAAGGCGGCGTGGTCCGCGCCATCCGCGTGCCCGCCGGCGGAGACATGCCCCGACGCGAAACCGACAACCTCACCGAGCGCGTCAAAGGAATCGGCGCCGGCGGCATGCCGCTGGTCAAAGTCACCGGCACGCCGGGGGCGCTGACGTTCGAAACCGGCATCGCCAAGTTCTTCACTCCCGAGACGACTGCTGCGATGTGCGCAGCGCTCGACGCCGCCCCGGGCGATCTGCTGATCTTCGGCGCGGACAGCGCGGCGAACGTGTGTAAATATCTCGGCTGGCTGCGCGTCGAACTGGCGAAGCTGCGCGGCCTCATTCCGCCGAACCAGTGGAACTTCCTCTGGGTCGTTGATTTTCCGATGTTTGAATGGAGCGACGAAGAGCGCCGCTGGGAACCGATGAACCACCCCTTCACCGCGCCGATGGACGACGACGTGCACTATCTCGATAAGCACGAGACGATCGGCAAAGCCCGCTCCAAAGGCTATGACGTCGTGCTCAACGGGGTCGAACTCGGCAGCGGCAGCATTCGCATTCACCGCGGCGATCTGCAGTCCAAGATCTTCTCGTTGCTGGGCCTTGGCCCGGAGGACCAGAAGCGGAAATTCGGCTTCCTGCTCGAAGCGCTCAAGTACGGCCCGCCGCCGCACGGGGGCATCGCGCTGGGCCTCGACCGCATCGTAATGCTGCTGGCCGGCATGGAGAGCATCCGCGACGTCTTCAGCTTCCCCAAGAACGCCAAGGCGCAATGCCCCATGACCGCCTGCCCCAACGAGGTCAGCGAGAGGCAGCTTCAGGAGCTGCACATCCGGCTCGCCCCGGGAGTGGGGAAGTAGGGGCGAGTAGCGAGTGGCGAGTGGCGAGTGGCGAGTGGCGAGTGGCGAGTGGCGAGTGGCGAGTAGCGAGTAGCGTGTTAAGAGTTGCGGATGGCGAGTAGCGTGTTAAGAGTTGCGGATGGCGAGTAGCGTGTAAAGTATTGCTGGTTGCGGTTCGCGGACGTTGTGCATACCGTCTTTTCGCGCGTGACGGCCGTCAACTTTCGGAAGTCGGCCATCCTCGCGAGGGTAGCATGGGCCTCCGGCCCGTGCATCCCCAAGCAGAGCCGCGACCGTAAGGGAGTGATTGCCTGAGCGGAACCGCGCCCGTAAGGAAGCGATTTCGATGCGATGAACGCCTGATCCATCTGGCTGCAGACAAGTCGATGCCGATCCGCCACGAGATTCGCGCCCGCATCGCGCAATTCGCCTCTCTCATCCCGCGATCAATCGGCCCATGTCGCGCGCTACGCTTCGAGCCGGCCCAGCGTTCCCCAAACAAACACGTGCGGCGGAAATCGGCGCGGATATCATCATGCTCCGTACGCGGCGACTTTGTGTCCGCTGGCGGCAAGCTGCGTTTCGGCCTGCCGCCCAAGCGAACCGCCGCAGAGGTATGCACGATGGCAACCGTCCACATTCCCGATCAACGCCGCACATTGAGCGACCCCGCCGAAATCACGGTGTTCCTGGCATCCGTCGACATCGAGTATCAACGCTGGCCGCTTGAGGAGCGCGTCGATCCGGACGCCTCCGCCGAAGAAATCCTCGCGGCCTACGCGCCGGAGATCGAAATTCTGAAGCAGCGCGGCGGCTATGTGACGGCGGATGTCATCAACGTCACGCCCGAGACGCCCAACCTCGACCTAATGCTCAATCGCTTCAACAAGGAGCACACCCACAGCGAGGACGAGGTGCGCTTTATCATCAAGGGGGCCGGACTGTTTCACATCCACCCGGCGAATGGGCCGGTCTTTTCAATCACAGTGCAGGCCGGCGACCTGATCACCGTCCCGCGCGGCACAAAACACTGGTTCGACCTCTGCCGTGAACGCACCATCCGGGCGATTCGCTTGTTTCAGGACATGTCTGGTTGGACGCCGGAGTATGTCGAAGGCGGCGCGCACGACCGCTTTGCTCCGCTCTGCTGGGGCCCGAGGTATGTGGTGGCGGAGAAGTGAGCGCCAGTGAAGAGTGGCGAGTAGCGAGTGGCGAGTGGCGAGTGGCGAGTGGCGAGTAACTGCAGAGTTGGACGGAGCGGCGCTGGTGGTCTCGGCATCAGGCCTGCACGGCCGCCGGCGGGTTGTCGAGCACTGGCGATTGGGTGGTGAGGGCGCACACCTGGTTTGTGCCGTTCGGTGGTTGTTCTCTTGGTGCTTGTTCGCTTGGTTGTTTGTTCGCTTGGTGGCCGTTTCGGTTCGTCGCTGCTTGGATCATGCGGGCGGGTGAAGCCTCTGAATCGGCTCCTGAAGGTCGCGGGCCTGCTCTGCGGGCAAGTGATGTAGAGCCGCAGTGCGGTTCACGGCCGTGCGGCGATCGGCGTCAAGCAGCGCTGCTCCGCCTGGCGCGCCGCGGCCTCGACGAACGACTCGAGATTCGAAATAGTCGCGCTCTCGGCCAGTTTCATGATGTGCTGCATCGTGACCTGTGTGAAGCGCTGGTCTTTGAGCGCCTCGCGCAGCTCATCCTGCACTTCGCCAAAGCCGCGCGTCTTCGCCGGCGTGATCGCGCCGCAGCGGGCGATATACCAGCCGCGCTCAGTCTCGATCGGCTCGGTGTATTGCCCCGCGCCCAATGCAAAGACACGCCGACTGACCTCGGAGAGCGGCGGTTGCAATGGCTTGGCGATCGCGCCCCACGCGCCGCCGTTGGCCGCCGCCGCGCCTTTGGAGTATTCGCGCGCGACCTGCTCGAAGGGGCGCGTTGCGAGGGCCGCATGCGCCGCGCGGATATGGGCGGCGGTCTGCGCGCGGGTCTCGCCACGGACGCGCTCGGTCGCCGCCTCCCAGCGCGTTGTGCGCGGGACAAATGCGGCGAAGGGCGCCTCGATCAGAAACAGCTCGCGCGTCTCGACGGTCGAGTATTTCTCGCGGTTGCGCTCATACTCGCGCAGCAGATCGGCGCGCGTGACGTGAATCTGCGGCAGGAAGCGCTCCTTGCCGTATTGACGCACAAGCATGTCGCGCTCGATCTGTTTCTGATATTGCGCGCGGGTCAGGCCGTGCGCGGCCAGATGCTCTTCGAGCCGGGAGAGGCTGCCGCCGAATTCGCGCGCCGCGCGCTCGGTCAAGGCGCGCTGTACGGTGTCTTCGACGATTTTGACGCGCGACTCGTCGAGCGCGGCCCGCGCACTGCGATAGACCAGGATCGAGCCGACGTCGCGCTGCACCTGCTGCCGGATGAGTTGCCCGCACTGCGGGCGCAGCCGGGCGCGATCGCCGGCCTCGGCGAGTTTGGCGAAATCCTGCCGCAGCGGATAGAGCACCTCGGCGATCGTCAGGGCCGTGTCATTGACCATCAAAATGTCCGGTTCGATCGTGGCGCCGGACGGACGACGGAGCGTGGCGGTATGCGAAGCCGTGCGCGCGGCGGGCGCGGCGGCATGTGTGTCAGCAGATGCTGAAGGGGCGGCAGCGCCCGCACTCGCCGCACTCGGCCGGCTGGCAGCGCCGCGGCTGACTGGACTCGATGACGAGGATCGAGTCGCGGCCTCTTCGGTTACGACAGAGTCCGCGTCCTGCGGCGCTCCGTCGGTGCTGCGGCAAGAGGCAACCGCGAGCGCCGCCGCGGCGAGCAGCGCAACGGCAGCCACGCGATAACCGTTCGCCGGGACGCGACCGATGTGAGCGATCGCCCGAGCCTGACGAGAATGGACCATGCAACGGAGCATGTGGCCACTATAACCCGACCCAATTGCGATTCGCACGCCGTGGCCGGCCTAATCTCGATCTGCGCCCGCACACTATGATTTCAACATGAACTTCGAAACGCTCACCATCGACGTCGGGCCGGTTGCGCTCCATTGTGAGCTGTGCGGGGACGGTCCAACCGTGCTCTTTGTGCATGGCTATCCACTTTCGCGTGAGATGTGGCAGGCGACCGCGCAGCGGCTGGCGCCGCACTTCCGCAGCGTGGTTCCTGATTTGCGCGGGCATGGAAAAAGCCCGGCGACGGAGCGCGTGTCGATCGCGGATTTTTCGGACGACATGGCCCGCGTGCTGACCGCGATAGCACCGGAAGAGCGCGGCCCGGCCGGCCGGGGCGTTGTGATCGTGGGGCTGTCGCTGGGCGGCATCATTGCATTTGAGTTCTTTCGGCGGCATCGCGCTTGGGTGCGCGCGCTGGGGCTGGTCTGCACGCGCGCGAATGCGGAGACGCCGGAGGGGATCGCGCGGCGTGAGGCGCTTGCGGAAGCCGCCCTGCGCGAAGGCAGTCGCGCTGTCACAGACGCGATGATCGGAAGCGTGTTCGCGCCGCAGGCGCCGGCGGCGCTGCGGCAGGAGTGGTATGAACGGATGTGTGCCACATCGCCGGAGGGCATGGCGGCAACGTCTCGGGCGCTGGCGGGTCGGGCCGACTCGTGGCCGACCTTGTCGCAGATTGACGTGCCGACACTGGTCGTCGCGGGGGAGCAAGACGCGATCACGCCGGTCGCGACGCTGCGCGAGATTCACGCGGGGATCCGTGCATCGCGGCTGGAAGTGATCGCCGACAGTGGTCACGTTCCGCCGGTTGAGCAGCCGGAGGCGTTTGCGCGCGTGCTGGAGTCGTTTCTTGCCGCGCTGCCGAGCTGACACAAAAAATCTCGGCGCGTGCAGGGTAGAGAGGAAGCAGCGGCGCTCTCAACGGCTTGTGCCTCGTCATGCTTCATTAGCGGCCATCGAATCGCGGACAGCTTGGGCCGGAGAGCCTGTGATTTTTCATGCTTGAAGCAGGTGGTCGTTCACGGGCCATGAACTGCGCCCCCTGAACTACCGGGCATGGCGGAGCTGACGTTGGACCAGCGGCGGAGTTCGCGGGCGGGCGAGGGTGCGGCGAAGCGGCCGGCGGGCGCGCAGGTGGAACCGCCGCAACGGGGGCTTGGCCCGTTCTACCTTCTCGTCGCGGCCATCGCGTTCATCGGTTGTTTACAAATTCAGTGCGCTCCATCGGGCCGTTTGACGCAAATAGCTACGGCCTCTGACAGGCGTCGGCGGTCACTGTTTCGTCCATAAACCGATCAGACTCCGGGGCGAGCGCCGCCGGACGGGCGAACAGGCTTTTACTTGTCGCTGAATGGAGGATCCACTGATGAAACCGAAAGCAAGTCAAGGTTGGGGTGGCTGCGAGCAGTCTGTGCCTTTGAATCGATTGCGGCGGCGGGCCGCGACTGGGCCGGCGCTGCTTGGGCTTTGCACGTTGGGGCTGGTCTTGGCCCAGGTCGGGCCGTGCGGCGTGATTGACGAGTCGGGCGGGGTGGACGGCCGGACCGAGCCGCCCATCGGAGGGGTAACGCGGGAAATCGTGGATCAGGTGGTCGATGCGAAGATCGAGGCTGCAATAGACGATTTTGGCTCTGGTCCGACCGGTCCCCAAGGTCCGGGGGGCCCCGCGGGGCCGCAGGGTTTGGTTGGTCCAGCCGGCCCCAAGGGCGACAAGGGTGACAAAGGGGATAAAGGCGACAGAGGCGAGAAGGGAGAAAGGGGCGATCGAGGGGAGAAGGGAGACCGAGGGGAACCAGGGACCGGCAATGGGGACATCACCGGTGTCCGCGCTGGGGGCGGTCTGGCAGGCGGCGGAGAATCTGGCGACGTGATCCTGAGCATCGCCGCCGCCGGCGTGACGCTGGACAAGATCAGCACGGCCGGAGCTGGCGCGAACCAGATCATCAAACTTGTCGCCGGTCAACTCGTCTGGGCTGATGATATGGTCGGCGGCGCACCGGTCGGTAGTGCTGTGAGATCGGTTGGTCAGGGAGCCGGGATTGTCTGCACACCGAATCCGATCACGGACGGCGGTTCGGTCGCGGTGGATACGGTGTGGATGGATGGGCGCTACGTCAATGAGGGGCAATCAAGCTCTGTCTCGTCGGCGATGCTGGCCGATGGTGCGGTGAACGAAAGAAACTTGGCGGCTGGTTCCGTCACACAAGGCAAGCTTGCGGTACAATCAGTTGATTCCAGCAAAATTGTCGATGGCTCCGTGAACACCAACGACTTGGCGAACGGGGCGGTGACGAATGTAAAAGTGACCGATGTGGCCTGGAGCAAGATCACCGGCGTACCGACTACATATCCACCGGGCGGTACGGCGGCTGGCGATCTATCGGGCACCTACCCAAACCCGACAGTTGACGGGCTTCAAGGGCGCGCGGTCAGTTCGACCGCCCCAGCCAATGGTCAGGTGCTCAAGTGGAACGGTTCTCAATGGGGGCCCGGCACCGATGACGCCGGCAGTGGTGTTCGCGAGCATGGCGAGCTATCAGGTCTGAATGACGATGATCACCCCCAATATCTCTTGGTCGCGCGAGGATCTGGTGATGCTCTCTATGACGGAAAGCTAAGGATACGGAATTCAACCAGCAGCCCTAACATCGAACTGTCTGCAAACGGAGTTTCGGGCGTCGGGACGCTGAATTACTCGCAAGACCAGACCCTCGACATAGTAGGAAACGATGCGATCTATCTGGGCGTTGATTTTGATGTAAATATCACGAATAGTTCATTCAGTCAGTGGCGCGCGATTCGTGCATCATCTTTTGTCACGATGAGCTCGCGAACCATGAAAAAGGAGATCGAACCTCTCGGGGCAGAGCAGCGACGCACCTGGCTCGAACGGTTGATTGGACTTAAGCCAACAACATATTTGTACAACTGGGAGACCCTTGTCGATGATAATCCGACAGACGGCGCCCAGCGCTCTTGCAAGCGACTGGGACTTATCGCGGAAGAACTGCCCACCGAACTCCTCGGCATGAAGGGGGATGGCGTAGACATCTACGCGCTCGCCACCGCAACAATATCAGCGCTACAGGAATTAAAAGCCGAGCACGATCATTTGGTAGAACGCATTCGATTGCTCGAAACTCAATTGGAGCATGCCCGACGCTGATATTAGATGTTGATCTGCTGACATGCCGCAACTCAACCATCACAGTGGTTAGCCATAGGAAGGGAGCGTGAAAGGGGAACTGCGGAACTGATTCACGCCTGAAATGACGAGGACCGTCCGTGATGCAATGCCAGCGTATTTATGTCTTGAGATGAAACAGTAAATTCATGCTCTGATTTCATGCCTGTCGAAGCAGACTTCACGAGATTCGGCGTATTCGAGTTCCACGCAGCGGCGAGCGGACGGAGCCGGGGCCATCGGCGCGGTCCGGCTCGCCGCGGGCGCACAGATATTCGCCGAAATTGAGAATTCAGCGTAGTGCTTCGTCAAACTTGAATTTTGGGATGAAACGGAATGGAGCTCCGACGTCACGGCATGAGATTCGTGCCTATCTTTGTAGTGGGACGCACGGGCCGGAGGCCCATGCTACCCTCGTTTCGAACCCGAAAACTCAAGTATGACGAAGCAGTAGTCATGTTCTGTGGCTGTCCGCGACCATCCGCGCTTTTCGCGGGCCGCCCAGCGCGTGTCCCCGACGCTCCCGAGCTTGACCCCACCGAGCCAGCCCAGATAGGATTCGCGCCGCGGGGGGCGTCTGTCGGCGTTGCGGCAGCGTCTGTCGCGATGTCAGATCAGCATGCTCCGTGAGAAGGACGGCGAATCGATGGCGCAGGAACGTGCTCAGAACATCGAGGAAAACCGCGAACAATGGACCAGCGCGCCCTATTATGACATGGCGGAGCGCGATATCGACTGGCAGTGGAACCGGCAGATCTGGCCGCTGATCCGAGCGAGCGATTTCTCGGTCACGCTTGAGCTAGCCCCGGGGCATGGCCGCAATACGGCCAAACTCATCGCCCTCGCCCGCGAGTTGCACCTGGTGGATGTCACGCCGGCGTGCATAGACTTTTGCAGAGGGCGCTTCGGCGATCGCCAGGGCGCCGCGCAGATCCATTACTACTTCAATGACGGGCGCTCGTTGCCGGAGCAACTCGCCAATCGCGTGACGCATGTTTACTGCTGGGATGCGATGGTGCATTTCGAGCTGGCGGTGATCGAATGCTATCTGGCGGAGTTTCGCCGCGTGTTGGCGCCGGGAGCGACCGCGTTTCTCCATCATTCCGACATCAAGAATTGCCGGGCGGAAGCCCTGGGCAAGTGGATCGAGAATCCGCATTGGCGGGCGCCCGTGGCGCGCGAGGACGTTTCCGCCGCAGCGGTTGCGGCCGGCCTCGAAGTCACCTCTCAGACGCTCGTGCCGTGGGGCGGGGGCGAGATCAACGATTGCATCACGATGCTACGTCGGAGCCATTAGCTAGCAGTCGGCCGGCAACCAATCGATCGTTCGGCCAGATCGCATAGAGTCTGGAAGCCGCTCGCCGATCTCGAAGAATGCCTCACGCTGATGCTGGCCTTGTTTGAGTAGCGGCGAGCCGCCAGGCCAGGGGCGTATGAAAGGGGGCCGACCGGCACATGGCGGCTAAGATACGCTTTTGGCCCAAACCCCAAATGGCGATGCTTTGATGTATGCATACCAGCGTTCAGCGCGTTACTCGCGCCGCGCAACTCCCAACTCCCAACTCGCTACTCGCATCTCGCTACTCGCCCCATCGCCGTCGACGGCGCGCTCACGGCCCCGCAATCAGGCAGGTGACGAATGGCTCGATGTCGTCAAACGAGACATCGCCATCCTGATCCGCGTCAGCCAGCCGACGGTCGCAGACGGGATACGCCGCCGCATAGGCCGTTTCACTCACGAGCGCGAGGACAAAGCCCTCAATATCGTCAAAATTCACATTGCCGTCGCAATTCAGATCGCAGCGGACACCAACCGGAATGGCCTCAAGGCGAAAGTCGTCGAAGCATGTGCGCGGAATGCCGTCGCCGCCGGTGAAACTGATTGCGATGTAGCGCCCTTGCAGGGTCGGCGGCAGCACGGACGGAGTCGTGTATTCCAATGTGTAGGGCAGCATCGTGCCAAACGACTCCCGCGGCGGCAAAAGCCCCTGTGAGCGGATCAGCGTGATGATGTTCGGCTGACCGTCAATCGCGACCGTCTGAAGGTCCGGCGCGGCCACGAGCGAGATGTACACGCCATTGGCCGTGCCGAAGCGCCCGATGCCCGCGAGAAAGCTCAGGCGATAGCGCGTGTTGGCACGCAGCGTATGGTCGATCGTCTGCTGCAACGCGGCGACCTGCACCGATGCGATGTAGGTTCCGTCGTGACCCGTCATGAACGGCTGCGGCGGCACGCCGAGCAGCGGCGGATTCAGCACGCCGGCATAGATGCGGGCGCCCGGCGTGAGGTAGGTCCGCCAGCCGGGCACTTCCACCGGATTGTCGTAACTCACGCTGGAGCTGGTGTAGTAGCGCGTGCCAACGAAGACGCCTACACCGCCGGCGCCATTGGTCTGCTCACCGGCGGTAAGCGGGCGGCTGAGTTGCTCGAAGCTAGGATTGACGATCGGCAGGAACTCGGCCGCTAACGGCGCACATGCGCCGCAGAGCAAACCGACACCTAGCGCCGTTCGTCGAAGATGGATGCATTTTGTCATCGGGCGTGCCTTGAGATTATCGATGGTCGAACATGGCCATCAAACGCGGCGCGTAGCAAGACGGTTGCGCTCGGGCAACGGGCGTGCGTAGCGCAACCCCGACGCCACTTAGCAGCCATATGTTAACGCGGCAGGGACAAGAACGAAAGTCCGATGGAATGTACCGGGAACATCGGCCTCGGCGGGCGAGCAACGTCTGGAAAGCATGAGTCCGGCGGCGTTCCGTCAACTGGATGCCACGATTGATTCGAGGACGCTTGGACCAGAGGCCCATTCTACCCACGATTCGAGCCAGAGAACGATCAGCGGGCAAAGCACAATCCACACACGATGGCCGCGCTAAAGCCTACGATGTCGTCAATATTCGCCGCGCCGCTGCAATCCATGTCTCCGCGCGGGCATGTCGGCAAAGGCGCTGTCGGCGAGCAGCATGTTCACGAGAGGCGTTGTCACATAGACCTAGATGGCCAGAAAGTGCCGGCCACCCGTGCGGCTGCGAGCGAGCGGGCCGGGATGATGCTCATGCCCGAACGCGGCGCCGCCTGAGATAGAGATCTTGATCTGTCCCCCCCCCACCCTATCCAAGCAATGCGGGCCAGATGTTCGGCTGTGTGAAAGAGGCTCGCGCCGCGTACAGCGCGAGCCTGTCTCACAACGGCCATACAGCATGCAACCAACAGCTACCGAGTGCGCCGCAGCAACGTCAGCAGCACGAGCGCGCTCAAAGCGGCCGGCTCGGGCACGATCAGCGCCTGGTCGCCATAGCCGCGGCCCGCAGCGCCGGTGCCGGCGGAAATATAGGTCAATCCATCGCCGAAAGCCGTCCGGACCCCTTCGACGTGGTGAATTCCATTGCTGCCGAGACGCAACTGGATCGCTCCGACGCCGCTGTTAACTCGCACGAAGCCCAGCAGCAACGCCGCATTGCCAGTGTCGCCGGCGCTGATGTCGAAAAAGTCAAAATCATCGAGCCGATCGGGCGAATCAGTGCGAAAATCCCACGCGGAGGTGCGCCCGCCAATGCCGCCGATGAACGTGACTTCGGGGCCTTCAAAGTCGGAGGCGGTTTCCCAGCGGTAGGACGCCGTCGGGCCGAGAGCGTTGCGCCACTGCACCCACGCCATGCTGAGGTCGAGCGAGCCGGTCCCGCCGACAATCACGTTGATGCCGCGAATGGCGTCACCGCTGCTCGCGCTGCCGTTCTCGGTTCTGGCCCAGATGGCGAACGTTTCGCTGGGCTTGCCAACCGGCACCCCCGCGGCCGGGGCGCTCAGTGCGCCGGCGCCGACCGTATCGGTGGCGTAAACATGGGCGCCAACGCCGCCCTCCGCCAGCGAAGTGCCGATGGTGGAAGGGCTAAACGGCGCACCGCTGCCGGTCCAGGGGATGGCGCCGGCAGAAGCCGGCGCAAGATAGAGCCGCGTGTCGATCGCCTGCGCCGCGGCCCCAACCGCCAGCGTGGCCAATATCGTCAGAAACTTGAGCATATCACCCTCCAATTTCCCGCGCGAAGGATCGCGCTCCCGGCGGCTACAGGCCGATGCATACCAGCCGACATTCGCCTAGCTACCCGTGGATAAGTAGCCGGAAATGCTGGCCGACACCCGCCACTTCTAGCCGCAGACACACTCGGTCCTTTCACAAGCTAGCCGATAACTTACATAAAAACAAGCTAAATTTTCAACTGCTTTGAAAAATGTGGCCGGTGTTTGCGTGGCAGGAAAGCCCCTTACCGTGGGGGCAGCCGATCGTCTCCGGCTTTCAAGACCGGCGGATATAGACGCGACACGCCATAAATTCTGGGGGAGACTGAGCGCCTTCCTACGGCCAAAGTCCGGCGGCGGCGGCGGCCGGTCTTGCAGATCCGATCGTGCCGCCACCGTTCACCGCTTCTCAAGTCCGGCTGAAGCCGGCTGCGCAGACCGCATTGCGCCGAGAGAAAAAACAACCGCTCGCTCGCCCACCACCGGCTGAAGCCGATGGCAGGGTCCAGTCGGCTGAAGCCGACTCAACTCGTCAGCACGATCGGCCCGCGGCTCAGCTCCACACATGATCGGCGCGCGGCTCAGTTCCACGGCATCAACGGCTCGCGACGCAGCCCCTCGCTAACGGCTCGCGAATCAGCTCAGGTCGGGGAAACCCGGCCATCCGACGTTCATTCATGAACCCACACCGACACCCGCGCCAACACACACCAATAAAAAAAAGGCAGGCAAGAGGTTCCGGAGTATTTCGACGACCTCGTGAGGAAGCGTAGATTTCGGAATCAGAGCAGCGACCGTGAGGAAGCGGCGCGCCTTCTTGCCGGGACACCTTCAGCTAATCACGGCTTCGACGCCCCAGGCATCTATCCGACTCTCCGCTGAAATCACAGCTCACCGCATTTGCGTTGCGGCGCAACACGACGGCGTCACCACCCCACAATGTTATAACCAGCGTCGACAAAGTGAATCTCACCCGTCACGCCGCTGGAAAGGTCGCTCAGCAGATAGAGCGCGCTCTTGCCGACCTCGTCCGATTCGATGTTGCGCGCCAGCGGCGCCTTGGTCGGGTAGTGCTCGAGCATCTTGTCAAAGCCAGTAATGCCGGCGCTGGCCAGCGTCCGGCACGGGCCGGCCGAGAGGCCGTTCACGCGAATCTGCTTGGCGCGGCCCAGTTCCGCCGCGAGGTAGCGCGTTGACGCCTCCAGCGCCGCCTTGCAGACGCCCATGACGTTGTAGCTGGGGATGACCTTGTCGCCGCCCATGTAGGTCAGCGTCAGGATCGCCGCGCCCTCATTCAAATGAGGCAGCGCATACTTGCAGACCGCGACCAGCGAGTAGGCCGAGATGTCCATCGCCTGCGCAAAATCGGCTCGGCGGGTTTGAAAAAACGGATTGGTCAGCGCTTCGATGTTGGCATATGCGACCGAGTGCACGAGAAAATCAAGCGGCCCCATTTTCTCGCGGGCCTGGTGCAGCGCGGCCTCGATCTGCTCGTCGCTGGTGACGTCGCAAGGCACGATGCAGGGGCTGTTGATCGGCTCTGCCAAGAGCCGCACCCGCTTCTCCATCTTCGGGTTGGGCAGATGATTGAACCCGATGATCGCGCCTTCACGATGCAGATACTCGGCGATGTGCCAGGCCAGCGAACGGTCGTTGGCGACGCCGAAAATGAAACCTTTCCTGCCGCTCATCAATCCCATGAGGTGCTCCGATCGGGTGAAAACTCCGCTGAATGCTTCCTATTTCAATCCAAGGTGGTGAATCGCCGCACGCGATCGTCCGCCGTGCCGGGCCATTCACGCCCGCGTTGCCGCGAGCCAGGCATGCGCGGCACACGCGCCGCTGCCCGCGGCTCGACTGAGCCGGCAATGGCGGCCACGCGGGCAGGCTCGAGGCCGGCGTTACGCTCCTGGCTTCTCGGCCTTCTGCGGCTGATCGGCAGCTTTCTCGAGCTTCTTCTCCGCCTGATCAGCGACGGCGGCCTTCAGTTCGCGGTCGATCATGCGCTCGAGCTTCTCTTCATTAGCCGGTGAGTAGCCGGCGCTGGCCCACACCACCTTGCCGTCCTGGCCGATCACGTAGAAAGCCGGAATTCCGCCGACCTTGTACTTCTGCGCAACCTCGGTGCCGTCCACCAGCAGCATGTAGGTGAAATTCTTCTCCTCCATGTACTTTTCCGGCTTGGCCCCGCTGCGCTCGCGGCAACTGACGCCGATGATCTGCACCGGCTGGCCCTTGTACTTTTCATGCAGCTTCTGCAAGCCGGGCATCGCCATCTTGCAGGGGCCGCACCACGTCGCCCAGAAATCCATCACGACGACCTTGCCGCGCAGCTCCTTCAGCGAAACTGATTTGCCATCGGGCGTCTTGAGCGTCCAGTCCGGCGCTTCCGATTCGACCGGCAGCATGCTCGGGTTGCTCGCGGCGATCTCGTCGACATAGCCGGCCGGGCGCTCGACCTGCCAATCCGCCGGCTTGGGCGCATACTTCGCATCGAGATTCTCGAGCGTCAGCGTCAGCACCGAATCGGCGTCACCCTCTGATTGGCCCTTGTAGATGCGCGAAATTTTTCGCGGCAGATGGTCGGCTGTTCCGATGTGGTATGTGACCGGGCCGCGTTCGTCGTTTCCATAGACAACCTTGACGACGTGGCATTCCACGTCGCCGATCTTCTCTTTGCCGTCCAGCGATAGCGACTTGGCCGCGATCTCTTCGGTCAGTGCGCCGTCGACGAAATACTCCGACGCGACGATCGTCGCGATATTCGGCAGAAGCGACATGCCGCCGGGCATGCTCTCTTCGATGAATTTCTTCTTGGCATGATTCAACAGCGTGATCTGCTTGCCGTCGTGGGCCAGTTCGAGCCGGCCCGGCTCGGTCGCGCCAGGCGCGGTGACCTGCACGTCGAGCCGCAGCAGCGGTACAGGCGCATCCGCCGCCTCCTGCTCCTGCAAGGCGACCTTGCCGCTGAGCTTGCCGAACTGGCTCGCCAGCGGCCCGGTGGCCTCGAAGCGCCCGTCGTAGCGCACGGCCTTGGTCGCCCGCAACGCCTCAATCGTCTTTTCGAGCACACCCTTGGCATCCGCCCCGTCCGCCGCCCCGGCCAGCGCCAAGGCCGGCAGCAATCCCAACAGGATCATCGCACGCTTCATAAACAGTTCTCCATCGCTGCACGATCGACGCGTGCAGGAGTCGCCCAATTCAATGCCGGCGAAGAGTGTACCGCGCGATCTAGCGGGGGTGCAAAAGCGAAGTGGAATGACCCCGGCCTGATATCCTCCACGCGCAACGGCATGCGACCATGCGGCGAATGACCTCGTTAATGGTGCGCTGTCCGGGTTTGGCTCGACCCATTTGAACCGCGGTGAGCGACTGAAAATGATCAGCGAATCCGAAGCCAGACGGCAGCGGAGGCTCTCCCTCGAAGGGCACTCTGCAACAAAGATGAGCGCTCTGCCTATCGACGATCTCACAGGGGGCCGCACAAGTTGAACGTCTGCAAGAGCTCTCGGAGCTTGCATGGCGCTTCGCAAATCGTCAACTTCGATGAATGCTCGACGCACTCGAACCACGAACCATCCGCCAGTCAACCTCGTAGTCAAACGGGAAGATGGGCGTGCCGGCATGAGTGTGGGTTCCCCCCAAAGCTCCTCGCTGTTTCGCGTTGATCGAAGCAGGAGGGTATCCGTCACCCAGACACGTGGGATTTTTCGCTTTCAGACTTGCCGGCAGGCAGGGAACGATCTGTTCTGCGATTGTCTGCCTGATCACCGGTTGCGCTCGGATCAGAAAGCCGACTTTCCAGACCGAGACGCCGCCGCCTCTTGCTTGCGGGTACATCGGACGAAGCCAGCCGACTCGGGCTGAGTTACTCTCACAAAGAGCGAGGAAGCCGAAAAGTGAGGTCGGATACTTGACACTACCAATAGATCCGGTATCATACTTAAACGCTCGTCTCCGGCGGCTGGGGCGGCTGGGGCGGCTGGAAATCGAATCGCGAGCACGTTTCCGTGAATCTTCTCATCACGTTATCTATCGCGCTGCTTTTTTCTGTGCAGGCCGCATTCGCTGGCGCCGTGCCAGAGATTCTGAGATCGGCAATAGTGGCTCGCGAGGTCAAGAACTATTCTGCAAGCGCGCAGGTGCATCGCCCTCAGTCAGGTCAGGATGTCTTGCTCGGCGAGCGAAGCAATGGGGTCGAGTGGGTCTCAGAGATTCTCATCCCAAATCAGTCGGGCGACACGTTTGCAGAATCAGAGTTTCGGCAATTGCAAATGGTTTGGAACGGCCAGCGTTGGACCACCGATGGGCAATCGATCGTTGCAAATGTCTCGGAGGATGAGAGCGGCGGTGAGCGACACCATCTCCATGCCATCGGGCTTCGCGCGTCATTCTCAAAACAGTCGCCGCGAGAATTGCTCGCTGAATTGGAAAAGCCGGACGTCGAGTTTTCGGTAGAAACAACCGGCGAGACCGTGACAGTGACGGCAAGCACCGGCGAAGCCGGCTATCGTTGGGTGCTTGACAAGCAGGTTCCTGCGCGCGTGCATTCGTCGCAACAACGGAATGCGGATGGTACGGTACTGCTTGAAGCACGATGCAGCTATCGCGACGGGGCTAATGAGAATATCCCGCAGCGCATCCAATTTATGCGCATGGGGGCCGTGGTCGAGGATGTTGTATTGCATGAGTTGATCGTTGATTCCACGCCGCCGCCGAAGATCGATCCGACGCAACTCGGCGTTGAGGTCGGAACCAACATTATCGTGAGCGATCGAAGCGGAAAGACGAGGATCATGGGGTGGGATGGCTATGAACTTCGAACCTATGGCGAGATCGTCAATCGGATTCGAGCCGGTGATTTGAAGAAAGGGCCGCGATTTCAATCCAATCTGGCGCTGGCATCTTCCAAGAGCGAGCTGGGCATCCGACCTGATGGGGCACACGCACTGTCTGAATGGGAACGCTATGTCAGTCGCTTTATCGAGAATTGCATTCTCGACAGCGAGCAGGCGCAGCGCGCCTGGCAGATTTACTCAATCGCAAAAGAGCGAGCTGATCGCGTTCTCGAGCGGATCAAGCCGGACTTGCAAGCTGCGAAAGACGAGGTAACGAAAGTTCACGGCGATATCCGCTCCGGAATTTCAGGCGCAACGCAGGCGAAATTGCGTGATTCGCTACAGAAGCAAGCTGAACTCGTCAAACCGATTCAGGAGATCTTTGATCGCGACATCAAACGGCGACTTCCTCGTTTGTTGCATCAGGGCCAATCATCCGACTGCATGGATAAATATTGACGCCGCGCTTTCCGCAACGTTGTGGAGCGAAATAAGGCTGTAGTATTGAGGAGAACGGCATGAGAGCTGCGACTCTATTGGTTTTGCTTGTCATTCCATCGATCGAGAGCGCATTGGGCCAATGCGCTGGTGAACAGACCGGGCAGGGCGGATGCTACTACCCGATCGGCGCGACGATGTGCGCGTCAGACAATTGCCGATGCCTGGAATCTACCAGCACATGCACATCCAACTACGTTTCGGGATCGGGCGGTCCATTTAAGACCGGCCTCGCCGGACCATCGCAGTGCTGCTCGATCAAAGTCTTGCAGCTTTGCCAAAGGTGGTTACTTTGCAACGCCACCGCGCAAATTTGCACGGGCCACGCGCAGTGCCAAAACACCAGCGATCCCGACAATCGGCTCGGAACGCCGGCGCCATCGTACATAGATATTTATGTGTACAGCGGCGACCCCTGTGATCCCGCCGCTCCGTCTCTGCCGGACTGTGATTCCGGCCCAAGATAACGACATCCGGTTCGCGGCGGCGCAGCAATTCCCACTCCCCGCGGGCATTTCCGCGCCGTCCCCGGCGGCAGATCAGAATGAGATCATCTTATCGCGTTGTATTGCATGCCACCGCCCGGGCCGTGGCATGCAATACAGCATCTGCGGTTCGACCATTCAAGCGGCCTGAATCGCCTTCGTCTCACACCACACCCTGATCGATCATCGCCTGGCCCACCTTCATGAAGCCGGCGATGTTCGCGCCGACCACATAGTTGCCGGGCTTGTTGAATTGCTCGGCGGTGTTGTAGCACTGGCGATGGATGTTGACCATGATCTCGTGCAGGCGCTGATCGACCTCCTCGCGCGTCCACGAGATGCGCATGCTGTTCTGGCTCATTTCGAGGCCGCTGGTCGCGACGCCGCCGGCGTTGCTGGCCTTGCCGGGGGCATAGAGCACGCGGCTTTCGAGGAAGGTCTTCACGCCGGCTTCGGTCGTCGGCATGTTCGCGCCTTCGGCGACGCAGAGCACGCCGTTCTTCACGAGGTTGTTCGCGTCGATTTCGTTGATCTCATTCTGTGTGGCGCAGGGCAGCGCGATGTCGGCCTTGATCGTCCACAGCTCGTTGGACTTCTGATCGGGCGTGGTCGCAAAATACATCGCGCGCGGATATTTCGCCTGATAGTCCTTCATGCGGCCGCGCTGCACGTTCTTGATGTGCATGATGTGTTCGAGCTTCTTGGCGTCGATGCCCTCCTCATCGAGGATCGCGCCGTTCGAATCGGAGAGCGTCAACACCTTCGCGCCGAGTTGGATGCATTTCTCGGCGGCATATTGAGCGACATTGCCCGAGCCGGAGATCAGCACGCGCTTGCCCTTGAAGTCGGTGTTGCGGGCCTTGAGCATCTCGCTGGCGAAATAGACGCAGCCGTAGCCGGTCGCCTCGGGGCGAATGAGCGAGCCGCCCCAGTTCAAGCCCTTGCCCGTCAAGACGCCCTCAAAGCGGTTGCAGAGCTTCTTGTACTGGCCGAAGAGATAGCCGACCTCGCGCCCGCCGACGCCGATGTCGCCGGCCGGCACGTCGGTGTCGGCGCCGATGTGGCGGAAGAGTTCGTTCATGAAGCGCTGACAGAAGCGCATGACTTCATTGTCGCTCTTGCCCTTGGGGTCAAAGTCGCTGCCGCCCTTGGCGCCGCCCATTGCCAGCGTCGTGAGCGAGTTCTTGAAGATCTGCTCAAAGCCGAGGAATTTGATGATCGAGAGGTTGACCGACGGGTGGAAGCGCAGGCCGCCCTTGTAGGGTCCGATCGCGCTGTTGAACTGCACGCGATAGCCGCGATTGACCTGGACGTCGCCTTTGTCATCGACCCACGGCACGCGGAACATGATGACGCGCTCGGGCTCGGCGATGCGCTCCATCACCTTGTGTTTGCGGAATTCGGGATAGCGGTCGAGGGCCGGCATGATCGACTCGATCACCTCGTGCACAGCCTGGTGAAACTCAGGCTCGTGCGGGCTGCGGGCCGTGACCTCTTTCATGAAGGAATCAACATACGTGGACATAGGTGTTCTCCTTCTGCAGGAATGCGCATCGTACCGCGCGTGCCGCCGCTGACCATCAGGCCCAGCCCGCGCCCGCCCCGCCGGCGAAAAATCGCACCGTGATTTTGCCGCACGCGGCGGAAAAGCGCGCCGGCCCACCTATTATCTCTGGTCGTTCGCAGAACCCAACAATCCATTTGATCGGGTAACCCCGCGTCGTATTCGCGAGCACTTCGCGCGAGCGCGGGAAGGTCTTGTTTTGGTCTGCGTAGGCTTATTTTACGGGAGATTGTTCTATGTGGTCACATCGATCGGCTTCGAACGCAATGCGTCTCGGATGGTTGATCGGCGCGGTTGGGCTATTGTTCGGCCAATCCGCCCACGCCGTGCTGTATCCGCCGGATGCCGGCGTCGTCGACATCACGCGCCCGCCGTATAACGCCGTCGGCGACGGCGTGTTTGACAATACGGCGATTTTTCAACAGGCGATCCGCGACACCGTCGATCGCAGCCGGGTGCTCTATGTGCCTGACGGCATCTATCTCTGCCGCGACCGGCTTAATTGGGGCAGCGGCGCGGGCTTTGGCTTTCCATTTGGTCATCGCTTGATCTTGCAGGGGCAGAGCGAGGCCGGCACGATCATCCGCCTCGCGCCCAACTCGCCGGGCTTTGAAGGCGCCGCCGGCAGCAGCAAGGTCTTTCTCGACATCTATGAGGGCAACACGGCCAACGCCTTCGACAACTATGTCAAAGACCTGACGATCGAGATCGGCGCGGGCAACCCCGGCGCGGTCGGAGTTGAGTATCAATCCAACAACACCGGTGCGATCCGTAATCTCACGATTCGCTCGCTCGATCCGGCCGGCGCGGGCCGCACGGGGCTGAACATCGCGTTCGAGTTTCCCGGCCCGTTTCTGGTGAAAAACCTCACGGTCGAAGGCTTTGAAAGCGGCATCGTCGGCGCGCCGCAGGAATATTCCGCGACCTTCGAAAACCTCACGGTTCGCAATCAGACCGTGCAAGGCATCTACACCTGGCGCTTGCCGCTCCAAATTCGTAATCTCATCAGCGAAAACTCCGTGCCGGTCATCGTCAGCGATTCGAACCCCGGCGCGTGGGGCCACGTCGTGATCGACGGCGGCGTCTTCACCGGCGGCTCGCTACTCAATGACGCGATCGTCAATCGCAACGGCGCGGGCGTGGTCGCGTTACGCGGCGTCGAGACGGAGGGCTATCGCTTCGCGGTCAACGACCTGCACGCCGGCGGCGCGACCGTCCCCGATGGTCCGGTCGCGTTTTACGCTTCGGATGCGGCGCTGGGAACCGGGTTCAGTTCGCCGCCGGGTTTTCTCGATCTGGGCGCTGAGGATCTTGATCCGCCGGTCGATCCGCTTTCGCAATGGGTCAGCCCGTTGGCCTTCGGGGCCGTGCCCAATGACGGCGAAGATGACACCGCCGCGATTCAGGCCGCGTTCAACGCGGGCTTCTCGACGGTCTATTTCCCCAACGGCGGCTATCTCACCCGCGAGCAGATCGTTGTGCCGCCGACGGTGAAGCGCATCGTCGGTTTGAATTCGAGCATGAACGCCATCGCCGGCCTCTGGATGGAATCGGAAAAAGGAGTCTTCCGCATCGTCGGCGAAACGACCGAGCCGCTCTTCGTCGAGCATCTGCACGTCTTCGACGTCGGTTATGCCGCGATCGTCGATCACGCCTCGACGCGACCGCTGATCTGGCGCGACGGCGAATTCACGCGCTATCGCAACAGCGTCGGCGGCGGCACGGTCTATCTCGAGAACGTCGTGACCGACGACGTGCTCTTCCGCGGTCAGCGCGTCTTTGCCCGCCAGCTCAACCCGGAGGGCGGCATCACGAAAATCCGCACCATCGGCAGCGACCTCTACATCCTCGGCCTCAAAACCGAGGGCAACGGAACCGTCGTCGAAGCCCGCGGTGGGGCGCGCACGCTCGTGCTGGGAGGCCTGATCTATCCCGCGACCGAAGTGACGCAAACCCTGGCGATGTTCGACAGCGTCGACTCCGCCACGTCCTTCTCGCTGCCGGAAAGCTGCTACATCTTCAATGGCTGGTACAACATTTGGCTGCGCGAGACGCGCGGCGGCGTCACGCGTGAATTGCTCCGCTCCGCCCTGACGCGCGGACACTCCAATTGCGGCCTGGCGGTCTCACTGGCTAATGGCTACGCGGTCGATAACACCGAGCCGGAACCGCCGAGCAATCTGCGCTCGCCCGCCAGCACGCTGAACAGCGTCACACTCGCATGGGATGCGGCCGCTGACACCGACGGCGTCATCGCCCGCTACAACGTCTATCGTAACGGCGTCTTCATCGGCGCCACGACCGAGACGACTTTTGTCGATCGCGACCGCCCCGACGGAACTTCGTTCATCTACGCCGTTTCAGCCGTCAATGGCGGCGGCCTCGAGGGCGCCGCAAGCAACGACCCTGAATTCTCCACGCGGACCGACGATGTGCCCCCGCGCGTCACCGCCGTGCGCAACGGCTTCGCGACGAACGCGCTGACGGTCGAATTCAGCGAGCCAGTGCAGGCCGCGTCGGCCCAGAACCCAGCCAATTACACGATTTCGCCCAGCGGAAGTGTTCTCACGGCCACGCTCGCGCCAGATGGCCGCACCGTCGCGCTGACCACTGCCCCACTCATCGTCGGCTCGCCGTATGTGCTGAGCGTTGCCGGCGTACTCGACCGCGCCACCGCGCCCAACACGCTGATCCCATCATCGCGCGGCTTCACGATTCCCGCGTCGGGTACGGGTACGGGCCTGCGCGGCGAATACTATGACACCATCGACCTGTCCGGCCCGGCGCTGACGCAGATCGACCCGGTCATCAATTTTGATTACGGCCTCGGCTCACCGCGTCCGGAGATCGCGCCGGATTCGTTCAGCATCCGCTGGACCGGCCGCATTCAGCCGATCCATAGCGAGACCTACACGATTACGGCTCGTTCCGATGACGGCGTGCGCGTCTACATCGACGGCGTCGAGGTCGTGATGAGCTGGCGCGATCAGGCCCCCACCGACTCCAGCGGCACGATCGGCTTCGAATCGGGCCGCTTGTATGACATCGAAGTCGAGTATTTCGAGAACAGCGGCGGCGCGTCCATGCAACTCTTTTGGGAAAGCCCCAGCACCCCGCGCCAGATCATCCCAACGTCGCAGCTCTACCCCGACCGGCTGCTCACGATCGTGCGCACCACCGACGGCCGCGGGGCCGACACCACGCTCAACCGTGGCGGAACCGGCGACGTCGGCGCCGATGGCACCTTGGGCGTCTATAACGATCCATCGAGCACCTACTCACACGCGGTCGCGCTGACCCGCTTTGATCTGGCCGGCATCGATCGGCGGCGCTTCCGCGTTGCCGACGCCCGCATCAACCTGACCCTCTCGGGCTTCGGAAATGGCGACGGCCGCCGTGAGGTCAACGTCATCGGCCTGCGTGATGAGCGCGCCGCCGACAACTGGATCGAAACCGGCCCCGGACACATCACCTGGTTCCCAAGCCCGCTGGGTGAGAGCGGCGGGAGCGACGTCGGCGGCGCGAATGCTCGCCCGGAAAACGGCCAATTCGTCGGCGAGATCTTCATCAACAACGCCGGCTTCCGGCTTAATTTCCGCAAGGATGCGCTTACTACGCGCACCGCGGCGCTGGCCGATTTCATCAACGCCGACACCGACAATCTCGTCTCCTTCGTGCTGAAGCGCGCCACGCGCAGCAACGAAGGCCAGGGCATGCTCAGCAAAGAGGCCGGTGTGCAATGGGCGCCCGCGCTCAAGCTCCGCCTCGAGCGGCGCAATGACCGCGGCGACACCAATTGCGACGGACTCGTCGATTTCAACGACATCGCCTGCTTCGTCGCGGCGCTGATCTCGGAGGAGAGCTGGGCCGGCTGCGGCGGCGAGAGCGGCTGCGACTACGTCCGCGTCAGCGACACCAACGCCGACAATCGCGTCGATTTCGATGACATCGAGAGCTTTGTCGCGTGTCTGGTCGCGGGCCGCTGCCCATAGGCGTTCCGCTCGAACCGAACCGCGCCCGTAAGGAAGCGATTCATCGTCCGCAGAAGCCTGAATCAGCGGCGGTGCGACGTAGCGAATCAGCAACGAAGCGAATCTGCGACGAAGCGGATCAGCAAAGCAGCTACGGAGTGATAGCACGATTGCATCCGACACCCGGCGGCGGAGCCAGTTGCTTCGCGCCACTCGACTCCAATCGCTCCCTCACGGTCGCGGTTCGGTATGCGGTCGCGGTTCGGATTAGGCAGCGCCGCCCAGGTTCGAGGCTCTACTCACACTCGCGGCTCGGTTTCGGCACGCATTGGCAATCGGAATTCACTCTATACTCTACGCCGTGCCGGCGGCGCGGGTCGTCCGGCGACCTGAAGTCTGGACATGAGCGCACAACGCCGCATCGGAGCCACGCATGAGCGCGCCGGGTTTGATTCCGCCACATGGGGGTACATTGGTTCAACTGGTCGTCGATCCTGCCCGCGGCGCCACGCTGCAGCAACAGGCGCAGAATCTCCCTCGGCTGCGCCTGAGCGAGCGTGAACAGTGCGATCTCGAATTGCTCGCCTGCGGCGCGATGAGCCCGCTCACCGGGTTCATGGGCGAGGCCGATTTCGCCGGCGTGTGCAGCCAGATGAAGCTGGCCAACGGGCAGCCTTGGAGCGTGCCCGTCACCCTCTCGACGGATCCTCAGACGGCGGAGCGCCTGCCGGTTGGCGGCCCGCTGGCGCTGTGCGATGACGCCGACCGTGTGCTGGCCGTGATGACGCTGCGAGAGAAGTATCGCCACGACAAGGCGCTCGAATGCGAGCGCGTCTATCGCACAGCGGATGCGGCGCATCCGGGCGTTGCGGTCACGATGGCGCAGGGGGATGTCTGCCTGGCCGGTCCGCTGGAGGTGCTGACGGCGCGCTTCGATCCGCCCTACGCCGACTATCGTCTGACGCCGGCTCAGACCCGCGCCGCGTTCGCCCAGAAGGGCTGGCGCACGGCGGTCGCGTTTCAGACGCGGAACCCGATCCACCGCGCGCACGAATACATCACCAAATGCGCGCTCGAAATCTGCGACGGGCTGATGGTGCATCCGCTGGTCGGACAAACGCAGAAGGGCGACATACCTGCCGACGTGCGGATGCGCTGCTACGAAGCCTTGCTGTCGAATTATTACAGCCCCGCGAATACGCTCCTGGCGGTCTGGCCGGCGGCGATGCGCTACGCCGGCCCGCGCGAGGCGATTTTTCACGCCCTCATTCGCAAGAACTACGGCTGCACGCATTTCATCGTCGGTCGCGATCACGCCGGCGTCGGCAATTATTACGGCACTTACGACGCGCAGAAAATTTTTGATGAGGTCGACCCGGCCGCGCTGGGCATTATTCCGCTCAAGTTCGAAAACAGCTTCTGGTGCAAGCGCAGCGGCGCGATGGCCACCGCCAAAACCGCCAACAGCAGCCCCGATGAGCGCGTTTCGCTCTCCGGAACCGCGGTGCGTGACATGCTCGCCCGCGGCGAGCGCCCGCCGGTCGAATTCACGCGCCCGGAGATCGCGGACATTTTGATCGCCAGCATGCGCGCTGGCGGCTAACGGCGCTGCCGCGGAACTGAGCCTATGCATGACGGCATGCCGCGCGGCGAAGGCATGCCGAATTGCCACCGCATACCGAGCCGCGGCCGCATACCGAGCCGCGACCGTGAGGGAGCGATTGGAATCAAGCCGCGCGATGCAACTGCTTTCGCCGCACGGCGGCGGATAAAATCCCGCTTTCAGTTCGTCGCTTCTTCACCGAATCGCTTCGACGCTACGCCGCTGATTCGCTTGGTCGCTTCGGCGCTGCGTGTGTTCGCAGGTGCCTCAGGCTTCTGCGGACTCTGAATCGCATCCTTACGGGCGCGGTTCGGTTTGAAGATAGCTTTCTCACGGGCGCGGTTGGCTAAGATCCCTGCCGGCGCGCATGGTTGGCACGCCGGCGCAAGGATTGTTGCGCGACATTTCTGCGCGTCTGATAGTTTCGATTTCCCGTCGCTCCAAGCAGCCCATTTCAGCCAATCATCCCGGCGCACACTGTGCAGCACCGCGCGCCGCGTCGATAGAAGGTTGGATCGTTCGTCATCGACTGGGCCAGGCCCAAAGGATTCGCGATGTCTGCCGAAGATACCGCTCCGCAGAAGGAAGCCCCGCCGAAGAAAGCAGGCAGTAAAAAGCTGTTGATCATCCTTGGCGCGATCGGCGGGCTGACGCTCGCCGAGGCCGGAGTCTTCTTCTACCTGCTGAAATCCGCCGGCGGCGGCCCCGCCCCGGCCCACGGCGCCGAGGGCGCGCACGTCATCCAGACCGACGCCGCCGCACACGGCGATGCCCACGGCGCAAATAGCAACGACCATGGCGCGGCCAAGGCCGACGCCCATGGCGCAAAAGACGCCGGCCACGGCGCCGATGCCCATGCCGCCAAAGGTGACGCCCACGGCGCAAAAGACGCCAAGGGCGGACACGATGCCGACGGGCATGGCAGCGGAAAAGAAACCGCCAAGGCGGAGAGCCATGGCGCCGCCAAGAGCGACGGTCACGACGCGCCGAAGGCCGACGCGCATGGCGCGGCCAAGGGCGACAGCCACGGTGGCAAGGACGCACACGGCGCCGCGAAAGATGCCCATGGCGGCCACGCGCCCGACGTACCGGCGCTGGCGATCGTCGAGGTTCAACTACTCAAGACTTTCCGCGTGCCCAACAACAAGAGTGGGCGCACATTCATCTATGACATCGACCTGATCGCACTTGTGCCCGGCGGCCGCAAGGATGAGGCCGAGGCCTTCGTGAAGGCGCGCGGCGGGCAAATTGCCGATCTGGTCACACGCATGATGCGCGCCGCCGAACCGCGCGTGTTGAATGAAGACGACTTTCGAACCTTGCGCAGCCAGTTGCAGGCCGGGCTGGCCGAGTTGGCCGGCGATGATCAGTTGTTCCGCCGCGTGCTGATCCCGCGTTGCATGCCGATTCGCGCGGATTAGCTCGCAATCCGTAGCGTCGGGTCTCCGTGCCCGACGCCGAATCGGTGAGCCGCCAACGAATGGCGAAATACGCCGTCGGCCACGGAGGGCCGACGCTACAGCGTGACGTTGCTTCGACAAGACGAAAGAGCCGAATCGCATGGCCGATCAACCCACAACACCGCCGCCGGATCATGTGACGACGCCGGACTCGATCAGTCCGTCGGACAGCGGCGCCGCCATCGACGTTGGCGCAAGCGATTCAACCCAGCCCGAAGCCAGCGCGATAGCCGACAAGGCCGCGTCTGCCGCTCAGGTGGCAGCGTCGAACGAGTCGTCGTCCGGCCTCGATCCCGATTTCGAAGCCGCGCTCAACGAAGTGATCAACACGGCCAACGCGATGCAGTTCACCGCGAGCAAGCCGGCCGACCCGGTCGCCGAGGCCTTCCAGGAAGCGCTCGAGAATATCCAGCCTGAGCCGGACGCAGAACGCTCGGAATCGCGACTCTTCGGCCGCGGCGGCCCGGCCAAACCGCAGGACGCCGCCGACTATGCCATGGCGGATCTCGCCGCGGACGGCGCGGGCGGCGACAACACGATTCAACTGCTCGACGATGTTGAGCTGGACGTGCACATCGAACTGGGCCGCACGGAAATGTACATCGAAGACGTGCTGCGGCTCGGCGTCGGCTCGGTGGTCGAGCTGGACAAACTCGCCGGCGACCCGGTCGACATCTACGTGAATGAGCGGCTGGTTGCGCGCGGCGAAGTGCTGGTGCTCAACGAGAATTTCTGTGTCCGCATCAACGACATAGTCAGCGCCTTCGCCGACAACGAAGCCTGACGCCAGGTAATGCGAACGGACGCGCGATGAGTTTGCCACGGATGGCATTTTTGATTCTCGGATTGGCGCTGCCTGCGCTGCTGTGGGCGGCGCCGCCGGACCTGTCATCGCCCGCGGCGGAACTATCCGCCGGCGCCGGCGCGACGGAACCAGCGTTAGCGTCGCGGGGGGAGGTGTCGGCGGCGGGCAATCAGCGCCCCAGCGAATCCGTGACAACCGCTGGGCACACCCTTTCCGCGCCTTCCGAATCGCACGCCGTGAATGAAGCGCACCGGCCGCTCTTTCGAAGCCGGGCGGCGCGCGAGGCGGCCCAGCGCGTGGAGAAAACCGCCGCAGGGACGGATTCATCCGCGGGATACGAACGCGACGGCGCTTGGGCAGCGAAGAACGGTATGACCACCCCACCGACAGCCGTGCCGAACCGCGGCAGTTGGGGGGCGACGGTGCGCCAAAGCCTGATGCTGGCGGGCGTAACGGCGCTGATCGCGCTGCTGGGCTGGGGCTATCGTGCCACGCTGAACGGCAGCGCGGGGCTGGGCTTCCGCGGGCGCCACGCGGGCGTGATCCAGGTGCTTTCGCGCGTGGCGATCGCGCCGCGACAGAGCGTCTGTCTGATGCGAATCGGGCCGCGGCTGGTGCTGGTCGGCATTTCGCCCAATGCGCTGCGCACACTCGATGTCATTGCCGACGCCGATCTGGTCGCACGACTGGCCGGCGAACAACTTTCCGCCAAGAGCGCCGCGCGCGTGGGCGAACCATTCACACAGACACTCGCCGAAGAATCCAAGTCTTATCAGGCCGGACCCGCCGCAGGCCTGCGCACGGACACGCCGCCGGGCGCCGCAGACAAAGCCGCTTCGATTTTGGCTACGTTGCTGAGCGGCGAAGCCCGGAGACGCGCATGAAGTCGCCTGCGATCAGCATCCGGCTTCGTGCCTTGCGCTCACGGCGCGCCGGCGTGGGGCTGTTGCTGATACTCGCCACGACGGCGATGGCGCAGGAGCGCGCCGCCGGCGCGAACGATGGGATCCATTCGCCGCGCGTCGAGCAATCGGCTGTGAACAGCGCCGCGGCCGATTCGAGCGCGGACTCGAGTTCGTCCACATCGACGGGCGCGCGTGAGCCGTTGTATATCCCGGATATCAGCCAGTATCTGCCGCGCGCGGCGTCGCGCGAGACGCTCAGCGCGACGCTGCAGGTCGTCGTGTTGATGACGCTGCTGACGGTCGCGCCGAGCATCGTCCTGCTGATGACGTGCTTTACGCGGATTGTGATCGTGCTCGCGTTGCTGCGCCAGGCGCTGGGCACGCAGCAACTGCCGCCATCGCAGATTCTCACAGGGCTGGCGATCTTTCTGACGATTCTGGTAATGGCGCCGACGTGGGAGCGCGTCCGCACGCGCGCGGTCGATCCCTATCTGGCGGGCGCGCTGCCGCAGATGGACGCGCTGGGCGTGGCGCGCGACGAGCTGCGCGGCTTCATGTTTCGACAGATTGAGGCTGCGGGCAACGAAACCGACGTCTATCTGATGACCGAGTACGCGCTCGGCCGCGAGATACCCGACGCGGAGATCTTGACGCAGGCCGACGTGCCGACGACGGCGCTGGTGCCGGCGTACATCCTGAGCGAGCTGAAGACGGCGTTTTTGCTGGGCTTTCGGATTTATCTGCCGTTTCTCGTGATCGACATGGTGATCGCGACGGTGCTGGTGTCGATGGGCATGATGATGCTGCCGCCGGCGCTGATCTCGCTGCCGTTCAAATTGCTGTTGTTCGTGCTGGTCGACGGCTGGCACCTGGTGACCGGGTCGTTGATGGCGAGCATTGTGGGTTAAGAGCGAGATGCGAAGTGCGAAGAACGAATGAAAAGCCGTACTGGCGAATGTGGCGCGCATTCAGGGTAGCGAATGGCGTGTGGAAAGGTGCGGGCAAGAAATTGCGAATCACGAATTGCAAGTTGAGATCCGCATGGCAATTTTCTAGCGCTGCTTTCGGCATGGTCTTCGAATTCGTTCCTCGCTATTCGCAATTCTGACTTCTCAGGAGCTGCCCGATGGAATTTGACGCCGCCCTCGATATCTGCCGCGAGGCGTTGCTTGTATCGCTGATCCTCAGCGCGCCGGTGCTGGTCGCCGGGCTGGTGGTCGGTCTGCTCATCAGCCTGCTGCAGACCATAACGCAGTTGCAGGACCAGACCATCAGCACGGTGCCCAAGATCGTCGCAATGGTGGGCATCAGCATCCTGATCACGCCGTGGATGGCGCAGCGCATGCTCGAATACACGCAGGCGATGTTCGCGGCTCGCTGAAGCCCCGAACCACCGCGAGGCCTAACCGAACCGCGACCGAAAACCGAGCCGCGACCGTCAGGCAGCGATTCGGATTCCGCCGCGACCCGATCTGGCGACGGAGAAACGCAACGACGCAGCGACGAAGGGAAGATCGCATTCGACAATCGACGCGCCATGCAGACCGGCGGTCGAAACAGCGCGTGACCGCAAACCCGGCCGTGCTCACCTGCCGCACCAAGATGGAACTTATCGCCCCCTATTTGCGACTCCCCGAATTCGCGCTGATTACGGCGCGGCTCGCCGCGTTGCTGCTCGTGCTGCCGTTTTTCGGCGCGCTCTCGATTCCGACAAATCTGCGCGTGCTCTTTGTCGCGGCGCTGGCACTGCTGATGACGCCGTTTGTGCGCCTCTCGCAACCGCCCACGACCATGCTCGAGCTGCTCTGGGCGGCCGCTGGCGAGCTGATGATCGGAGCGCTGCTCGGCGCCGTGCTGGCGGCGTGCTTTCTCGGCCTGCAACTCGCCGGGATGCTGATCGCCCAGGAGACGGGCCTGGCCTATGGCTCGATCCTCGACCCGACCCTCGACCAGGAAGAGACTTCGCTTGGCTCGTTCTACCTGCAATTCGGCATGGCGATTTTCCTGGCCCTGGGCGGACACCGCGCCGTCATGGCGGCCTGCCTCGATTCGTTTCGCACCTTGCCGCTGATGTCGCCCTTCGATGCGCCCGGACCTGGGCTTCATCTGGTGGCGACCACCATAACGACCGCGTGCGAACTGGCCTTTCGCGTCGCCCTGCCGACGCTGCTGACGCTCTTCATGCTCAACCTCGCGCTGGGCCTGATCTCACGCACCGTCCCGCAGCTCAATCTGCTCAGCATCGGCTTCTCGATCAAAGGCATCCTCGGCTTCGCCCTGATGGCGGTCGGTCTGCCGTTTGCGGCCGAGGCTTTCGTTCAGACGCTCGAAACCACCGGCGAATGGATCGCGGAGGTGCTGCATGGCTGACGAAGATCGCGACGAACGCACCGAAAGCCCGACCGCGCGGCGCCTCGGCGAAGCTCTATCCGAAGGTCGCATCGCCCGCAGCACCGACCTCGTCGCCGCGGCCGGACTGCTCGGCGGTTTGCTTACGTTGCAACACCTCGGCGGCAGCCTGCTTGAGCGGCTGCGCTGGATGCTCGCCGCCATCGGCGAGCCGACCGGCGCCGATGCTGACGAGCTGCTGCCGTGGATCGTACGCGTGCTGAGCGCCGCCGCCGCCCCACTGCTGCAGTTGATGGGCATGATGGTTGCGATAGCGCTGCTGGTCGGCTTGCTGCAGACCGGTGGACGCCTGGCGCCCAGCCGGCTTCAGCCTCATTTGAACGGGCTGAACCCGCTGAATGGCCTGAAGCGGCTCGGCTCAACCGAAGCGCTGCAGCGCCTGGGCATGGGGCTGGTGAAGCTCGCGCTCGTCGGAACGCTGGCGTACGCCACGTTTACGGGGCAATTGCCGCGCTTGCTATGCGCGGGCGAAGTGGCCTTTCCGGCGATGCTCGGGCTGAGCTTTGAACTGATCTACAACCTCGCGCTCAAAATCATCGCGATGCTCTTTCTGCTGGCGCTGATCGACTACACCCTCGAGCGCTGGCGCTGGTGGACCAGCCTGAAGATGACCAAGCAGGAGGTCAAGGACGAGCTGAAGCAGATGGACGGCGACCCCAAGATCAAGCTTCGCCGCCGGCAAGCCCATGCCCGCCTCGTCATGCAGCGCATGCGCATGGACGTGCCCAAGGCCGACGTGGTCGTGAGCAACCCGACCCACTACGCCGTCGCCCTCAAATATGACGAAAAAGCGATGGCGGCGCCGCGCGTCGTCGCGAAAGGACAGGATTACATGGCTCTGCAAATCCGACTGATCGCGCAGCAGGCGGGCGTGCCGATCGTGCAGCGCCCGCCGCTGGCGCGGGCGCTCTATGCGGCGGTCGACGTCGGGCAGGAGGTGCCGCAGAAGTTCTATCGTGCCATCGCCGAGGTGCTGGCCTATGTCTATCAACTCACGCGCCGCGTGGGATAGAGCGACACGGAGACCGCGATGAGGCGCAAACGGAGGATTTCACCGCGAGCCGGTACTCAGCTCGCTCCCCGACAGGTCGAATTCACTTCGACGCGCCGTCCCTGCGTCGCTGCGTCGCCTAATTCATCATGACCCCCACGCCGCCCGCCACTGGCAATCCGCTCGCGACCGCCATTGATTTCATCGCGCGGCACCGCTCGCTGATTTTTCCGCTGGCGGCGGGCGCGCTGATCTTCGTCGTCCTGATTCCGCTGCCGGTATTTCTGCTCGATTTTCTACTCGTCGCCAACATCCTGTTTTCGACGATCGTGCTGATGACGGTGATGTACTTGCGCGGACCGCTGGAGTTTTCCAGCTTTCCCTCGCTGCTCCTGGCGCTGACGCTCTTCCGGCTGGTCCTCAACATCGCCACGACGCGGCTGATTCTCGCCAACGGCGCCGAGGGCACCTCCGCCGCCGGTCACGTCGTCGAAACCTTCGGCATGTTCGTCGCGGGCAATTCGCTCGCGATCGGCATCATCATCTTCGTGATCATCATGGTGATTCAGTTCGTGGTGATCACCAAGGGCGCCACGCGCATCGCCGAAGTCGCGGCCCGTTTCACGCTCGACGGCATGCCCGGCAAGCAGATGGCGATCGACGCCGATCTGAACGCCGGCCTGATCGACGAGGCCGAGGCGCGCCGTCGTCGCACCGAGGTCACGCGCGAGGCCGACTTCTTCGGCGCCATGGACGGCGCCAGCAAGTTCGTGCGCGGCGACGCCATCGCCGCCGTCGTGATCACCTTCGTGAACATCGTCGGCGGCCTCTACGTCGGCATGGTCGAGCACAACCTCGGCGTGTGGCGCTCGCTTGAGGTCTACACGATGCTCACGATCGGCGACGGCCTCGCCAGCCAGATCCCCGCGCTCGTGCTTTCGATCGGCGCGGGCATGCTCGTGACGCGCAGCACCGGCCAGACCAACATGGGCGAAGAGGTCATCGGCCAGTTGCTCGCCAAGCCGATCGCGCTCTACATGGCGGCCGGCTTTCTTTGTGTATTGCTCGTCACGCCGCTGCCGAAAATCCCGCTGAGCACGCTGGCGGGCGGCGCCGTGCTGATCGGCTACTTCCTCAGCCGTTCCCAGGTGACGGCCGCCGCCGCCGCCGCCAAAGCCGCTGAGCATACGAAAGCGCAGAAACCGCCGCCGCCGATCGAGTCGCAGCTTACGGTCGATCCGCTCGAGCTGAACGTCGGGCTGGGACTGTTGAAGCTGGTCGATCGCGCCCGCGGCGGCGACATGCTCGACCGGGTCGCGGGGTTGCGCAAACAGCTCGCGCACGAGCTGGGCCTGGTCGTGCCGCCCGTGCGCATTCGCGACAATGCGCAGCTTGAACCCAATCAGTACACCATCCTGCTGCGCGGCGAGGAGGTCGCGCGCGGCGAGGCTTTCCCGGATCACTGGCTCGCGATCGACTCGGGCCTGGGCGAGGGCGGCCTCGGCGGCGTCGAAACGCGCGAGCCGGCCTTTGGCTTGCGAGCGGTCTGGATCACCACCGACGAGCGCGAACACGCCGAGCGCCTGCACTACACCGTCGTCGAGGCCACCGGCGTGCTCGCGACGCACCTGACCGAGGTCATCAAGCGCAACGCCGCCGAACTGCTGACCCGCGGCGACGTGCAGAAGCTGCTCAACGCGTTGAAAGAGCGGAACGCGGCGCTGGTCGAAGAGGTCGTGCCGAACGTGCTGAAGCCCGGCGAGGTGCAGCGCGTGCTGCAAAACCTGCTGCGCGAGCGCGTCCCGATCCGCGATCTGGAGGCGATTCTCGAAGCGCTCGGCGACTGGGCCCCCAAAACCAAAGACGCCGAAATCTTGACCGAGTACGCGCGAAATGCGCTGGCGCGCACGATTTGCGGACAATACAAGGATTCCGCGGGGGTGATTCACGCTGTCACCTTCGACCCGCCGACCGAAGACTATATCCAGGCGAATGTGCAGCGGCTCGAGAGCGGATCGCTGCTGTCGATTCCGCCTGATCGCCAGGCCGACCTCGCGCTGCGCGTCAAGCGCCAGATCGAGGCGGCGACGCCCGCCGCCGGCGGCGCAACCATCGCGGTGATCTGTTCACCGCCCGTGCGAAGCTGGGTGCGGCGGATGATCGAGCCGGTAGCGCCGCTGACGCCGGTGCTCGGATTAAACGAGATGGTGCGCGGCGTCGAAGTGCAGGCCCACGGAGTGATTGGCGTTGAGTTCCCGCGTGAAAACGTTCCGAGCCGCGTCCATGCCTGAAGCGCTGGCGCGCATCAAGCGCGAGCTGGGGCCGGACGCGGTCATTCTGGGAACCCGTTCGGAGCGCGTGGGCCTCGGGCCGTTTCAAACGACACGCGTCGAAATCACCGCCGCCCCGCCCGACACCGCCAGCCCCGCCCCCCGCGCCGGCGCCCACGCGCCGATCGCCCAGCTCTACGCTCAATCACGTCAATCCGAGCCGCGACTTCAAGCCGAACCGCGCCCGTCAGGAAGCGATTCAGGTGCTCCACGCGCTCGCATTCTCGCTACGGGCTCTCACTTCAAGATGCTTGAATCGACTCCGAATTCCGCTCCTCCGCTCGATCAAGCCGAACCGCGCCCGTCAGGAAGCGATTCAGGTGCTCAGAGCTCACGCATTCCCACCGCTGTGCCCGACGCTCAGGCGTTGCCTGGCCATGTGCTGACTTCAACCGGATCGCAACCGATCGAGCGCGATTCATCGCCGCAGGGCCAAGCCCCCCATGTCACAAACGCCGACACGCCCGCCGCCGATCCACTCTTTCAGCGCATGATCGCCGCCGAGATGAGCGCGACGCTGGCGGCCGAGCTGCTGCGCGAGGCGCGCTCGGTGCTGCCGGCCGAGCAACGTCACGATGCCGGATTGCTCGCACGGGTGCTGCGCTCGCTGTTGGAACAACTCGCGCCGGAAACCCCCAACCCGCTGACCCTCGAAGGTCAAACACGACGGATTGCCTTCGTCGGTCCGTCGGGCGCCGGCAAGACGACGACCATCGCCAAACTCGCCGCGCACTTCACCCGTCGCACGCCACGGCGGGTCGTAATCCTGGCGCTCGACTGCGAGCCGGCGGAGCGCCTCGCACCGCTCCGTTACTTTGCGGAGCTGCTGGACGTGGCGCTGCTGCCGGCGCGCACCCACGCCGAGCTGCGCGATGCACTCGAGCATCTCGGCGAGATTGACCTGCTGCTGATCGACACATTCGGCGTCGGCCCGCGCGAAACCGGACGCTTTGCCCGGCTGGGCGCGGCCCTGCGAATTCTGCGGCCCGATGAAACGCACCTCGTCTTGCCCGCGACGACCGCCCCGGCGGCCCAGGCGCGCATCGCCGCCGGCTTTGCTCCCTTTCAACCGACGCACCTGGCGCTCACGCGGCTCGACGAATGCGTCGGCGCCGGCGTCGTGCTCGAGGCCGCCTGGCGGCTGAAGACGGAGCTGTCGCTGCTGAGCAACGGTCAGGATCTTGATCAACACCTCGCCTTCGCCAGCCATCAGCCGCTGCTGGCGGCGCTGCTGTCGGCCTAGTGCTTTTTCACACTTGAATTTGCGGGTTCGAAACGAGGGTAGCATGGGCCTCCGGCCCGTGCGTCCCACGACAAAGATAGGCACGAATCTCATGCCGTGACGTCGGAGCTCCTTTCCGCTTCATCCGAAAATTCAAGTTTAACGAAGCACTAGCAGTCCGTTGCAGAAGTCGCCGTGGTGCCGAAAAACCGCGTTGTCGATAGCGCTAGCGGGGTCGAAAACGCCCCATTCTGACTTTAGCAACGGACGGTTAGCGCGTGTTCAAATTAGGTCTGACGCCTTATGCGGAGCCGCGACCGTCAGAAAGCGGAGATTCGCGGATAATCTAACCACTCCCTCATGAGGCTGTCGAAATACACCGGCGACGGAGCGCCGAATGCCTGGCTCCGTATCAGAGCTGGGATTTAGATGCGACGCCAGGCGATCGGCGAGCCGTCGAGATTGATTTTGACAAGTATTTCGACAGCCTCTCATGGTCGTGGCTCCGCCAGACATCGGTCGCGGCTTCGCCAAACGTCGTTCGCGGCCCGGCCAAACGTCGTTCGCGGCCCGGCGACACTTCGGTCGCGGCTCCGCCATGTGCAGATCGCGGCTCCGCCAAGCGTTGGGAGCGGCTCGGCCATGTGAAGGGTTTGGCGCTGCCACGCAATGGTCGCAGCTCGGCGACATCACTGAGCGATTCTGAAACAGTTCTCGCGCGAGAAAATCATCAAGCCACGGCCCAAGCGCGGAGTTGAGAAACACCGTCTTGCCACGGGACTCACTGAACCCGATCGAACGCTCCGGGCTATCAGTCGACTGGGAGTTCTGAATAACTTTCCAGTTCGCCGACGAAGCCGCTGGATTCTTCGGGAATCTGAAGCCCGCTTCTTGGCTCATCGGGTCATTCTGAGGTTCCACCTGATCACGGCCGCAGCTCGCACGGCGGCGGAATTCGTACTCACTTCGTTCTTGGCTCATCGTAATTCGAAGCTTGACTGGGAGCCCGCGGCATGGGGGAAGCGGTATGCAGAGCCGCAACCGTAAGGAAGCGGTCTTGACTGATGCTTCAATGGGGCCGCGGATTTTGGGCCGCGGAAATGGAGAAGGGGCCGCCGTCCGCGACCCCGCCGGTCGTGCTTCAATGGGGCCGCGGATTTTGGGCCGCGGAAATTTGCCGATCGCACTTTATCCACCCATGGTAGGAATGCTTCAATGGGGCCGCGGATTTTGGGCCGCGGAAATTTGCCGATCGCACTTTATCCACCCATGGTAGGAATGCTTCAATGGGGCCGCGGATTTTGGGCCGCGGAAATGGTAGGCGGCGTAGGGGCCGGTGTAGAGGCGACGGGCTTCAATGGGGCCGCGGATTTTGGGCCGCGGAAATCGGCCATTACCGCGCGGCTGGACGGCTTGGCAGCGGCTTCAATGGGGCCGCGGATTTTGGGCCGCGGAAATGTGCGGCATCGGTGGGCCGCCGCAGGAGGATACTGCGCTTCAATGGGGCCGCGGATTTTGGGCCGCGGAAATGCGCGTGGGTCGATTGCGATCCCCTTGCAGAACGTGCTTCAATGGGGCCGCGGATTTTGGGCCGCGGAAATGCCGGTGAGCGCTATGCCCGGTCGCGGTGCCGGCGCTTCAATGGGGCCGCGGATTTTGGGCCGCGGAAATGATCACGGCGGAGTCCAAACGATCCAAGAGCCGTTTGCTTCAATGGGGCCGCGGATTTTGGGCCGCGGAAATCTGCTGTTTGCTTCTTCGCTTGGGAACCCCAGACTCGCTTCAATGGGGCCGCGGATTTTGGGCCGCGGAAATAGCAGTATGTACTTTTCGTACATATGTGTTCATCGTGCTTCAATGGGGCCGCGGATTTTGGGCCGCGGAAATCTGCGCATCAAGTTGCTGCATGGCAACGGGCACGGGCTTCAATGGGGCCGCGGATTTTGGGCCGCGGAAATGGCTGCGGCGACGGTGAAGGCCGGCCAGAGGAGCTGCTTCAATGGGGCCGCGGATTTTGGGCCGCGGAAATAGTGCCTTGAATTCACGCTGGACGCGGAATTTTCGCTTCAATGGGGCCGCGGATTTTGGGCCGCGGAAATGGGCTTTTGGCTGTGGACGATCCAGCGCGCCTACGCTTCAATGGGGCCGCGGATTTTGGGCCGCGGAAATGCGATGCGGATTCATCCTGTATGCGCAGCGATCCAAGGCTTCAATGGGGCCGCGGATTTTGGGCCGCGGAAATATCCATGACCTCCTGACCAACAGCAACAGGATCAGCGCTTCAATGGGGCCGCGGATTTTGGGCCGCGGAAATGCGTAACGACCCCAACACGTCTTCGAGCTCCATCGCGCTTCAATGGGGCCGCGGATTTTGGGCCGCGGAAATATCGCACCGGTGGTTTCGTTGACCCCGCCAACACGGCTTCAATGGGGCCGCGGATTTTGGGCCGCGGAAATGCAAGAGCGTCGGCCATGTGGGCGATGCGTGCCTTGCTTCAATGGGGCCGCGGATTTTGGGCCGCGGAAATTAGGATTCGGGCGTCCCTTTGGGAGTTTACTCAAATGCTTCAATGGGGCCGCGGATTTTGGGCCGCGGAAATGCTCCCGTTTTGCTCATTCTCGACAACGTGAAAGACGCTTCAATGGGGCCGCGGATTTTGGGCCGCGGAAATACATCATCGACATAATCGAGGTACTGCTCGTGCAGCTTCAATGGGGCCGCGGATTTTGGGCCGCGGAAATGCGATCCAAGACCCGTTCGAAATTGCGTTGGCCGCGCTTCAATGGGGCCGCGGATTTTGGGCCGCGGAAATACCAAGCCGGGTTTTGGCACGCGACCCACGCATCATCGCTTCAATGGGGCCGCGGATTTTGGGCCGCGGAAATGACCCGTGTCAAGATCGACGACATTGCCGTCGGACCGCTTCAATGGGGCCGCGGATTTTGGGCCGCGGAAATACGAGCCGACCATCTTCGACCCGTGTTTGCGGCCGGTGCTTCAATGGGGCCGCGGATTTTGGGCCGCGGAAATCATCCACTTCACGCCGCTGCCGGGATCAGCGTCGTCGCTTCAATGGGGCCGCGGATTTTGGGCCGCGGAAATGTAACGACCGCCGTCGCGCCGCACACAATGTGCTGGGCTTCAATGGGGCCGCGGATTTTGGGCCGCGGAAATAAATTTGGGATTGTGGCTCGCCCAAATTATGCCAGCTTCAATGGGGCCGCGGATTTTGGGCCGCGGAAATCGTGGCGGTCAAGCTGCTGACGGCGCCAGGCACGTTGCTTCAATGGGGCCGCGGATTTTGGGCCGCGGAAATGACCGGGTCGTCGCATACTATACGGGGCGTGTCCAGCTTCAATGGGGCCGCGGATTTTGGGCCGCGGAAATACCTGTTGAGAATGGAGATTCGCACGCTGCGCGAGCTTCAATGGGGCCGCGGATTTTGGGCCGCGGAAATGGGTATATCCGCGAGGCGCTGCTGAAGGGCTGGCGCTTCAATGGGGCCGCGGATTTTGGGCCGCGGAAATAATAGGTCTCGAGTGTATATGAGGGGTAATCCTCGCTTCAATGGGGCCGCGGATTTTGGGCCGCGGAAATGGAAGCACGCTGAACACGGATCCAAACCTGATCGTGCTTCAATGGGGCCGCGGATTTTGGGCCGCGGAAATGGGGTCGCCTTCTTCTGGCGGCCCCTATTTTTTCCACGCTTCAATGGGGCCGCGGATTTTGGGCCGCGGAAATAACGCAGATTGCTGAACGTATCGGGTACACACGCATGCTTCAATGGGGCCGCGGATTTTGGGCCGCGGAAATATGATCTCGGGCGCCAGTTCGACGCGAATGCCGATGCTTCAATGGGGCCGCGGATTTTGGGCCGCGGAAATAGCAGCCGCGAGATCGCGCGCCGGTAGAAATCCTGCTTCAATGGGGCCGCGGATTTTGGGCCGCGGAAATGACTGTCTGCCTGATTATACTTAAGGTGGTAGGGCATCGCTTCAATGGGGCCGCGGATTTTGGGCCGCGGAAATGGCCTCGAACCCCAGCGCCTCCAACAGGGCCACGCCCGCTTCAATGGGGCCGCGGATTTTGGGCCGCGGAAATTTGTGGAGAATACGCATGGCATATCGACGATATCGTGGCTTCAATGGGGCCGCGGATTTTGGGCCGCGGAAATGGGTGGCATTACACCCGGAAAGGATCGACTTGTGCAGCTTCAATGGGGCCGCGGATTTTGGGCCGCGGAAATTCAGACGCCATGCGAATGATCGTCGCCGAGCAGCAGGCTTCAATGGGGCCGCGGATTTTGGGCCGCGGAAATATTTCAACACCAGCAAGGTCGAGCAGCTAATCAGCGCTTCAATGGGGCCGCGGATTTTGGGCCGCGGAAATGGAATAGCGGCGGAGAGTTCGGAGTAGCGAGTTCGCTTCAATGGGGCCGCGGATTTTGGGCCGCGGAAATTGAGGATCAGTCGGAACAGCCGGCGAGGCATGCACGGCTTCAATGGGGCCGCGGATTTTGGGCCGCGGAAATGCTCGGATGCTGTCATTTGCACCACGGCCACCGATCGGCTTCAATGGGGCCGCGGATTTTGGGCCGCGGAAATTATAGGTATGACGGGTTGGGATTGGGTTAACAAGAGCTTCAATGGGGCCGCGGATTTTGGGCCGCGGAAATTAAAAGATTTCGTCAAGGTGCACGTTCGAACCAAAGCTTCAATGGGGCCGCGGATTTTGGGCCGCGGAAATTACGATTGCCGAACCCGCCGTTGCATCCTCCGTCGTGCTTCAATGGGGCCGCGGATTTTGGGCCGCGGAAATTTGCTTTCGTGCGTCGATGCTATCGGGCACGTGCTTGCTTCAATGGGGCCGCGGATTTTGGGCCGCGGAAATGGTGGCTGAATCAATCGACGCCTTGCACTCGGATTGGCTTCAATGGGGCCGCGGATTTTGGGCCGCGGAAATGGCAAGCCGCAACGCGGTCGCACTCCGAACTGATGCTTCAATGGGGCCGCGGATTTTGGGCCGCGGAAATGCCGGCACGCGCGGCCTGACGCCCAACCTGATCATGCTTCAATGGGGCCGCGGATTTTGGGCCGCGGAAATGTCGCGGAAGCGATCGGTCAATCCGCCACCTACCTGCTTCAATGGGGCCGCGGATTTTGGGCCGCGGAAATGAACGGCACACTCGCCGCCGGCGTCGCCGAAAAATGCTTCAATGGGGCCGCGGATTTTGGGCCGCGGAAATATTGGCGGTCAGCGCCGTCGCCGCACCGAAGTCGGCTTCAATGGGGCCGCGGATTTTGGGCCGCGGAAATACCAGAAAAGAACAGGAGCCAGGGATGGCGACAGTGCTTCAATGGGGCCGCGGATTTTGGGCCGCGGAAATCGCCGGCTCGATCCATCCTCGTCCGATTTCGACGGGCTTCAATGGGGCCGCGGATTTTGGGCCGCGGAAATCGAGAGCCGACAAGAGTCTCATCACGCTCTGCCGCGCTTCAATGGGGCCGCGGATTTTGGGCCGCGGAAATCACGGATGGTACCTATTGATGGCGTGTTGCCGCTGCTTCAATGGGGCCGCGGATTTTGGGCCGCGGAAATGATGTCGCGCTCGCACTTGGGCACGCAATCGGCCTCGCTTCAATGGGGCCGCGGATTTTGGGCCGCGGAAATCGCGCCTCGCGCAAATCCTTACGCCAACGATTCTACCGGCGCCCGCCGCGAGTGCAAGCAAGAACTTGACTGCGCAGCGCGCGACTCGCATCGAATTTTCTTCGTAACTCATTGCTGCACCAACACTCCCATCGTCGCGAGCGTACCCGGCCCCCCCTCGCACCACCGCCGCACTCGCGGACGCATACCAACCTTGTGCCACGCGATCGCAAAGGCGCGCACCCGGCGCCCCGAGCAGTCCGTTGCAGAAGTCGCCGCGGCGCCGAAAACCGCATTGTCGATAGCGCCAGCAGGGTCGAAAAGGCCCCATTCTGACTTTAGCAACGGACTGCCCTTGCATCGTCAAGCTTGAATTTTAGGATGAAGCGGCAAAAAGCTCCAACGTCACGGCTTGAATGAGAGCCTTTGTTTGTCGTAGGACGCACGTCAGCAGCAGCGGGCCATATTTCTGCGCGAACCAGGCTTGAATGAGAGCCTTTGTTTGTTGTAGGACGCACGGGCCGGAGGCCCATGCTACCCTCGATTCAAACCCGCAAATTCAAGTGTGACAAAGCGCTAGCCGGCATCCGCGAAACACGCCTGGCATTATATCACGATGACGTTAGCCGCAGTATGGCTGGATGTAGAGAGCGTCCCCTTCCGCGAAACACGCCGGCATTATATCACGATGACGTGGCTTTCCGGCTCGGGCAATGATGCGCCGAGCGTTGTCACGTTGGCGAGTACGCGCTCGACGCGCTCGCCGAGGTCGATGATCAGGATTTGATCGGCCCGAAGGTCGGCGACCTCGGACAGGTCGCTCTCCAGCCGCACGCGATCGATGTCCTTCAGATTGCAGTAGAATACCGAATATTGCCACGGCTCGCCGTAGGCTTTCATGACTTTGTGGACGCGACGCAGGCGCTTCGCGTCGCGAATGTCGTAGCACACGAGATAGCAGCGACGCATGGGCGCATCCCCCTTACATCAGCGAGTGGTCAGGAATTCCAACGTGGGCGCCTCGCCCGCGAACCACGCGGCCACCAGCCGGGCGTGCAACATCAACATGCGGCGATAGCTGAGCCGGTACTCAAAAACGGGGTGGGTGACCTCGGTCGCCATGCGGCGACCCCAGGCGTCGAAAAATGCGCGGCGGCCCGCATCGGTGAGCGCACATCCGGCGGCGGTGTCGAGGAAGTGGCCGGGGCGAACCTCGCCGCGGTTGATCAGCGAGATCGCGACGGAATCGGCGATCAGCGGACGAAACGGCTCCATCAGGTCGAGCGCCAGGGCCGGACGGCCGGCCCGCGGGGTGTGATAAGCGCCCGCGGCGGGATCGAGCAGCGCCGTGCGGCAGGCCGTGGCCGACTCATGCACGAGCAGGCTGTATGCAAACGACAGCAGCGCATTCACCGGATCGGGCGGCGGCCGGCGCCGGCGACCCTGCGCGGCGAAGCGATTGGCGAGATCGGGCTGGCGCAGCATGCCGGGGAACCGGCCGAAATAGAGCGCGGCAGCCTGGCCCTCATGGCCGAGGAGGGCGTCGATGGTCGGCGCCGTTTTAGACGCTTCGGCCTGGGCGGCAAGGTCTTGCTGGATCGCGCGGGGCAAGTCGGGCGTGTTGCGCATGAGCAAGGTTCGCTGATTCGCAATCTTGGCGGAGACAATCGCCCGCGCCAGGTGGAGGCGGAGATCGGGCTGCGCCAAGCGCTCGAATTGGGCGCTCCGCACCCGCACACTCAGCGGGCCGGGAGCGTCAACCCAGCCGACCGCCCGGCCGGCGGAGGTCATGTAAACGATCGGCACGCCCTGATCCGCCAGCACGCAAAGCGCCTGCGTCGAGAGCTGCACATTGCCGACGACCGCGAACGATTCGAGCGAGGCGGTCGGGATTTCACGCACGAGCTTTCCGGCGCGGTCCGTGAATCGCAAGGATGCCCCGCGAACGCCCACGCGGACGCCCTCGGTCTGGGCGACGATGTGGATGCCGTCGTCGCGCAGCGGCCAGAGGCGGCGCGGCGGCGCCGGCTCGGCTGACGCGGACGGCGATAACTGCGCGGCGGCGCGCTGATGCTGGATTTCGTCCGGCAGACAAATCGGCTGAAGCGAGCAACGCGGGCACTTGGGGTCGTTCAACAGCGGCAGCGGGCGCGAGCCGCCGGCAGTTATTCTCGCCGACGCGAGTTCGCTGCGCGCGTCGGCACGAAGCGATTCGTCTACGGCGACCGTCAGGCGGCGGCGCTCGGCGGCGTAATAGAGCACCGCGTGAGGGACGCGATAGCCGTGTTCCTCCAGCAGCAGCACCTGCAGCCCAAGCTGCACACGATCAGGCGGCCACGGCTCGACACGCGCCAATGAGGTCGCGCCCGGCTCGGCCTCGTCATCCGCATCTTCGCCCGTCACCAGCTCGATGTGGCGCGGACGGCCCTTGCGGTACTCGACGGGTATGGCGAGGCCGCCGGCGAACGGTTCGCCGGTGATCTCGGCGAGGTCGAGCGTGGCCGTGAGGGCGAGTTGATCGCTCGTGAGGGCGAGCGAACGCACTGACTTTGGCCGGTCGGGGTCGCCCGCATCCGCGCTCGCATCATCACCCGCTTCCGCGGATTGGTAACGCTCGTTGGCGTCGCGAGTTGGAGGCTCGCTCGCGGCGCTGTGAGCGGTCTCCGAGACCGCAACACGCGCCGAAGTTGCGCTCGGCTTATTCACGCGGCGGTGGACCTGCTGGCCCTGCTCGGTGTCGCTCGAAGGCAGGAAGACGCCTTCGACCTGCATGTAGAAGAAAAGCCGCGGGCAATAGGCGTGCTCGGCGACCATGCGGGCGGGCAATAGGTCGGGCTGTTCGACTTGAACGGACGCTGCGGGCGTATTCGCCATGAATCATCCCCCAGGTTCGTCAGCCAGGGAAACCGCATTCTCGAGGAAGCCGGCCAAGGCAACCGCATTCTCGAGGTTGTCGCTTCGAGGCAAAGGTGCGGCAGGCAGCTTGCATGCCAAGAGCGGGATCGTCCAGAAGTGGTAGAAATCCGGCCGACCCATCAAAGGGGCGGCAGGCAGCTTGCATGGCACGATTGGGGCAGGCATCTCGCCGGACGGGAACAGGCTGGAAGCCCGCTCCCACCCTGAACAGCGAGCATCGAGTACGAGAACGCGGTTGCCCTGGGCGGCGGCGCTATTCACTTTTCAAAGATCGGCATTGTGCAGATTCAGCACTACCCGAGTGCGCGGCTAATGCTCATTCCGGCTCCATCATCGCCATTACCCCGAGACCGCAATGGCGACCAGCGCCAAGCGAGAGCGGCCCGGCGAAGGGAATTCGAAAGCGAATGCGCACATGACACGCAGGCAAATGTTTCAAATAGGCGGGCCGCATGAAGGCGCCGTGCACCAGCGTTGGCGCCCAGCCGCCGTATGTGGGCCAGGCCGGAATGCGCGACTCGAGGCATTCGACGGATTGCAAATCGATTCCTGCGTGACGTAAGCATTCGAGCAAAAGTTCGTCCCGCTTCTTTTGTTTGCGATCGTCGAAGCCGGGGAGGATGACTGGCGTAACGCTGGTCCATAGAGTTGAACCGCGCGTTGAGTCGCGGTGGGCGAAAAGCCGGAAAACCGTGCGGAAGTTCGAATCGTTCGGGTCGGTGGATTCGAGCATGGCGACCGGCCCGCGGTCCTCATCTTGCAACACGGCGCCGTCGAGGCGCTGTGCGATCCAACGCGCGGATCGTCCGTCGCCCCCAATAGGCTCAGCGATGATAGTGCGACGGATGAGACCATCAGCATGGGTGTACCCGAGGGACGGCAGCGGAAGATAAGAGAAACGCGGATGCCCGTCGGACTTGCTGCGGCGCTTGGGCGACCCGGTGGGGCCGTGGCCCGCGACAAATCGTAAGGACCAATCTTCGTTACGCCACGCTCCAGGACGATGGTCAACATCGTTTCTCGCGGCCTGACACGCAGCGTGGCGAAGCATAGCCGCCACGCAGGAGGCGCGCGCCAGACGGAAGGAGACGTAGCCGGAGTCTTCGTCGAGCGGGCGGAGGATGAATGCAGCGAAGGGGCGGCGGGGCAGGTCCGTTGCCCTGAGGTAGGCGGTGGTCGTGAACTCGCGCACCGGCGGCACGGGGTGGAAGATGCCGTCCTTGAGACGATCGAGGAACGCGGCGTGTCGACGCACGAGCGCATCGAGTGTGCCGGAAACCGGAATACGCAGGCCGGGTGTGCCCACGCGACCGGGGTTCCAGCGCTCGCCGCCGAAAGCCTCGGTGTCTGATGCATCGATGACCCGTCCGTCGCCGACGGCGGCGTCGATGCCCCAGCCGAGGGCAACGATGCAGCGTGCGGCGGCAGTCAGGACGGGTTCGTGATGCGGGGCCTCGCGCTCTTGAGTTTCGTCGAGCGGCCAGAGGTAGTGGACAGTGTAGCCGTCGAGAAGATGCGTCGGGCGGAAGATCTTCTTTGTGCGATCCTCGAAGATAGCGAGGGCGTCGCCATTGGTCCACTTCGCGGCGACGAGATCGGCGGAGTTGTTGGGGACGTAGCGCGGCACGGCCTGGCCTGTGACGGTTCGAGGAGCGAGGATGGTCGGCGGTGATGTCGCACAGAGAGACTCGAGCCACTTGAGCGCAGCGACGGGCGCGGCAGCCGTGAGAGCGCCCGTGGGCGAGCCATCATCGCCAGCCCAGCGCGCCGCGGCGCCGGCGACCATCGCTTGGAAGAGCCGAAGCGGTGAGGGCGGCCACTCGTTGGGAGCGGCGTCATCCTTGCCCAAGCGCGCATGACAAGTGGGCTGGAGGAAGGTGACGGAGATATGTAGATAGGAGGCTGGCATCAGGACTCCGACTCGTTGGATGCAGCAAGCTTCTTGCCCTTGCCGCCCTTGGTCTTGCCTCCACCGTCAGTGCTATCCGACTTAGTGACGTCCTGCTTGGCGGCGTCTTTGCTGAAATCGACGGTCTTAGATTCTCCGACGCCGAACGCTTTGGCTGAAGCCAAGGCGAAGGCAACCGCGGCATCGTGCGTGACGCCTGCGGGGGCGCGTTTGCCGTCGGGGTGAACTTCGACGAACTCGGGCACCTTGTCAGGGTCGCGAACCAATGTGCACCCCTGGCGTAGATACCCGACGAACGCGCTGGGGTGGGTGAAGGCAACGAGTGAAAGTCCGAGGATGTACCGACGGAGCGGAGTGGGGTCGTTCCCGCCCGCCTTGAGCAAGCGGATCGCGGCGAGGATTAGCGTGGCGTCACGGCGGATGCCGCCGGTCGCGATTACGCCGCCGTGTGTCCCAGATGCCAGCGCATTGACGAATCCTCGCTTGGAAAGCGGGTTTTTGGAATCGCCTTCTGCCTTCTCCTTGTCTTCCTCGCTGAAAATCGCCAGAAGCGAGTAGTCGATGGGTGCGACGTAGGCCGCTGATCGTGTCAGCCTTCGAACATTGAAGGCGAGGATTGACGAAGCGATCAGTCGCGGCCGCCTGTCCTGATTTCCCTTTTCTCCGCGCGAGTTCCATACGCCAAACACTAGCGACGTCGGAGCAAGTTTCGCCAAGGGTTCGGCGTTACCCAAGGTCGATGATCGAAATATTCTCTCAATTTCGTCCTTCAGCGACGAACATCGAACCAGCGCGTCGCCAGCGCGGTGCCCCGCCTCGAGAATATTCACCTCTCTGTCCCCGGCCTTGATGACGATCTGCGGTACGAGCTGCTTGTATGCATCCCGCATGAACACAGGCTCGACACGATTCGCCTGGGAACCGACCGAGTCGATTAGGCAGACACTTTCCCCATCGCCAAATGTGTCGATGTTGTAGCCGCCCTTGAAACGGTCGGGGGCGTTACCGTCCTCCGCCGCGAACGTGGAAGGAAAGACCACGCCGTCGTTGCCCTCGACAGGCATTAGATGCTCGCGAATAACGAGGGCCGCAGGCCCGTCGTCTTTGAGCCAGGCATCGTACTTGGTCAACAGGTCGCTCATGCTGTGTCTCCTTCGAATTCGGCGTGCGCGAAGTACTTATAATCACCGCGATCAGCAATGCGGAAGCGGTATGTGCGTGTCGGTACGCCGTCTAAGGCGCCAGCGCACGCTGCGGCGGCAACATTCGGCGGCAGGAAGGTCATCCATGTTCTGTACCGGCACACACGACGATTCTTTGCGTCCAGCTCGGGTCGAAAACGTTGAAGCCCAATTGCGGCAAGTAACTCAATCGCCGGAGAACTCGCGACGGACACATCAAGGCTGTCCGGCGACCACCCGACATCGAGCGCTACGCTCGCGGCAGTCGGCTCAAGACCAAACCTTCCCGTCAGAGGAATCCGCTCCCACAAGAGGTTCTGAACCCCATTCTTTATGAAACCGCGAAGCGCGGGCAGCAGGCGATCGTACAGGATTTGTTGTGGAGACTGGTTGGCGGTCCACGTCTTGAATGCACTCGGCGCGCAGATTTCGTTTGCGCTACCTTTGTGGGGAGGCCGCATTTCGTCGCGCCACCAGTCAAGACGGATGCCGAACATTCCTAGTGTGATCGTAACCGGCAGAAGCTTACTTTTGCTGCCGTTTAGTGCAGACTGCTTGGTCATTTGGGGAGCAAACTCCGGCGCGTCCAGGAGCCGTCGAATCAGCTCATCCGGGTCGGTAGCAGAGAAGCCCGCGAGTTCAAACTCACCGTCGGAAAACCGCGCTGACACGCTTACCTCAAAGCGCCCTGCCACTTCCAACAACCCGCAGCACGCAAAAAACTGCCCGGGATTCGTGAGATCGACGGGGACGCTGATATGGGCAGCAATCGTGCTCATTGTTCGGCTCCTTCCTCGCCGCCGGCGTCGGCGGCGGCGTCCGCGTCTGCGCTGGCCAGCGCGTCGGCGCAGCGCAGCAGACTTTCCAGCCACGCCAGACGCCACCAGCCGTACTTCCGCTGCAGTCGGGCGAAGCGGCGGATGGAGTCAGTCAGAAGTTCGTCCCGCTCGGCGTCACTGAAAGGATCATAAATCGCCGGCGCAAAGTGCGGCCGCCCGCCGCCGTGGTGCGCGGCGATCAGGTGCAACGCAAGGTCGCGGGTCATGGGGTCGTGGGGAGGCACGCAGCCGATTGTGTCGCATCGAGCGGGATGCTGGATGCGCAGCAGCGAGCCAAACTCGTGGCGGTAGCCGCGCAGCGACTTGGGATCGCGGAACTTGCGCGATTTCCCCTTGGGTTTGCCCTGATCTGGGCCATCGGCAATCGGGCCGCCGGCATATTTCTGCCAGATATCCGCCTTCTTGCCCTCATCGTGCCACTTTGCGGCGAAGAGCAGTGCGATGCGAATCGGGTCGTCCTCCGCCAGGTTCAACGCAACGGCGATTCGCCGGGCTTCTTTTTCCACTGCGACAACGTGAGCATCGAGGGATTGGTCTTCTGGTCGCTCTTTATCCGCGACAGGGGCGAGCATCACGAGCGATCGGAAGGGATCGTCTTCCTCGTCGAACTCGATCGGCTGAACAAGGCGCAGCCGAAGTCCGCCCGAAGTGAGTGCGTCGATGAGCTGGGCGGAACGATCGTACTCCGGCTCAAGTTGAAGGGTGTCCGGAATCGCCGCGCCGCCGGGCAGCGGCTCGGCCGTCCACTGTCCCGATTCGTTGCGACGAATCACCACGCGCAGTCGCGGCGCGGCGTTTTCTTGTGCTTCGTAGCCCTCGCGATCGGCGATATCGAGCGAGGGCGGCTCGGGATCGTCGCCCGTCCGCGCCTTCGGAATCGACTCGACGTCGAGCAGCCCGGCGGCGTCCAGACCGCCGAAGCGCGCGGGCAGGATAAGCGTCGAATCGGCATACAGAACGCCCGGATCCTCCATCAACTGCTTGAGCGTTCGGCAAACCACTTGCCCACCCGGCAGCCGGACGGCGACTTGCGTCGCAATCAAATCATCGGGACGGTCTCTGAGCTTGGGGATCTTCTTGAGGAACTCGAGCAAGTGGCCCGTGTTGACGGTGAGCGATTCGTGCGGACGAATCGGGTGCTTCACGAAGACAGCCCGCAGCGCTTTTTCCGGCTCCGGGTGATCGCGAAACAGGTCGATCTCCGCCCGCCATGCGACGGTGGTCTGAGCCTGCTCCGTGTCGATCCCGCGCAGCCACGGGGCAACACCCTCCGGTCGCCCGGGCATCGGCTCGTTGATGGTGGTCATGCTCCAGTTGTCCAGCAGGATGTCCGTGAGTTCCACGGTGGCGGGCTCGGGCGAGCAGGCGCCGTCGTACTCGTCCTTCCATTCGGCTCGTTTCAACTCAAGGTTCTGCGGGCTGATATCTGTAACTCCGTCGAGGAGCTTGAGCGTGTTGGCAATGGCAAGCTCGATCCCCTGGAGTTCGACAGGCTTGCCATCCTTTACTTTCACCGGTTCGCGAACCAGAACCACCTTCGCCTCGGCCTTGCCCCGGCGATTCACGCGGCCGAGCCGCTGGATCAGTGAGTCGATCGGGGCCGCGTCGCAGACCATGTGGTCGGCGTTGAGGTCGAAGCCGACTTCGCCGGCGCTGGTCGAGACCAGGAAGACAGGCGGCTTGTTATCGTCAACTGGATTCTCGTCGCCGTCGAGGAACCGCTTCAGAACTGCCTTTTCAACGAGTTCATCACGTTCAAGCCCGCGCATCGTGCCCGTGAGCACTTCGACGCAATCGGCGTGTGGACCAGAATTTTTCGTCGCTGCATCATGCTTGCGGATTGCCTCAGCGACAGCGCGCGCATCGTCCGGCCTGCGAACAAATACGACGATGCGATCGCCGCGAAGCGAGTTATCCTCAGCAAGATTGATCGCTTCGGCGGCCAGCGTTTCGGCGAGTTTGCCCTTGTCGAGCAACTTGATTGTTAAGGTTTTCTTCGCCGTAAACCGCCGATCGATTTCCCCATCGACGAGGTCAGACTTTTCGAGTTTGAAAGGCTCGCCTTTCTTTCCATCGCCGGTCGTTGCCGACATGCGGATCACGCGCAGCGGCTTCCCGCCGCCGTCCGCTCCGTCACCGCCGCGGCTCTGAAAACTCTGGATTGCGCCCAACAGCTTCTCGAACGGCGGCGACAGGTGCGCTTCATCCAGCACAAGCAGCGCGTCCTGCCCCAAAAGGCCCGCTTCGAGCGGGCGTCGACGATAGCTGCTGCGGTAGCCGGAGAAGAGCAGGGCCGAGCCGATGAGATCGACCGTGCCGATGATGATCGCCGGGCGCGAGGGGTCGCGCGACCACTCCCGGTTGTCGGCGAGCTGGCCGCGGAGGGTGGAGATGGCGGGCGGATCAATCCCCAACGCAGTCTTGCAATTGTCCCGCAACTTCTTCGCCAGGTCCGTCGCCTGATCGACGACGGTTCGCCGATCGACGACGTAAATCAGCCGTGTCGGGACGTCGAATTTAGCCGCGCGGGCGATCAGCCAGATTGCCATCACCATCGTCTTGCCCAGGCCGGTCGGCAGCGCGATCGTCGCGGGCAGGTCGCCCTTCCCCAGCCGATCAAAGAGCCGTATTTGCCAACTGAGCGGCTTGAACCCGGCCAGCGCCGTGAACTCGGCGACGATGTTGTCGTTGTGATTCATAGCGGCTTCCCGATCGATACCGAACATTACACTAACTAAGGTTCTTCGTCAACCCGCAATTCTGACAACGACGGACACTGCCCTGGGCAACCGCACTCTCCCGGCTGTCGCCGCGAGGCAAGAATGGGGTCGGCATTTTGCCGGCTCTTATCGATGACCGCAACAGGGACCGACGGGCCGCCGCGAAGCAGAAGTAACGGTGGGGCAGGCATCTTGCCTGCACGCAACAGACTGAATGCTTGGTCCAAACCTCAATGGCGAGCAATGAAGGCGAGAATGCAGTTGCCTTGCGACACCGCCGCATTTCACTGGCTATCCGCGGACAGCGACTTCACACGACGCGTCTGCCCCCGCGCCGCGTCGATCCGACACCTTTTTGCTGCGCGCGGCGCGTACCGAGCTGGATCGCGGATAACGTCGGCGAACTTGAGCAGGCGCAAACACGTATCTTGCAGCGCATCCTCGTCATTGCCGACGATCTGGGAAAGTGTCGGCTGCAGTTCGATCAGATCAGAGTGACTGAGCATAGGGCTACCTCCGACATGATAGACGGGTGAGCGGCCGAATGCGCTACCAGAATGTTAGATTCGCGGAGAGGTATTAGGAGAGTTTGACTTATCCAGATGAGGGTGTAAGCTTGTTTCGTATGGGCTAAAGAATCGGGCCATGTATTCCCGGGTTGGCGCGTCGGATTCGGCGATCGTGACGCGCCAGCGGTCTTCGTGGCCGTCAATTGAGATCACGAGCACGCCTGCCGTGCTGTGCAGCAAGGCGGGCTCACGTAGAACAATGCTGTCGCCGCCGGCCTGCGCGACAGACAGTTGCTGTCCGTCGATGAACAGCGTCATGCGAACGTCCGCCGAATGCCCGTTGGAGGTTGCTAGCTTGGCCACCATGCCGTCTCCTGCTGACGAACGGCTGCAATTCTTCGCGAGCCGAAACGGGCTGAGAATCCGCCGTCAGCTTGGTTCCGGGAAGGATGGTACCGTCTTCTCGACGACAAGGCCAAGCGCAATCAAGGCGCACTACAGCGCGGGTTCATATCAGCGAGAACGTGATTGCTACATGCGGCTGCGCGAACGCGATGTCGGCGACGTCGCGGGACACACCGTGCCTCGATTGATCAACGCCGATGACAAACTGCTCGTGATCGAGATGACGATCGTGTCGCCCCCCTTTCTGCTCGACTTTGGCGACGCTGTTCTGGATGCGGCGCCGGAGTTTCCGGTTGACGTCATCGAAGAGTGGCACGCGGAAAAGACCGAGCAGTTCGGCGAAGCCCGCTGGGACCGGGTAGTGACGGTAATTGGCATTCTGCGTGCAGTTCACGGAATTCACTTGCTCGACGTAAATCCTGGCAACATCATGTTCGGCGAGGGCGAGGCGTAAATGCGCGTTTCCGCGGCGGGTGTGCCGCGGCCCCATTGAAGCGATTCGCGGAGCGGTGAACAGCGCAAGTGTTGAGCGCTTCCGCGGCTTACGAGCCGCGGCCCCATTGAACCTCGCTCTCGCCGAACGGATGTTCCCGCTCAAGTTGTGCATAGCGCCCGTTTTCTCAGATAGCCAGTATTCCCACTTCCAGCACCGGCAACGATTGGCCGAACATCCACTCTGCGGCCCGTGTTGTTTCCTCCTTCGACCCCAGATCTACGATCCGACGGCAAACTCTACACCCGCGAATGGGCCCGTCATAACAGCCCGCAGCTCACGACGTATGTCTACTCGTCGACGACCGGCGAATTGACAGAAGTGCAATACGGCCCGTCGATGGGTTCGACCAATCTGGCGTATCAATACGATCGGCTCGGCCGCCGGACGCAGGTCATCGACGCCGCCGGGACGCGGACGTTTGGCTACGACCCGCTCACGCTGGAGCCGGTGCATGAGACGTTTGACAGCGGCCTCTTCGCCGGCCTGCGGATCACGCAGACCCATGAAACCGGCTCTGGCGGCACGCTCGCCGGGCGGTGGAACGGCGTGCAGGTCGGCACTGCGGCGGACCCGGATGCGGCCTACGCCGCCACGTACAAATACGACGGCGTCGGGCGGTTGTTCCGTGTGCTCGGGCCGGGTCTGCCGACCGGCGACGGCACAAATAACGGCGTGACGTATACATTCCTGGCCGGCGCGGCGACGAGCGCGACCGACCTGGTGCATCAGACGCAATTCAAGAACGCCGCCGGGACGGTGCTGGGTTGGACCGAGCGCTCGTTCGCGCAATATCATAACCATGTGACCGGCGTGCAGAACAACTTCGGTAGTTTGACCACATTTACGCCGATTTCGACGTATGGCTACGGCTATGACACGCTCGACCGCCGGACACGCAAGGAGCGCGGCGGCGCGGCCTATGCGGCGACGGCCCCGTGGGCGGCGCATTACGAGCAGTATGGCTACAACGATCGCAACGAGCTGACCGCGTCGGATTTCTTCGCCGGCGCATTTGGAAGCGGCACGCCGGACGCGGCGAAGAATCATGACTATGCCTATGACCCGATCGGCAATCGCCTGACGTATGTCAGCGGGGCGGAGCCGACGACGACGTACACGCGCAACGCGCTCAATCAATACACGCGGACGGACACGCGGAATTCCGCCGGCTCGCTGATCGCGTCGCAATCGCTGGCGTATGATCTGGACGGCAACCTGACCGAGGCGGCGCTCTTGGCCGACATGAACTGCGACGGCTTGTCGGATTTCAACGACATCGACGGGTTGATTCTGGCGATGACCAGTTGCACGACCTATGCCCAGACATATCCGGCGTGCAACTGTCTGCATGGCGATCTCAACAACGATGGCCTGGTCAACTTCGACGACATCAACGATTTTCCGGCGATCGTGGCGACCGGCAACGCCGACTCGGTCGCGAGCCGGTTCGTCTGGGACGGGGAGAATCGCTTGATCGAAGTGCAGCCGTTCAATAACCCGCCGCGCGAGGGGCAGAAGAAGGTCGAGTTCCGCTATGATTATCTGGGTCGGCGGGTCGAGAAGAAGGTCTCGACGTGGTCGCTCGACATCGACCCCGGCCCGGCGGTGACGCCCGGCTGGGCAGTGACCGACACGCGGCGGTTTGTATGGAATGATTGGCTGATGCTGATGGAATTTGATAACAGCGGCAACTCGCTGCGGAAATATACCTGGGGCCTTGACCTCGCCGGCCAGAGCGGTAACCCCAGCGCCAGCGGCCTGAGCGCCGCCGGCGGGATCGGCGGGTTGCTCGCGGTTGAAGACGCCAACGGCACGACCGCACCCGGCAGCGGCCCTGGCGGCAACCCGCTTGCCGATGACCTGAGTTACATCTATTTCCACGACGCCAACGGCAACGTCGGCCAGACGGTCAACCTCGCCGCCGGCTCCGTCGCCGACGCCGGCGGTCGACGGGGATGGATTCGAAATAGATCCGGAGCGTCTGATCATCGTCGCATGGAATCTACTCGATGCGCTCCACCGAAAACCGCAGTCGCAGCGGAATCTCACGCCGACGCAATAGCCGTCAGCATGGCACCCGGCAGTGGCACACGTTGAATACACCTGCAGATTCAACAGTGCCGCAAGCGATGAATCTGCTACGGAGAGCTAAGTCGTTAAATCGGTTCTCACACAACTCGCCAACTTGCTGATCGGTATCGGCGTCGGCATCGTACTGACGATCCTCGTCTACTCCGTTGTCACATTCGAACTGCTTGGCAGCGTTGCCGTCGGTCTAGTGGTTGTGGTCATCCTGCTGCTCATCGGCGCGCTCGTCGGGCGACTGATTTTCGGCTACTGGCTGGAACGAGCTCGGAAGATCGCACTGCAGGAGATTGCTCCGCTGATTCGGCTGCTGGAACCCACATTCCGTTCGTGGCTGGATCGCCCCGGGGAACTGGGGCAGGCAACAAGTGAAAGTGACTGGAACGAGGCCCGGATGCTTCTGAGCTATCTACCCGCTCATGCAGCGCAACTTTATGCATCGCTTCGCGCATTCGCATGGCTGGGCGCTGTTCTTTCCTTCACGGTCACATTCGCAATCTTTCTCGCGACGCTGATGCAGGTGCAGCGCTTGGAAGAGCAGAACCGGCTCATTCGCCAACAAAACCATTTGGCAGAGTCGCAGCGGCGTTCGGCGTTGATTCAGGAGCTTTCAAATATCCTTGATGAAGTTGACGAAGAACTGGATGAAAGCCGGATTGTCACGGCCCCTGCGTCCACTCATCCTGCGACCGCGTCGGCCCATTCTGAATCCGACAAGGAAGTCTCGTTGTCTCCGCAGCTCACCGGCCGCATCGTGGCGCTTAGCAGGTCGCTTCGTCCGTATCGCTACCTTAACCCTGACACTGGCGAAGAGGCAGCGAAGGCGCTTAGTCCTGAGCGCGGACAATTGCTGATATCTCTTGTGAATTCGCGGATCAACCTCACGGAGATTCGTGTCGCGGGGGGCGATTTTTCGCGTGCAGACCTGCAGGAAGCGTATTTGATCGGCGCGCCATTGGAAAATCTTCGCATGGCTCAGGCTGATCTGACCCTTGCCAATCTCGGCGCCGCACGCTTGGACTATACGGACTTGCGCGGGGCGATACTGGTGGCAGCTAACCTTTCTGGCGCTTCGTTGGGAGAAACGGACTTAACAGAGGCGGACATTCGTTATGCCGATCTTCGAGATATATCAGCCGCGAGCGTATGGAACACCGAATTGAAGAAAGCGAAAAACTGGAAGCAGGCGCTATACGACCCCGATCTCGCCAAGCAGCTCGGGCTCAGTGAGGCTCAAATGGAATTTAACACGAAAGCGCGCGATGAATTCCAAGAGCATTTTCGTCTACGCCTCGAACGGGCGAGGCCGAATGGTGTGGATCCTGGTATATGAAGCAGCCGTTTACAGCGGTGGTAGAATATTTCCAGATAAGTTCGGCCCTGCGAAAACAACCGGCACATTCCACTAATTTGGAGCGATCGTGCGCTCGAAACTGGTAAGGAAGACACGTTTTTCTTCTGGTAATGAATCACTTCAACGGCTAAAGGCATGGCCGATGACTCAATGCGGCTGTTCGCAAAGCAGTGGCGCTCGTGGAAATCGCTTGCAGATTAAACAACGCTACCCCGCCTACAATCCTAGGCATATGATTGGGTTCCCGAGACGGTCTCGGGATGTTATTCGGGTCGATCGAATCGTTGTTATCCATTCGAGGAGAGACCGTGTCTGACCTGTTCTTCGATACCATGGTGCGACTCAAGCCGGCTCTTCAACGCGGCGACCTCGAAACTTGCCATCTGGAAGTGGCGAAGGCGATTCGCGCTCTACCGGCGACACCGTTTCACATCGTACTCGATCTGTCTATCACAAATGCCCCGGCTGACGCGGCGGAGCATTTCGACAGATTTTTCCGCACGGAGTCAGCACGCATCCCCATCGCGGCCGCATACACAGAAATGAACGGCTTCGACATTAATCCCGACCGGTGGTATTGCGACCTCTTCGCCTATATCGCCGACAGCGGCCACGAGGATTATGGCTGGCTCTCGGACTGGCAATCCAAGCCGTTCGATGACTACACGATCAATGGTCTGGAGCCTTTGCAAGATGTATACGCAAGCCAAGCGTCTCAGGAGAAGGCGAACCGCGACGCGAGCTACATGAGCAGCTTGATGGTCGTCGTCAAGTTCCAGCAGTTCATGCTGCGAGCGGGGGCTCAAATGAAGCAGCTTCACTTCCCCTTATATATCACCGCCCACGACTTCGACTTCATTGCAACGGCGCGGCCGAATGGATAAACCGGGCTAGTGGCTCAAGCAGCCCGATGAAAAACCCCCTGCCGGGCATGCGATAATGGAAGCGTCAAGGAGGACGCTCGATGGTGTTGGGACAGCGCGGCCATCCCCGAGCCGTCCGTGGCGCTCTTGGCGGCCATAATGATCGTTTGCATGGGGCGAGGTAAGCGAAGCTGTTAAGGGGGGCGAGGGGGACGCCTGGTATTTCCGCATTTCCCGCACCCATCAAGCGGTCGGTTTTTCGGCGCGGCGTTTTTCGAAGCTGACCAATAATTCGTCGAAGTGACTAGGTCGAGTCATTGATGGCGGCTGATGCCGCATCGCCCTATCGGGCAACAAAAGCGGCCGGCTTGCGCCGGCCGCTGGAAGAAATACGGGTTGAGGGGGCATGGCGGTCCAGGGGTTGAAACCCCTGGCTACAGTCGCACACCCCTTCGGGGTGAAAACCCAAATGCATGTGCCTTGCTTGGTCGCAAGCCTTAGTGCATATGCCCCGCGTGGCCGCCGCCCTTCTTGTCTTCCTTCTCTTCCTTGATCTCGCTCACGACCGCGTCGGTCGTCAGGAGCAGGCCCGAGACGCTGGCGGCGTTTTGAAGCGCGATCCGCTCGACCTTCAGCGGCACGATCACGCCCATCTTGATCAGGTCGCCATACTCTTCGGTCAGCGCGTTATAGCCGAATGTCGCCGAGCTGTTCTCAGTCACCTTCTGGCAGACGATGCTGCCGTCGAGGCCGGCGTTTTCGGCGATCTGCTTGATCGGCGCCCGCAGCGCCCGGCGGACCAGCTCGACGCCGGTCTTCTGGTCGCCCTTGGCCTTCTTGACGGCGGCATCAAGCGCCGCGTCACAGCGCAGGACCGCGACGCCGCCACCCGGCAGAATGCCCTCTTCGACCGCCGCCCGACAGGCGTGCAGGGCGTCCTCGACGCGGGCCTTCTTTTCCTTCATCTCGACTTCGGTCGCCGCGCCGACGTTAATCTGGGCGACGCCGCCGGAGAGCTTGGCGAGGCGCTCTTCGAGCTTCTCGCGGTCATAGTCGCTGGTGGTGATGTCGATTTCGCGCTTGATTGCCTCGATCCGGCCCTTGATCTTCGAGGTTTCGCCGCCGCCTTCGATCAGCGTGGTGTTGTCCTTGTCGCTGACGACGCGCTTCACCCGGCCCAGATCGCTCAGCTCGACCTTCTCGAGCGTGACGCCGAGATCCTCGAAGATCGGCTTTGCGCCGGTCAGGATCGCGATGTCTTCGAGCATGGCCTTGCGGCGATCGCCGAAGCCCGGGGCCTTGACCGCGCAGCATTGCAACACGCCGCGCAGCTTGTTGACGACGAGCGTCGCGAGGGCCTCACCCTCGACCTCCTCGGCGATGATCAGGAGCGGCTTGCCCGACTTGGCGATCTTCTCAAGCAGCGGCAGCATGTCCTTGATATTGCCGATCTTCTTTTCGTGGACAAGCACATAGGCGTTGTCGAGGACGACCTCCATGCTCTCCGGCTTGTTGACGAAATGCGGGCTGATGTAGCCCTTGTCGAATTGCATGCCTTCGACCACCTCGACGGTGGTTTCGAGGCTCTTGCCCTCTTCGACGGTGATGACGCCGTCTTTGCCGACCTTGTCCATCGCCTCGGCGATCTTTTCGCCGATCTCGCGATCCTGATTGGCGGCGCAGGCGCCGACCTGGGCGATCTGCTCCTTGCCCTTGACCGGGGTCGTCATCTTCTTGAGTTGCTCGACGATCGCCTCGACTGCCAGATCGATGCCGCGCTTCAGCTCCATCGCGTTCGCGCCGGCGGCGAGGTTCTTGATGCCCTCATCAAGGATCGCTTCGGCGTAGACGGTGGCGGTGGTGGTGCCGTCGCCGGCGTCTTTGCTGGTCTTGCTGGCGACTTCTTTCACGAGCTGGGCGCCCATATTCTCGTACGGGTCGGTCAATTCGACTTCCTTGGCGACTGTGACGCCGTCCTTGGTGACGGTCGGGCTGCCGAAGGATTTTTCGATGACCACATTCCGCCCGCGCGGGCCAAGCGTGACCTTAACAGCCTTCGCCAATTGCCTCACACCCCGACGAATCGCTTCGCGGGCTTCCATCTCATACGCGATCTGCTTTGCCGCCATCTCTGTAAACTCCTCACTGGCCGAATGTTATCAATCCAAGGCCAATCAAGCCAAGCCCAGAACGTATCCAGTTCATTCGCCGCGACAGCGATATAGTTTCCGCGCGGCAGCAATTCATCTTGATCAATTGGCGCGCCAGTTGTGCGGTACGGTTGGTGCGCCGCCGGAGAGTGAAAAAGCGTTCAAAATTGGCCGGTATGGGCTTTGCGGCGCAAGCATGCTCATGAACATAAAGATATTTTCAGAATATAGTTATGGATAAATGACAGGGCGCGGCGAGTCCCGCTGTCGATACTTCGAAGAACGTATGATCATAAAGTGCCTCGTGCTGGCCCTTGGCAGAAGTGTCGACGTTGGCAAGTCTGGCGGTGTCAATCTGGCAGTCTGGTGCGCTAAAACTGGTTCTGGTTTACCGCGGCGCGTCGGCCAAACTGATCGAGGAATGCGGGTGAGGGATATTAATGCGACAGGCTGGAAGCCTGTCCCACCCGCATCTGGCCTGTCCCACCCGCATTGAGCCGAACCCACCCGCAAGTTGTTGCCCCACCTTAAGTAATGACTATCTTACCCAGAAAATGCAGGCCTACCCTGAACTTGGACACCCACCGGTACTACTCCAGGTTAGTTCTCAAGCAGCCGCAGCTCTAGCTCCTGCGCCCCGCGTGTCGGGCCGAAGGTCGCCAGCACTTCTCCGCTCGCGCATTCGCCCGGGCGACAGATCACCATTGTCCGGCGGGAACTGTTACGTCGGTGCGCATCCGCAACGGGTGGCTGTGCGGCGATGTCACGCATAGCGGCGGGGCTGGGCGGAAAGTTGAACTGGCCCCAACGCGTACACACGTGCCAGCCGCCTTGCCACTCGAACGTGCGGGGTTCCGTCAGCCATGCCTGCGCGGTCGGCGCGAGCGTCACGAGCAGGATGTAGGCGGGCATGTTCATCTCCGTCGGCGTCACGATCACCCGGTCAACCTCGTGCAGCCGCTCCCGCAAGCACGGCCCGGCTCGCACGAGATCGACGTGCTGGGCGCGATAGACCGCCGTTTGCAGCGCTCGACGATTCAGCGCGTAGTCGAGAAAGCCGACAGAATGCGCGACAAAGCCGCCACCAAAGACGGTTGCCGTTGCTATCAACAGCGCCGCGGCTCGCCGAAGCTGGAGGTAGAGCAACAGGGAGTCGAGGCCGAGCGCCATCGTCAGGACGAGCGCTCCGCATCCGACCGCCGCCCGCAGCACGTGAATCGCCTGCCCGACATGCGTATGAAGACTGTCGCCGAGCGGAAACAACACGAGCCACGCCAGCGCGGCCCGCGCAGCAAACGATCCCGGCGACGCCCGCACCAGCCGCCCAAATCCGACTACGAGCAAGACGCCGCTGGTAACCGGAAAAAAGCCAAAGCCAGCCGGCCAAGCAACCCCGTAGGCGTCGCCGACACGGAAGAGCACCTGCGGGTCGTAATGGCGGATGTAGCGCAGGGCCACATGGCCGAGGCGCTCGGCGACGTTGTCGTCAGCCGACCAGACCCAGAGATTTTCGCTGCGCCGGGCAATGCGCTCCGGATGAAAAACATGTTCGTAAATCAGCGGGGAGAGTCCGATCAGAAATCCGATGATCAGCGCTGCGCCGCGCAGCTGATTGCGCCCGGCCCGCCACCACGCCGGCCCAGCCAGCGCCGCCCAACTCAAAAGGATCGGCGGCAAAGCCAGCCGCAGCGCCGGATAGCCCCAGCAGGCCACGCCCGCGATCAGGCCGATCAAGAGCGGCGCAGTCGCAGCTACCCCCCGCAGAGCGAGAGCGGCCCAACGTTGCGGCGCGAGCGCAGCCACGTGTTGTGATGCGAGCGCGCTGGGCCGGTGGGGCGCAGCGCCGGCCATGACGCAAGCCGCGACCAGCGCGAGGACGGCCGTGGTGACGACGCCGGTGACCGCGCCCTCGTGCCCCCAGCGGCTGAGATAGATATCCCACGGATTCAGCGCGAGTATGAGCGCGGCGAGCAGGCCCACGCGCGGCCCGAATAGCCGCCGCGCCAACAGCGCCAGCATGAGTACGTGCAACACGCCGCCGAGCGCACAGGGCAGCCGCAATGAGAAGCGGTTTAACCCGAAAAGCGCTTGGCCGGGCAAGAGGAAATAGAGGAACTGTGCGCTGCGATTTTCACCGAGGGCGTGATAGTAAAGCTGTGGCCAGGGCGCGCCGTGCGCGTCATGCCCGGTGTGAAGCAGGCAGTAGGCGTTCCAGGCGTTGACGGCTTCGTCCTGGTTCAGCCCGAGCGCAGGGTCGGCGATCCGCCAAAAGCGCAGAAAGGCGGCCAGCACGAGCGTCGCCCACAGCGCGCCGCGCATGGCCGCGCCAGCGCGAGCGCAGCCGGAGGGCGAGCGATCGACAGGCATCACGGCGCAGTCTATGCGAGGCTCGGATGGAGTTGCCTGTAAACCGGACGCGATCCGCCAAGGGATTGGCGGACCGCGCGAATGACGATTCGTGGAGAATCTCGGCGAGGCTGGCTTGTTACGCCCGCTCGGCTAGCGGTCTTTGGCGGCGATTTGCCGCGGCCACGGCAACTCCGAAGCGAGCTTGACGCGCATCTGGAGGAGCGCCGTCTCCAACTGCGGGTCATAGTCGGACGCTTTGTGCGGATCGGAATCGAGCAGCTTGATCTCCTCGTCGCTGAGATAGAGCAAGTCCTCATTGCGATCCTTGTCGGCGTCCTCATCCTTGAGCTGGCTGGCCTTGTCGGGGCTGATGGTCACCGGCTCCGGCGGCAGTTTGGTGCGGTGGATGACGTAGCTGGCGCGCTGCCGATCGATCAGCTTGCGCACCTCTTTGGGCATCAGCTTGACCTCAAGGTCAGGCTTCACGCCCCAGCTCTTGGCGTCTTCGGATTTGTGGGGCGAGCGCCCGCTCGGCAGATAATAGAGCGCCGTCGTGAGCTTCACCTTCGCGTTGTTGGTCAGGGGGATGACGCGCTGCACGCTGCCTTTGCCGAAGGTCTGCTCCCCCAGCACCAGCCCCCGGTTGTGATCCTGCAACGCGCCCGAAAGAATCTCCGACGCGCTCGCGCTCGCATCGTCCGTCAGGACGATCAGCGGCAGGTCGGCGAAGCGCGCACCGCCGGTGACCGGAAGTTCGTCTTCGGTGTCCATGCGTCCGCGCGTCGAGACCACGCGCCCGCGTTTCACGAACAGACTGACCGTCTCGACGGCGACTTCAAGCAGGCCGCCCGGATTCATCCGCAGATCGAGAATGAGGCCGCGCATGCCCTGACGCTTCGCCGTCTCGAGCGCACGGAGCAGCTCTTCATGCGACTCCGGATGGAATTGCGATAGCCGGATGTAGGCGATGCCCTCATTGCCGTTGAGCATGTAGTTCCAGTTGTCGGGATCGCCCTCCAGCCGTGAGACGCCGTAGACCGTGCGGAGATCGATCTGCCGGCGCTTGAGGGGCACACTCAGTTCCTGCCCGGTTACGGGCCGGAAGAGCGTGAGGGTGACGAGCGTGCCGGCTGGTCCGGTGATGTTCTCGACGGCCTTATCAGTGGTCCAGCCTTTGGTCGACTCGCCATTGACGGCAATGATCAGGTCGTCGGGTTCGACGCCGGCTTCGAGCGCGGGCGAGCTTTCGAGCGGAGTAACGACCTTGAGGCGGTTGGTGCGCTCATCGACGCCGAGTTGAATGCCGACGCCGAAGAAGCGGCCTTCCATCGCTTTCTGGAAATCTTGCGCGTCCGCCGGCCAGATCATGCTGGAGTATTCGTCGAGTTGCTCGAGGGCGCCCTCGACAAATTCAACCACGAGCAGCCCCTCGGGCAATTCGATGCTGCCTTCGTTGAGTTGGCTGACTTCCTGGTAGAGCTTCCGCAAGGCCGGCCCGGTGAAGCGTTCCACGGCCTTCACGCTGCGCCGCAGCTCGGCGATCCTGGCCAGGAAATGCGCCCGCAGCGCGGGGTTGGCGACGCCATCGAGAAAGCCGAACAGCTTGGTCGTTTCGGCCAGCGCTTCGAGGCTGCTGAGCGCTCCATCGGCCATCTTGCGCAGGTCCGGCTCACTGACGTACATGCGCTGCACATTGCCGAAGACCTGCGACACGAGCGCCGGCTCGACGCCCTTGATGCGCTTTTGCAGGGCCTCTTTGTCCTTGTACGTGAGGGCGATGCGGGCATGGCGGGCGGCCTCTTCGCGCAAGGCTTTGATGCCCTCGTCATCCTCATGGATGCGATAAAGCAGGGAGTAGTAGGTCAGCGCCTTGGACCACTCATCCTTGTTGGAATGCTCCATCGCGAGGGTTTTGCAGCGCTGCGTCAGCTCCTGAATCCACGGGTCGGCCGAAAAAGCCGGCTTGTCCTCGGCATACATCGACGCCTGCAACGCAAAGCTCAGGGCGAGATAGGGTTTATCCTGCGCCAGCGCCTCGCGCGCGTGCGTCATGTTCCATTCAAACGTCTTGCGGCGCAGCTCATCGCGTTCCGCCATGCGCGTGTTGTATTCGTCGAGCCAGTTCTCGATCTGCGTGGCCTGGGTGCTGCCGGCGCCCGCCTCGACCAAGCGCGAAACGGAATTTCGAGCGCTGCCGAAATCGCCGCGCAGGATCGCCGCCCAGGCCCCTTGCAGTGCGGAGTCCGCCGCGGAGACGGTTCCTACGATCAATCCAAATGCCACCCATCCCAATTGCAGCGCTGCACGCAGGCGCATGAAGACACATCCTTTCGAAGGGGCCGCGAGGAGCAGGCGTCCTGTCCACGACTGGCCGGCGCCACAGGGCGCTGGCCATGGTCGCAACAGTCTTAGGCAGATTCTACGCCGTGGTTAGCCATCCGCCGGCCCGAATGGCGACGAACCCAAACCGCCGGGAAGCGCCGATAAGTCGCTCGTCCGTCGATCAGCGTCGCTCCTTCCAGTACGTCTATCGTAAGTATACGACGAACAGGAGCAGCGGCCCATGTCGGATACCGGTTGGCTCGACCGTGGAGGCTGGAACCTGCATGATTTGACAATTTTTATCGTTTCGAGCGACACAGCATCAACAGTCTCGCCTCACAATCCGGCGGTTTGGATCCACGGAAGTACTTCGCCTCGTCTGCGATGAAAAGAACTTGCGGACAACGGACAAGGAATGGTGAGCGGCGCCCCAGACTCATGCACACGGAGTAAAACCGACGAACCTCCGGCCCGATGTCGGAAGAGAAAAATTCACGCCACCCTGAACAGGCTCAACCAGCAAAGTGCGAACGAAAGAGAAAGCGACATCCGTTTTCCGCGCCGCGGCCAAACAAAATAAAAAAGCCCGAGGCTGGGGCCAGGTGATCGATGCACGAGGACCACACCAGGTGGGCTGCTGCCTTCCGGCCCTGACCCGTTGTCTGGCCGATGCCCTGCACCGGCCCAACCTTCACCTCGGACGCCCCGAGTGTAGTCGAGTCGGCAAGGTTCATCCACAACGGCGGAACGGGCGCCGGCGCCGCGGTTTCAATCCGCTCGCGTCGTTCCATCGCGTTCGGTCGGCGGGTGCGATACGATGCACAGGATCTAATTACGGAGCCGCGCATGCCCACCCTGCACCTGGACCCGCGCAAGCACGAGGAAATCGACGTGCAATTGCTCTCGCCCGAGCCGGACGAGACCGACCTGGCCGTCTATCGCCGCATTGTCTGCGAAGAACTGACGGCGGAACAGCGTGCGCGGATCGTTCGTCCGGCGAGCGTCTATCCCGAACAGGAGACGGTGCTCGCCGTTCATTGGCATCCGGAATTTGTGCCGATGGACCTGATCCGCCAGCGTGTGCAGGCCATGTTTCCCAATGCCCGGCAGCGGCTGATCATCCCGACACAGCACAACGTGATCGAGTGCAACGACGGCTTTGCCGGAGTCGAGGTCGATTGTTACTCGCGCGGATTTAACCGCAAGGTGCAGTTGCTGATCCACTTCGCCGAGGAGCGGGTTCGAGAAGCCGACGTTTTCCGGGCGATGCTGGCGCATACGTTTCGCTATCGCGCCGGACAACTCTACGAATTCATCGACGCCGTGATCGACCCCGCGCACGACGCCCTCCTGACGCGCGCCGCCGCCAAGACCGGCGCCAGCGAGGAATTGGTCACATTCGTGCGGATGGGCGTATCGCGGCTGGCGACGCTGCTGAAGGCGCATGAGGCCACGACGCCGCGCGACGCGATCAAGAACAAGCTCATCCGCAACTATTTTGACTGTCTGCGCGACCGCTGGTCGGCCGACATCATCAACCATGCGCAAATTCTGCTGAACGAGGTCAAAGCGCTCGTGAAGGCCGGCTTCTCGCTGAAATACTTCTATGCGACGGAAGAGGTCATCGAGGAGGTCCGCGCGCTCGGCGGCGGTATCGTCATACCGCATCCGGAACAGTTCTGGCCGATTCTGCTGGCAGATTACGACGTCGATGGCTACGAGGTCTGGAACCCGCAATCACGCGAATACACCGAGTTTCTGATCGAGGTCGTCCATCGCGAGAACAAACATCGCACGGCCGGCCGGCCGCTGCTGATCTTCATGGGCGATGATTGTCACATGGGTGAGAAGACCAAGCCGGCCGCCTGGCAGGACACTGAAAAGGTCAATCGCGAAATCGGCTATCAACCGGCATGGGACGATCTGTCGATTCGCAAGGCGCTGATCCTGGCGAATGTCGATCGCGCCAAGGTCATTCAAGATTACAAGGCCCGGCTGAAAGAGTGATAAGCCGCCAAGCCTCTGCGCGCCTTTCTCAATTCGCTCCGTTCCAAATCAGTTCGACTCCGACCGTCGGCGCCTGCGCCAATGACTCGGCCAGCGCAATGCCGATGGCGCGCTGACCGGATTGTTCCAGCAGCAGCGCGACGCCGATTGTCTTCTCTCCCGCGCGCAGCGCGAGCGGCGTATGCAGCGGCAAGCCGGCGCCGTTGCTGACCGGCGCGATCGACAGGATCCTTTCGCCCATGATGCGTTCGACGCGGCCCACGACGCTGGCCGCCGGCGGTCTCGCGGAGAACCAGACTTCGTCATCCGGCGCGATCTTGTTTTCCTCCGCTTCGGCATCGGGCGTCATCAGCGAGTAGGAGCTTTGCAGACGTTGCACCGCCACGGCTCCGATCCGGCGGGCGCCGCGATAGACCGCGCCGGTCTCGCCCTCGCGCAGTCCATCCGCATCGCCGGCATTGATCAGCAGGCCCTCCGCGGTCACGTCGAAGACGCGGGCCGCAAAGGTTCGCTCCTGAATCTGCCGCCGCGTGCGCAGCCGCACTTCGTCGCCGATGCGTGGCGGGCCGCTCGAAACGACAGCTGGCTGAGTTTGCACGGCGGCGGCGTGCGGTTTGGTGTCTGCGGCGGGGCTTGCGCCGGCCACCGGTCGGCGGGCGGCGACCTGTCCATACCAAAAGCGCTCATCCTGCCGGTCAATCTGCAGCAACCCGATGAAGGCCCCTGCTCGAAAAATTTCGGCCTGGGCGTCGGCGATCGTCTCGGGCCGCGGCGGCGCCGCGATCCAGATGCGCTCGCGGGCGCCTTCCTTCTCGATGTGCACAATGGCCGACTCCGCCACGCCGCGCCGCGCCAATCCGGGCGCCGGCCAAGCCGTCGCTTCGTCCCCGCGATGCAACTGCACGTTGGAAACCAGCGGCGTGATCGCGGCGTAACACAGCGAATCTTCGACCAGGCGGACATCCAGCCGGGCGATCGGTTGTCCGGCGACGCGCACCCAGAAAGCGTCGCCGCTTGTGATGCCGGCGCGTCGTCCGGCCCGCAGCCAGGCGCCGCGCAAGCCGGGCGCGAGCGTGTCGATGCGGGCGATGAGCTGCGCGCCGGCAGGCCATTGCGGCTGGCAGGTCTTTAACACATCGTGCGGCCAGACCCAGACGCGCAGCGGCCCATCGCCGACGGCTAACTCCGTGTCGCAATTCAGCCGAGCCGTTCGCTCTGACACCGCCGTGGCCCAGCCGGCCGCGGTCGCGCCTTCGCCGGCGACGACAAGGAGCCGGACGTCGATATCGAACGTGCCGCGCTCGGCTATTTCTATCAGTTCTGGCTGTGCAGAATCGCGCACGACGGGATAAGGACCGCGCAGCGCGGGTTGCGCCCAGGCGGCGGTCGTGAGCAGGCCGGCCAGCGCGACGTGCCTCCATGGCGGTCGAGTCGATTTCATCGACAGTCATTGTACGAGCGGGCGCGCCGCCGCGCCGTCTTGCGTAAGGTGGCCCCGTGTTTCCATCCCACCGGCCCCAGCCTATCATCCGCCGCATGCCCAGCATGACGACACGAGAGCTGGCCGAACGGCTCGGCGCGACGTTGGAAGGCGCAGGCATCGCCCGGATTGAGGGTGTCGCCACGCTCGATGCGGCCGGTCCGACGGAAGTCACCTGGATCGCAGGAGTCAAGCATCTGCCGCGATGGCGATCTTCACAGGCGGCGGCGGTCGTCGCGCCCACGGGGCTGGAGTTACCGGCGGATTCACGAGCAGTCGATGGCGGAGCGCGTGACGTTCTACGCGTGGGTGATCCGGAACTGGCCATGACGGTCGTGCTGCGCTTGTTCTCACCGCCGCTGCCGCAGGTTCCGACGGGGGTGGATCCGACGGCACAGGTCGCGCCCGACGCACGGGTCGAGGGTGCCGCAATCGGCCCGCGCGTGTTTGTCGGTCCGGGCGCGGTGATCGGGCCGCGCACCCAGTTGCATGCGGGCGTCTATGTTGGCGCGGGCAGCCGGATCGGACCGGATGGCGTGCTCTGGCCCAATGTGGTGATTCGGGAAGGGGTGACGCTGGGGGCCCGCGTGGTGATCCATCCCAACACAACCATCGGGGCTGATGGGTTCGGCTATCTGTTTCGGGCCGGACGACACCTGAAAATTCCGCAGATCGGCGCAGTCGTCATTGAGGATGACGTCGAAATCGGCGCCAATGCCTGCATCGATCGCGCCCGCACCGGTCAAACGCGAATTGGCGCCGGCACCAAGATTGATAACCTCGTGCAAGTGGCACACAATGTCACGGTCGGCCAACATTGTGTCATGGCCGGCCAGGTCGGTATCTCCGGTTCGTGCCGTCTCGGAGACTATGTGGTGCTCGCCGGCCAGGCCGGGCTTGGTGACCACGTCGTGGTTGGCGACCGCGCGATTCTCGCCGCCCAAACCGGCGTAGCCACCGGTGAAGTGCCGGCCGGCGCCACGTTCCGCGGTACGCCGGCGAAGGAGTTTGCCGCCATCAACCGTGAATATGTCGCCCTCCAGCACCTCCCCAAATTGCTGGAACGCATGCGCGAAATGGAGAAACTGACCGCCGGACTGGTGGAACAGATCAGGAGATTGGAACGGCGTGAGCCGGCAGCAGACGATTCAACGCGAAGCTGAACTTGCGGGGCTGGGACTATTCACCGGCTATCCCGTGCGCGTGCGCTTCAAGCCCAGCGCCCCGGGCAGCGGCATCTGGTTCGTACGCACCGATACTCCCGAGCCGATCCGCGTTCAGGCCCGCATCGAGAATCTATCCAAACGCGCCCGCCGCACATCGCTTCGCAACGGCGTCGGCACGATCGAAACCGTCGAACACTGTCTCTCGGCGATTCGCGGGCTCGAGATCGACAATCTCATCGTCGAGCTGGACAACGCCGAGCTCCCCGGCGTCGACGGCAGCGGCATGCCCTATGTCGAGCGGCTGCGTGAGGCCGGCGTCGTGCAGCAAGACGCCGAGCGCAGCGTGCTCAACATTGCGCAGATTGTGCGAGTGACCGAAGGGGATGCCGAACTGGTGGCGTGGCCCGGCGAGAGCGGGCAGCTCGACGTCTATTACGAGCTGGATTATCCCGGCACGCCGATCGGCCATCAGATTTTTCACTTCGCCCTCTCCAAAGATGACTACATTCGCGAGATCGCCCCGGCCCGCACGTTTGTGCTGGAAGACGAAGCGCGGCAGTTGCGCGCGGCGGGACTTGGCACGCACCTGACCGCTCAGGACGTGCTCGTGATCGGGCCGACCGGGCCGATCGACAACGACTATCGTTTTCCGAACGAATGCGTGCGGCACAAGATTCTCGATCTGATCGGCGACTTGATGCTGTCGGGGGTGTTTGTCTGCGGGCGCGTTTATGCGCGCAAGTCGGGGCACAGCCTCAATCACGAGCTGGTCAACCGGCTGCTGGAGCAGCGCGCGAGCGAGGAATTCAGCCGTCGGCTCGTCAGCGCGCCCAAGATCGACGTGCGCGCGGTGCAGCGCATCCTGCCGCATCGCTATCCGATGCTGCTGGTTGATCGGGTGTTGGAACTGGAGGCCGACAAGCGCGCCGTCGGCATCAAGAACGTCACCATCAATGAGCCGTTTTTTGAAGGGCACTATCCACGACATCCGATCATGCCCGGCGTGCTGGTGATCGAGGCGCTGGCGCAGCTCGGCGGCATTCTGCTGTCACAGAAGCTCGAGCACACCGGCAAGATCGCCATGCTGCTAAGCCTCGACCGTGTGAAGTTTCGCCGGCCGGTGGTGCCCGGCGATCAGTTGATTCTCGAAGTGGTCAGCGAGCGCGTGAAGACCCGCACCGGGCAGGTGCAGGCCCGTGCCCGCGTCGGCAATGAGCTGGCGGCGGAGGCCGCGATACGTTTCATGCTTGTGGACGCCGACCCGACTTAGCCTCGTACCGCCGTGCCGGGAGCAGCCCGGCCGGAACCTTTGCCGCCTAAACGCGGCCGAGTTACACGATATGACGATGATCCATCCGACCGCGGTAATCGACCCCGGCGCTTCGCTCGGCAAGGGCGTGCGCGTCGGCCCGTTTTGCTACATCGGTCCGCATGTCACGCTCGGCGATGAGTGCGAGCTGATCTGCAATGTGACGCTCCTGGGACCGGCCGAATTCGGCCGCGCCAACACCTTCTTTCCCGGTTGCGTGCTGGGCGCTGCTCCGCAGGACCTGAAATTCAAGGGCGGCCCGACCAGGCTCATCGTCGGCAACCACAACGCCTTCCGCGAGCACGTCACCATTCATCGCGGAACCGAGATCGACGCATGCAGCGGCGGCGCGACGCGCCTCGGCGATCACAATCTCCTGATGGTGGGCGTGCACGTCGCCCACGACGTCGAGATCGGCTCGCACGTCATCATCGCCAATACCGTGCTCCTCGCCGGCCACGTCAAGCTCGAAGACTGCGTGAATATCGGCGGCGGCTCCGCCATTCACCACTTCGTCACGGTCGGACGCAATGCCTTCATCGGCGGCATGTCGCGCATTACGCACGACGTGCCCCCGTTCATGAAGGTCGTCGGCTATGAACAGGCGGTGCGCGGCTTCAACAAACGCGGGCTGGAGCGGTGGAAAGTCCCGCCGGACTCGATCCGCGCCATCCGCATGGCGCATCGACTGCTCTATGCCCGCCGCGGCGAAAAGAAACCCGGCCGCACCGTCGACGTGCTTTGCGAAATGGAGGCCAATGGCCTGAGCGGCGACCCCTACGTCCGCTACCTGATCGAATTTCTGCGCCGCAAGGTGGAGATCGGCGTATTTGGGCGCATGCGTGAGCCACAGCGCATCGACACCGTCGCCGACATCCAGCATTTTTACAATCCGGATTCGTCGCGCGCCCCGGCCACGGTCGGCGGACAATTGCCGGCCTGATCGTCACAGCATGGAAATCGGTGGCTTGGGCCAGACTCACGCGCCGATAGCTCCGGCAGCGTCGGCCCTCGGCGTCGCCGGCGCAAAGGCCGCGTAACAGCGTGCGAAAGGAAGTTTGAGCACTCGTGAATGAACCGCTTCCCGTCGCCGTCATCGGCGCCGGCCACATGGGCCGGCATCACATCCGTACGTATTCACAGATGCCTGAGGTGCGCCTCGTCGCGGTGATCGATCCCGACGTCGAGCGCGCCCGCGCGCACGCCGATCCGCTGGGCGTGCCGGTCTTTGAGCGACTCGATCTTTCGCGAACGCCGGTTTCGGCAGTGACGATCGCCGTTCCGACTGTGCGCCATCTGGAAATCGCGCGGCCGCTGCTGGAGCGCGGCGTGGGCGTGCTGATCGAAAAGCCGCTCGCCCCCAGCCTGGACGAGGCGCAAGAGATCGCGCGGCTGGCGCGCGCCCATCAGGCCATCGTCGCCGTCGGCCACACCGAGCGCTTCAACCCGGCCGTGCGGGCCGTGCACCGGCTCGAGCTGCGCCCGAAGTTTGTCGAGACGCAGCGCGTCAGTCCGTTCACGTTTCGCTCGGCGGATGTCGGCGTCGTCTTTGACATGATGATCCACGACATCGACGTACTGCTCAGCCTCGTCCGCGACGAGCCGGTGCGCGTCGATGCCGTCGGCGTCAACGTGCTCGGACAACCCGAGGACATCGCCAATGCCCGGGTCATGTTCCGTGGCGGGGCCGTCGCCAACCTGACAGCCTCACGGTTGGCGCTGAAGACCGAGCGGCGGCTGCGCGTTTTCTGCGAGACTGCCTATGTCTCGCTCGATTATCACCGGAAGATGGGCATCGTCGTCACGCGCGACAAGAATCTCGACGTCATCAAGTTCGCGCGTGAGCGGAACTTCGAGGACTTATCGCAGCTCGCCGGCGTCGATTTCGGCAAGCTCGTCAATGTCGAGCCGCTGATCATCGACGACCGCGACGCGCTTCGCACCGAGTTGGAGACATTCATCGAATGCGTTCGGCTGCGGAAGACGCCGCCGGTCAGTGTCGAAGACGGCGTCGCGGCGATTGCGCTCGCCGAACAGATCGTCGCGGCCCTGGCGGCGCACCGCTGGGATGGCGAAACCGGCCCCCGCGTTGGCCTGGCCGCCGACATCGTCGGCAAGCCCTAGTGCTTCGTCACAATTGAAATTGCGGTTTGAAACGAGGGTAGCATGGGCCTCCGGCCCGTGCGTCCCACTACAAAGATAGGCACGAATCTCATGCCGTGACGTCGGAGCTCCTTACCGCTTCGTCCTAAAATTCATGCTTGACGAAGCCCTAGCGTGGGCGGACTGGCCGGCTGGAGCGTCCGGTCCGCCGACATCGATGGCGAAATGTCGTGTTCAGCCCGCCGTGGCCGACGGCGAGCTGTAGCGTCGGATGCAATCATCAGACCGCAGCAAACATGTCGGGTTGAGACTCGCGACTTTCCACGATGCAGAAAAACGCGCGTTTGTTCGACCTCACGCCAATCATTCCGAGTCTTCCCAACAGCGCATCAGTCGCTCGACCACGATGGCCAGCTTTTCCGGCGTCAGATACGTGCCGGCGGCAATTTCACGCCGGATGCGCGCCAGCCGCTCGGACTCCGATTCGCTTCGAGCTTGCGCGGCTTGATGGCCGCGTCTGCTGCGTGAATCCGGTCGATGTTCGCGACGTTGCGGCGCCCCGCCGGGGCGTGTGCCCTGGTCCGAATCCACGCTCAGCCCGGACAACGGCAGAGGGTTATCAGTTTCGATGAACATGCTTCCATCTCCAACGGGGCTTGTCTGCCCAGCCGTGCCGCACGCGCAGCGCGCGGTCGTGTTATGCGGCGTTCGCTCCATCGAACGCCGCGGATGAGGTCTGCGCAGCGCATCGCTGCATGGCCTCGCAATCGCGGGTCTGGTGTTATGGATGGCGTTCTGACTACCCACGCCTGAAGATCAGGCGAAGATGTGAGAATGCGCCGATTGCCCTTCGCTCAATCGATCTATCGGCCAGCCCCCCATAAAAAATTCAGCAACCCGAAGAATTCCTGAACTTGCGGCGGAAATTGCGCGTCTTGGTGGCTGTAGCGATGACAAATGAGTGGGAAGGTGGGAAGGGGAGATCGGGGGTCGCGCGTGGCAAAGCCGCCTGGCCCTTTGCGGTCCAAAATGCCGCGAGGCCCGCTGGCTGAGCCGGGGGCCTCGCACTGAATCCACGCTTTCCGCAGGGTGAAATCGCTCCCACCCGGTCGATGTCAGCGCTACTGCGGCTTGGCGCCTTCGGCGGCCGGCTTGTCAGCGGCAGGGGCCGATTCGCCGCCGGCGTTGGTCATATCCATGACCTCAACGCCCTCGGGCGCCTTGAACTGAAAGCGCTCCGCCGGAATGCTCGCGCCCATCTTGATTCCCGTGAAGGTCATCGTCATGAAGAGCTTATTGTCGGGCGTAAAGCTCTGCATCTGCGTCGTCAGGCCGCTCTCCTTGGCGACGTGGATCTTCTGCGCGCCGCCGCCCATGGGCGAGGCCGACGCCTCCTTGGGGGTCGCGGTGAAGAGGTAGCAGTCCTTGCCGTCGTGCTTTTCTTCCGCGACGGTGATGGTGTGCGTCTTCTTCAGCTCTTCAAAAAACTCCTTGGTGGCGACGCCGGAGTTCTTCGGGTCATACTTCGTCTTGACCGCCTGCTTTTGGCCCATCATCTCGGTGAGGGCATAGCTGAAGGCGCCATCGCTGATTTGCGTGACGGCCTGCTCGGTCTTTTGCTCGTTCTCGCCCATTTTCTGAATCGAGGCCATTTTGATGTCGATGCGCATCATCGACTTATCGCCTTGCTTGAGATACTCCATCGTGCCCTTGCCGTCCGACTTCATGGTCATGCCGCCCATCGCCAGCTCGGTCTGCATGGCGATGTCAGCGGTGTAGGAGCTGACCTTTTCACCCGCTGCGACAACCTTCTTGACCGCGTCATCCACGTCGTCAGCAAGAAGGGGGGCACACGGCAGCACGCAGACGAGCAAGCCTGCAATCAGGCTGGGCCGGATCGATTTCACGCACACACTCCTCGGGTTGCTGCCGCCATTGGCCGAATGCGAACGCCCTGGGCCGACGCGGCCCTGCGCCGTGGCGGCCACCCATGAGTCAGGTCACGTGCGGCACGCGGCTAGCATGCCGTATTCAAGCACACCCAGCGACATTCGACAAACCGACCGGCGTCGGTATTTGTCGCCCAGTACCGTCGTAGGGGCCTTGGCTTATGCCTGGTGCGACCATACCGCTTGTGCGAGTTTAGAGCACCAACTTGTACCCGACTGCATGCGCAGTCAGGATGTGTTGCGGGTTCTTGGGGTCATCTTCCAGCTTTCGGCGCAGGCTGACGATGTGGTTGTCCACGGTGCGGTCGGCGGGATAGACGCCCGCACCCCAGATTTTCTCGAGCAGCTCCATGCGCGGCACAGCTTCGCCGAGGCGATCATGGAGCATTCTCAGAATTTCCGACTCGTAGTACCCCAGCGCGACTTCGCCAGTGCGGCTGATGACTTTCTGCCGCACCAGATCGACCTGCCGCGCGCCAATGTTGAAAGACTGTTGGGTCGCGCCGCCGGTTTGTTCGGCGCGGCGGATGGCCGCGTGCACCCGCGCGAGCAACTCACGCAGGCTGAAGGGCTTGGTGACATAGTCATCGGCGCCCAACTCCAGCCCGCGCACTTTGTCGACCTCCTGGCTGCGCGCACTAAGGATGATGATCGGCATCGTATGCCCCGCCGCGCGCAGCCGCCGACAGACCTCGAACCCGTCGATGTCAGGCAGCATGATGTCGAGCAGCACCAGGGCCGGCGGCTGCTTCTGCACCAGCTTGACGCCCTCTTCGCCGGTCGAGGCGTGCGCGACGGTGTGCTTTTCGAATTCGAGATTGTCGCGCAACCCCATTGCCAGATCGGGTTCATCTTCGATGATCACAATGTGCGGCATGGCTGCTCCAACTTCCGGTTGACGATTCCTGTGCTGATATTGTCTGCTCGAACCGACGCGCCCATAACCGTATCTCGCCTCTGAACCGAACCGCGGCCGTAAGGGAGCGATTGGACTCACGACGCGCACACATTTCAGCCACCGACCGTGACGCTGTCGGATGAGCATGTCTGTCGCTCGCAACATGCCCCAGGCGGATCGAATCGCTTCCTGACGGGCGCGGTTCGATTCGCTGGCAAGGCCGCGCATGCATCGCATTCACGGCGACGTCCTCTACCTAGTAAGTGTAGTCGAAACCGGATGACTTTGGAAAAGCATGCGGAACCGCGCACAGGCGCACGCACGTTCGCGCCGGTCGCCGCCGTACGCGCTCCCGTTTGCTTCGCGGGCAGCTCCATCGCGCCTTTCCGGCGAATCCGGTCCACGGTCCTGCATGGCTCGCTATTGTGTCGTTCATCAATTGCGACAACCCAGGTGCGCCGGGCCGCGTCTGTTCGGCGAGCGGCTTGTCGATGCCATTCATGGAGTGCCCATCATGTTCCTCCGCGCTGGTGCATTGGTTCTACTCACCGCCTGCACACCGCTGCTGCTGGCACAGCCAGCGACGGCTAACACGGAAACCGCTGCGCAACCGCCGCTTGATGTGGCTGAAACCTCGACGGACCACGGCCCCGATGTGACGGCGCCCACGCCGCCGGATGAGCGCGTTGGCGTGCCGCTCGTTTTTGTGCAGCGGCAGATTCCGCCGTCGGGCACGATCTATTGGGATGAGCCGCGCGATATGCCGGGTGTCGGAGCGCGCAGCCGCGTGCGCCCCGCACCGCCGGGCCGCTTGTTGGTGCGCGAGCCGGACGGTCGCATCCGCGTATTGATTGATGGGGCGCGGCCGACCGCGGCGTCGCTCCAATTGATCGATGTCAACGCCCCGGAGGTCTCGTACGACGGACGCACGATCGTGTTCTCCGGTCTGCCGGCGGGGCCGTATGACGCCAGCCCGGCGTCGACCGTCGGGCGCTGGCGGATCTTCGCGATCGAAGCGGACGGCTCCAATCTCCGTCAGATTACTTTTAGCGATCAGGGTGATCTGATCTATTCGACCGCGCAGTTCGGCTTGTCTGCTCCGGGGCTGCGCTCGTTCGACGACTACGACCCGGTATTTCTGCCGGATGGCCGCATTTGCTTTGCCTCGACGCGCTACCCGAGTCTTGGTCAATACAGCGCTGTGCGCGCGTCGAATCTGCACGTCGTGAATCTCGACGGCAGTGATCTGCATCGCATCACCTCGGAGCGCAACGGCGCCGATCGCCCATTGGTCGATCCACTGACCGGGCGCATCGTCTATTCCCGCTGGTGGCGCAATCACCGCTTCCCGATCCACGACATGACCACGATCCCCACCGAGGTCGGACCCGCCGTCTACGGCTACAGCGGCGCGGCATACATTCAGCATCTGGGACTCACCGGCGATCGCGACAACCCCGTCGGCGGCGGCAGCATGTTCCGCAACGCCTGGCAAGCGACCAGCATGAACCCCGACGGCTCCGACCTGCGCATGTTCTCCGGCCGCTTTCGCGATGAGGCGGCGAATCATTCCTACGGCGGCGGGTTTGCCCCCGACGGCGCGTTCTATGGCAACTTCTTCCCGATGTTCAATATGACCGAGGCGGCGGGCTTCGGCGGCATTCGTCGCTTCGTACGCGGGCCGCAACGCTGGTCGCCCGTCATCGGCATCACCAGCATGACGCTGCAATATGTGCACTATGACCCGATCAGTTACGGCGTCTTTGTCGGCAACTACGCGGCCGAGCCGGAGGTCTTGCCCGATGGTCGGCTGGTGATTTCATGGGCGCGCGATCACATGCAAGATTACGGCCTCTATTTGGTCAATCCGGACGGCACGGGCCTCGAGCGGCTCTATGACGCGCCGGGAACGACCGAACTGCGTGCCCGCGTGCTCGCGCCGCGGTCGCTCCCGCCGATCGCGCCGGATGTCTATCGCGACAATCCGGCAGTGCCGTTTCCGAATCGGCTGCCGCCGCCCGCGGGCGGGCCGTATGAGCAGGACGGGCAATTTGTCTTCGCCGCGCTCAATGTCTACGCCAACGCGCCGGTCGATGCGGACATCGTCAGCGCGCCGCCGGTCGGATCGGCGGGCACGATCCGCTTTTTCCTCGACCAGCAGCGACAATCGCCCGGCTCATTCCCACATATCGATTGGCCGATTTTGCTGGATGAGCAGCCGGTTTCGCCGGCGGGTGTGGTGATCGCGCCGGCCCCGGCGAATGTGCCGCTGTTTGAACAATTGCGCTCGCCTGCGCCGCTCTATCAGGTCCCCCTCACGGGCGGACCTTACGCCAACGGCGCGGCGCATGTGACCGGGTTCAACTTCGCGCCGGCCGGCGCGGTGGCGCGCTGCGTCGGCTGCCACGCGGGGCATACGCAGATGTCGATCCCGCCAGAGCCGGAATTCAGCAATCTCGCCCCTGGCGCGATCCTGCAGGTCTCCAGCGCCCGCGACCCCAACTACACCGGCGGCCTCATCGATCGCCGGGCGCGCACCGGCGAAGTTTGGCGCTACTGGAACAGCGCTCCCGGTCAGCAGTCCAATCAATGGGTGCGGCTGATTTTCCGCGTGCCCGTGACGGTGCGAACCGTGCGGCTTTACAACCCGCGCTTCGGCGACGAGGCCGGCTCCACATTGCAAGTGAACGCGGCGACAGTGATTCTGTACGACGACGCGGCGAGCACGATCGAAGTCGCCCGCCGCGCCAGCGGGCCGCTCGCGGTCGAAGGCACCGATGTCCCCTTCGCCGACCTGCGGGCGCGCAGCGTGCGCATCAACCTCGACAGCGTAACCGGCCGATTCTACGGCATTCAGCTCGCAGCGCTCGCGGAAGTCGAAGTGATCGCGCGCGGCGAAGCGGGACCGTAAGAGGGTGGGAACGTGAAAAGGTGATAATGTGATAAGGTGAAAGCGCGGGCTTATCAGCAAGCCCGCGCATGAACTGCGTCGACGGATTATTCCATCGACTCTCGCTCATTTGATCATCGCCCCGCGCGAATATCAATTCGATCCATGCGAATCGCGAATCTTTATTCCACGTTCAACGCTCGCTTCCGCCCTATCCCGCCGCTGTCAATTGCTCGACCAGCGCATCCACCAATGCATCCGGCTCGAGCAGCTTTTTCGGCACGCGCCAATGCACGGTCTTGTTGTCCGCGGCTCGGGGCGAGCCGGGGCCGCGCTGGAACAGCGCCTCGGTCTGGGCCACCTCGTCCACCGCGAAGATCACATCCGGCGGCTTGACGATGATCGAACGGATGCCCCAAGGTTGTGACAAGACGCGGATCGCCGCCAGCTTGAGCAGCCGCTCGACCTCGGCCGGCCAGGGTCCGAAGGCGTCGCGCAGGTCCGACCGCAGGGCGGCGATGTCGTCGGCCGTGCGACAGGCGGTGAGGCGCTTGTACACGTCCATCCGCTGCCGATCGGCACGGATGTATGCGCGCGGAATGGTCGCCCGCGCGCCCAGGTCGAGATTGACCTGCCGAAAGGGCGTCGCGGGTTCGTTCTTGAGCCGGCGCGTCGCTTCTTCGAGCAACTGGCAATACATCTCATAGCCGACTGCTTCGATGTGGCCGCTCTGCTCGGGTCCGAGCATGTTGCCCGCCCCGCGGATTTCGAGGTCGCGCATCGCGATCTGGAAGCCCGCGCCCAGTTCGCTGTATTGCTCGATCGCCTTCAATCGCCTAGCCGCGGTGTCTTTGAGCGGCGCGCCCGGCGGCAGCAGCAGGTAGCAATACGCGCGGTGCTTGCTGCGCCCGACGCGCCCGCGCAGTTGATGCAGATCGGCCAGGCCGAAGCGATCGGCGCGGTTGATGAAGATCGTGTTGGCCGTCGCGATGTCGATGCCCGATTCGATGATGTTGGTCGAGACGAGCACGTCCGCCTCGCGCCGCATGAATTTCAGCATCACCTCTTCCAGTTCGTGCGGCCCCATCTGACCGTGGCCGACGACGCAGCGCGCCTCCGGCACAAGCGTGCGCAGCGTGTTGGCGACCGCCTCGATGTCGCGCACGAAATTGTGCACAAAGTACGCCTGACCATCGCGGTTCAGCTCGCGCAACAGCGCCTCGCGGATGAGCGCGTCCTCCCACGGTCGCACCTGCGTCACGATCGAGCGGCGATCGAGCGGCGGCGTCGCCAGCGACGAGATGTCGCGAATCCCCAGCATCGAGAAGTGCAGCGTGCGCGGAATCGGCGTCGCCGAGAGCGTCAGCACGTCCACCGTCGCGCGCAGCCGTTTGAGCCGTTCTTTGGCGTCAACGCCGAAACGCTGCTCTTCGTCGATCACGACCAGGCCCAGGTCGGCGAAGCGTACGTCCTTCGACAGGAGCCGGTGCGTGCCGATGATCACGTCGATCCGCCCCTTGGCGAGGCGCTCGACGATGCGCTTTTGCTCGGCGTCGGCCCGAAATCGCGACAGCGCCTCGATCGTGAATGGATAGTCGGCCAGGCGCGAGCGAAAACTCTGGTAATGCTGCTCGGCGAGAACGGTCGTCGGCACGAGCACGGCTACCTGCTTGCCGTATTCGGCGACTTTGAACGCGGCCCGCATCGCCAGTTCGGTCTTGCCAAAGCCGACGTCGCCGCACAGCAGCCGATCCATCGGGCGCGGGCGATTCAGATCGTTTTTGATCTCGGCCAGCGCGCGGAGCTGATCGGGCGTCTCTTCGTAGGGAAATGAGCCTTCGAACTCGCGCTGCCAGGCTGTGTCTTGCGGATAGGCGAGGCCGGGCTGCGTGGCGCGCTGCGCCTGAACGACGAGCAATTCGCCGGCGAGATCAGCCACCGAGTCGGCGACGCGCTCCTTCGTTTTTTTCCAGGCGTTGCCGCCGAGCTTGCTGAGCTTCGGCGTCCCCTGAAAGCTGCCGATGTATTTCTGAACCAGGTGGATTTGGCTCGCCGGCACGTGAATCGCGGCGCCCTCGGCGAACTCAATCTGCAGATATTCGTCGCGCTCGCCCTCGGCGATCGGCTTCAACCCGACAAACCGGCCGATGCCGTGCTGTGTATGCACGACGTTGTCGCCGGGCGCCAGATCAAAGAAGCTATCGAGCGGCCGGGCCGGCGCGACCCGCCGCAAAATGCGCCGCGCGGGCGCACGGCTGAACAGCTCCGCATTCGGCACATACGCGCGCCGTTCCCAGACAAAGCCGTGATGCAACAGACCGACGGCGGTTTGGATCGCGCCCGCGGGCAGCGGCGGAAGGGCTGTTCGGCGGGCTGCAAAGGGATCGGGCGCGGCCGGATCTCCGGAGCTTTCATTTATCGGCGCGGCCGCTGTTGCTGCTGTCGGCGCGGGCGATGCAAGCGAGCCGTCCGCCGGTGCGGCGCTGGCCGCCGCGGGGCCGGCCAGCAGCTCGTGAAACCGCTCGGCTTCGGCCTTCTTCTCGCACAAGACGATCACGGCGTGCTCACGCGCCAACTCCGCCAGGCTGAGCAGCGCCTCGGCCGGTTTGGCGTCGAAGTGTGGAAGACTGCTTACCGGCAGGCGGATCGCATCGGCTTCGCCGCTGCCGAAGCGCTGCAGATAAAGCTGCGTGAACCCATTCGCGATCCGGAACAGCCCTTCCGGAGGCGTGTAGCCGATCGGCTCGTTCAGCCGTTGCCAAAGCGTTCGACCCAACTCCGCGATATCCGTCGGCTCATGGAAGCAGATGATGGTCTGCGGTGGCAGGTGGAGCAGGAAATTCGTCTCCTGCAGCAAGGCGGCCTTGCGTTGGGACGGGGCTGCGTCGCGCGCGGCTGCGGCCGCCCGCGTGACGGAGAGGGCCGGAATCTGCACCGCTGCCAGCACGTCATCGGAGCGCTGCGTGCCCGCCTCAAACAGTCGAATCGACTCAAGCTGATCGTCAAAAAATTCGAGCCGGACAGGCCGGTCGTGCGCCTGGGAGAAGATGTCGAGGATGCCGCCACGACGGGCAAATTCGCCGGGCAGCTCGACCGCGTCGCAGGGCGTGTAGCCGTGCTCTTCGAGCCAGCCGGCCAGTTTCTCCGGGTCGAGCGAATCACCTGACGCCAGCCGCATCGAGCTACGACGAATCGTATCGATCGATGGCACGGGCTGGATCAGCGCCATCAACGGCGCGACGATCATCAGCGCGGCGTCGGCGGCTCCGCCGATCGACATGCAGCGCATGCACAGGCGAAGCCGCTCGCCGGCGAGTTCGTCGACGCCGGCGGCGTCGCGCGAGGCGGCTTCGAGTTGTGGAAAAATTTCGGGCAGTCGCCCGGTCAGCGTCTCGATGTCGTCGCGGGCGTTGTCGGCGTCGTCGGCATGCGCCGTGACCAGGAGCAGCGGCCGTCTGAGCCGGTCAGCGACAAGGGCCGCGACCAGCGGCGCGCAGGACCCCCACAGCCCCTCGACAAAGACGGGGCCTTGGGCGTTGGCAGTGCGCTCGACCAGGGCCGAAATGCGCGGATCGTCGCGCAGCGGCCCGAAAACATCCACGCTGATATCTTAGGGCTGAGCGGAGTGTGATGCGCGCAGACGGCAGGACGCCGCGATTCATCAGCGCAGGCGAGCAACCCCAGACGACCCTCTGTGAGTTCATGGATTGAATCCCTTCCATGGAAAAATGGCGATCATCACAGACTGCTCCAACGAACAGGCCGAAAGAAAATGCGCGCGGCATATTGCGAGGGGCTGATCGCCTGCGGCTTGATCATGGATTCGTCAGGCGTCTGGCCGAATCGAGATTGAGCAGGGACTCATGGCGCGACGCTTTCGCGGCGGCTGTGCGCCGCCGTAATCGGCTACGTCCGCCTCAATCGATCGCGGAATTCCGCAATTTCTTGCGACAAGTCGCGCGACAGCGTGCGCTGAGGGCGGGATTCTGCGAAATCATCGAGCGATCTCGCGATGAAGCGCCGGGGAATTATTAATTAGAGGTAACATACTATATTAGCGAGCCGCGAAGGGCACGCGCCAAGCGGCGCACCCATCAATGTCGTCAATCGAGATCGGAGTGGTTCATGAAATGGCATGCACGAGCAGGGTGCAGCGCGCTGGCGCTGCTGATTCTCGGGGGTTTTTCCGCGGCGACGTGGGCGGGCGGCGCCGCGCTGCGCGAACGCTGGATCGAGATCGGCTCGATGCCGGGAGCAGCGGTCCAGCAATTCGCAACCGACGGCGCCAACACCTATGCCGTCGCGCCGACGCGTCTATTTCGCTCCGCGGGCGGAGCGTGGGTTCGCAGCGGACAGTCGTTTCCGCTGACGCCGGGCTTTGCCCCGATCGAGTCCGCCGCCGTGCATAACGGGCGGCTATTCGTGAAAATGCGCGGTGTGGACGTCATGGAGCAAGCGGCGGATGGCGCCTGGCTGTCGGCCGGGGCCGGGTTGAATCCTACCGCGACGGCGAAGCTGATCAGCGCCACGTCGGGCTTCTATGCTGTAACCGGGGGAGGCCCGTTTTCGCCCGCCACGCTCTTTCGCCGTGCGGACGGCGGCGAGTGGTCGCCGCTGACAGCACCCGGTCCATTCTCCTCCGTGGTGATTCGAGATTCGCTGATCATTCTCGCGGCGATCGCCGGCGGCACACTCTTTCGATCGACTGACGCGGGGCAAACCTGGACGACGATCAGCACCGGCTCATCCGATTTCCTTGATCTCGAGCTGGCGACCCCGACGACCCTCTATGCTCGGGGGTTCTTTGGATCGCAGCGCATTCGCTCCAGCGATGGCGGCCTGACCTGGCAGCCGACGGGGGCTGAAGTGGTTACGAATCTTCATGCCATCGGCGAGGACCTCTACGGCATCGGCACGGATCAGCGACCGCGACGTTCGCTTGATCGCGGGCAAACCTGGACCGTGATATCCGCCGGCTTGCCGACGACGCACACGATCCGGCTCTTCGGCTCGCGCGGAGCGAACTTGCTCGCGGCGGTCGGAACGCGCGTCTTTCGCTCGGCGGATCGGGGCGCAACCTGGCAGGACGACACCGCCGGGCTAGCGGCGCTGCCGGTCGCAGACCTGGAAACCAACAGCGGCACGCTGTTGGGAGTGACGTTCAGCGACACGAGTGTATTTCGCTCGCTCGACGACGGCGCGACCTGGGCGGCGCGGGTGAGCGCGTCGGGGCTGACAAAGCTGCACGCCGCGTCGCCGGGGCGCTGGCTCATCGGCACGCTGCGCGACGGCGTCGTACGGACACTGGATGACGGCGGCTCTTTCGCGCCGGCGACCGGCGGCCTCCCCATGTACAACGGCACGGCCGGCCTGCAGTTTCACGAGTTGAACGCTTTCGTTCGGCTCGACAATGCCATCTATGTCAGCACCGGCGGCGGCACGCAGCAAGTCGGCGATGAGCATGGCGGCGGATTCACGGTCTCCGGCGCGGGAGTCTATCGCAGCCTTGATCAAGGCGCGACCTGGGCGCCCGCCCGCAACGGCCTGCCTACCGGCGTGACCGATCTGTTCGGAGAGATCATCTTCAATCCGGCGTACAGCCTATTCACCAGCGGAAACACGCTCTTTGTCTCGACCTTTCCGCGCGGCTTGTATCGCTCTGTGAATGGCGGCGCAAGCTGGCAGCCGAGCGCGAACGGCATACAGACGACCATCGGCGGAGTCGTCCCGAATGTGATCGCCATGATCACAAGCGGAACCCGGATCATCGCGCTGTCGGAATCAAGCGGAACAACCGGCTTGCCGACCATTTACGTCTCCACCAATGGCGGCGCCAATTGGACGCCGGCGAGCGCCGGACTCCCGACGAATCGCTCCGGCGTCGGCATGCTGCGCAGCGGCGATCGCATCTATCTGGCGCTAGCACCGACGACCGCGCCGGCTCCGTCGGATCCGTCGATCTTTGTTTCGACCGACGAGGCCGCCACGTGGCAACCGCTCGAGGCGACCCGCGCACCGGCCCGCATCACCGACTTGGTCGAGCACGAGGGCGCCGTCCTCGCGGCAACCAATGGCGAGGGCATCTGGCGACTCGTCGCGTCGCCGCTGGGCGATGTGAACTGCGACGGCCGCGTCAATTTCGACGACATCGAGGCGTTCGTCGCGGCGGTGGTCAGCCCGACCGCGTACGCCGAGCAGTTCCCCGCTTGCGATCGTGCGCTGGCCGACGCCGACGACAGCGGCGCCGTTGATTTTGACGACATCGACGGGTTCGTTACGTTGATCATCGGCGGCTAGCGCCAGACAGCAGCATCGATGTCTGCAAGGGTGGCGCAGCGTCGCAGCCTGCGCCACCCTTGTCGTTCGACGACAACTCGGAGAATGCGATTGCCTTACGGTCTGGGTTGACGCCGCGCGCCGCGCACCGCGAGACTGCACGGCATGTATTCGCTTTGGCTCGCCGGGCTGACGCTGAACTACGTGCTCGCCGCCGTGGTGATGCTCGCCGTGCTGCGCCAACGAAAAGAGCCGGCGGTCATGCTCGCGTGGTTGCTGGCGATCTTCGCGTTTCCGCTGGTGGGCATGCTCGCCTACTGGCTGATCGGATCGAACCGCGTCGCGCGGCGGCACCGCGCTCGTCTGCGGCGCGTGCAGAATCTGATCGATTGGCTGCGCAGCTCGACGCAGCAACTGACGATCGCCGAACAGCATGGCCAGTTGCCGCCCCATCTGACGTGGATTGCCGAGCTGGGTCAGCGGCTGACGCAATATCCCACAACCTATCACAACGAAGTCGAGATCTTCGAAGACGCCAACGAGACCTACGCCGCGCTTGAGCGATCGATCCGCGCGGCGACCCATCACGTGCATTTGGAGTTCTACCTTTGGCAAGACGACGACACCGGGCGTTTTTTTCGCGATCTGTTGATTGAGAAGGCCCGCGCCGGCGTCGAGTGCCGGCTGTTGCTCGATGCCGTCGGATCGTTAAGCCTGGGTCAGCGCTTCCTGAAGCCGCTGCGCGACGCCGGCGTGCGCGTCGCGTTTTTCGTGCCATTGTGGTTGTTTCGCCGGCGGATCACCCTCAACATGCGGAATCATCGCAAGCTGGCGGTCTGTGACGGACGTGTCGCGATGCTCGGCAGTCAGAACATCGGCGACGAATATCGCGGACGACTGAAGAAACTCAGCCCCTGGCACGACTCGCACATGCGCGTGCGCGGAGCGGCGGCGCTCTTCGTCCAGCAAACGTTCGTAGAAGACTGGGCGCTGGCGACGCGCGAACGGCTGGCATCGATCGACTATTTTCCGTCGCCCACCGTCGCGGGCGGTTGTGCCGTGCAAATCCTGCCGACCGGTCCCGATCAGAATCTGGCGCCCCTGTCGCAGATCATCTTTGCGGCGGTGATCGCGGCGCAGCGAACGATCACCATCGCCACGCCCTATTTCGTGCCCGATGCCGCCTTGCGCCTGGCGCTGCATCACGCGGCCCTGCGCGGCGTGCGCGTGCGCGTTGTGCTGCCGACGAGAACCGACGCGCCGCTGACGCTGTGGGCGGCCCGCAGCTTCTATGGCGAGCTGCTCACGAGCGGCGTCGAAGTGTACGAATACGATCAGGGAGTTCTGCACTCCAAGATGGCCACCGTCGACGAGCGCTGGGCGCTGCTCGGCACGGCCAACATGGATGCGCGCAGTTTTCGGCTGAATTATGAGATTACCGCGGTGATCTATGACGAGCCGGTCGCGCAACGCCTGAGCGCGTCAATCCTGCGATACTGCGATCTGGCGCGCCGCGTGACGCCGCGCGCAGCCTGGCAACGGAACTGGCGGCAGGAGTTGCTCGAGGGCGCCGCCCGGCTGCTTGTGCCGCTGTTGTGACGACAGCGGGGCGGCGTCAATGTTTCTAAACCGAACCGCGCCCGTAAGGAAGCGATTGGAATCGCGCCGCGTGCCGATGTCCTGCTCGCCGATCAATTGCGTGTGCAGCGCTATTGCTAAACAAGCCGGCGGTTTGCTCAGGCGTGCCCGGCATCGAATCGCTTCCTCACGCGGTTCGAAATGCAAAGAGCCGACGCAACGGCGGGCCGGTCACGCGCGCGCCATGCGGACGTGGATATCATGCCGCGGCAGCTCATCGACATAGCGCTGCGCCGGGACGCAAACCTCGAGCGGCTGCGCTCCGGGTGCGATATCGCCGCGCGCCTGCATGTAGGCGACCAGCGCCGCGGGAAACGCCGTTGTCCGCTCCATCGCGGTGAAGCCGGTGGCGTTGTCATGGCGGTCAGTCAGTTCGTAGCGGAGTGTGCACGGCGCGCCGCCATGCCGACCCGTGACCTCGACGCGCAACAGCACGACATCACGCACTGCGGGGAAGCGCAGCCGCTCCTCGAGTAATTGCCGCAGCAGCGCCTTGGGTTGAATCACCGCGCCGCTCGACAGCCGCACTTCTTCCTCAAAACAGCCCAACTCGAAGAGCGCGCGGATCATGGCAAAGTGGCCGGGATATCGGATCGTCTTGTAGTCATACGCGCGCAAGCGCCCGAGATACGTCGTTGGGCACGTGCTGGTTCCGCCGGAGGTCACAGCCGCCTCCAGTTGCCCGAACCCCTCCCAGGTCAACGTTTCGAGTTCGGTCAGCGCGGGGATTTCGATCGGCCTCCCGTCGCGGATGAATTCGCCGTGGCCGCTGTATTCGTTGATCAATCCCTGGAAATGAAAGAGCAGCTTGTAGCCCAGCGGGCCGACGGGAAGTTCGGGCAGCCCGCCGCAACGCACGTGCACGTCGAGCGGCTCATCGAGCGCTGCAATTCCATGCGCCGCGAGGTGATTGCCCAGCCCGGGCGCCAGCCCGCAATCCGGCACGACGCTGACCCCGCGCGCCAGCGCCTGGGCGTGGCGCGCCAGTTCAGCCCGGACGACCGCAGTGTTACCGCCCAGATCGCAAAACGAAGCGCCGGCGGCAATCGCCGCATCACATAGCCCGACGTTGTAACGATAGGGCGCGGCTGAGATCGCCGCCTGCGAACCGCGCAAGAGCGCGGTCGCCGCGGTCACGTCGGCGGCGTCAAGCTGGTCGGCGGCAAAAGATGCCCGTCGTTCGGGCAACAGCGCCGCGAGCCGCGCGACGGCGGCGGCGGCGCTGGCCGGGTCTTGATCGACGAGCAGGATGCGATCGGCTTCGCCGTTTTGGGCGAGGTCATACGCGAGCGCGACGCCCTGTCGCCCGCTGCCGATGACGGTATAGGCGTATCCCATGTCTGCGTTGTAGCGGGCGACACGGGCGGCGTCGAGGCGGCACACGGGCTTCGTGACACGTGAATTTACAGGTTCGAACCGAGTTACGTGGCGTGGCGCTTTGGGCGGCACAGACGCACAACATCGCCCGCTTCAGATCGATCCTGCGCGGAGGAAGCTGAGCCACGGAAGAAGCTGGGCCACGCAGAAACGTGAGCCTGCCGGCCGCCGAATACGGGGCCAGGCCGCAGGTCGCCGAGCAAACAACCAGCGCATCGAAAAAGCAGTCGCCACGCCCACGCCCACGCAGCTAACACGCGCGGCAGTGACGGAGAATCCAGAAGGTCGAAAAATCTACAGACTCAATGGCCCACGCTACCGACGCGCGCCGCCCCCCTGAGAGAGCGACGGTCTGCCCGTTCACACATTCCCACGTTCCCACTTTCTCATCTGCCCACGCTCCACCTCGCCGCCCGCTCGACCCTGGACGCGCGGCGTCACTGCCTCTATGGGCACGCTGACGGCAGTTGCAGACAGCAAGAGTTGATGCCGCGGAATGAGCCGCCCAGCGCCGTGCACTCGGCCTCGGTCACTTCGTCGCGACAGGCCGCGCCCGGCAGGCAGCACGCTCCGACCTTGCCAAAAATCTCGCGCAAGATCGTCGGCGCATCCTGGAAGCCGATCGTGCCGTTGTACAGCTCATTCGGATCGGCGGGCGCCAACGAGAAGTTCAACGCCGCGTCCAGCGCGCTGGCGGTATTGCGCATGATGTCCGTCGCGCCAGTCGTGCTGCGCAGACCCAACACGCGGCCGAGGTGGTGCACCGTCGCGCGGCCGATGGCGTTGCCAATCAGGTTCGCGCCCTGCGGATCGGCGATCGTCGTGGGGAATTCCTCGGCGAACTGATCGGTGTAAATCAGAATCGCTCCCGTCAGCGTGTCGTTGCGCGGGTCGACCGCGTCAAAGATGCCCAGCTCCGAAAAGAGCGATTGCCCAGTCGAAACCAGTGAATCTGGCGCATCATTGCCGAAGAAGACGATAACGTGCGGTCCGGCCGGCCGGTCGTTGGTCGTCGGGTCGCCGTCGCTGACGACGATTTCGACCTGATAGGGGTCGAGCAACGCCCTCACGATTTGCTCGATGCGGCCGCGGATCGCGATGGTCTCAGCCGTGCCCCACGCCGGCGAAATCGTGCCGGCATTGAAGACCTGCACCGACTCGCGCGGGGCCGAGCCGATCGCGATGTCGGCCCCGCCCTCAAAGTTCAGGAAGATCGTCTGCACGCGCTTCCGCACGCACGGCTCGGCGCCGCGCTGCACGCGCACACTGATGTTCGGCGGGTCGGTCTCCGGCGCGGCGCCCGGCGGATTGAAGCCTTCAAACACGAGGAAGTTGCGTGGGCTGTCATGGCCGATGATGAGCTTGGTCGATGCCGACCAAAGCGTGCGCCCGTCCCGATACCACGCGAAGATGTTCTCATCCTCGTCGAGCAGCATCAGGCTGAATGTCGGGGCCGTGAAAACCGGGGCGTAGCCGGGCGAAGTGACCAGGCTGAGGAAGAGCCGATCGCCCCGCGCGAGCGGGCCAAGGTCCACGATCTGCCGCAGCTTATTGCTGACGCCGCCGCTGCGCCCGGACAGGATCACCGCCGCATCGTTGAGCGTGTTCAGCGCCGCCGTGGGCGTAAAGCTGTTGATCTCATTGGTAAAGGGCGGCAAAACGTGCACGAGCGTGTCGGCGTAGGTCCGCGAGGGGCTGGTCACGTCCGTGTCGATCTCGGCCCAGAGCGCATAAGACTTTCGTGGCGTCGTGAAGGGCACGCCGCTGAGGCTGAGCGTCTGGGGAATCGAGAAGTTCAGATCGTTGCCGCTGGGCGACGGGGTGGTGTCGAGCTGAATGTCGTTGCTGGCGGCAATGCCCGCGGCGACCAAATCTCCCGCAGCCGAGAACGCCACGCTGCTGATCGGCGTCAGACACGGCCGCCGCTCACGCAGGAGCGCCCCGGTTGTCGCGTTCCAGGTGCGTACAAAGCCATCGGCGCCGCCGGTCACGATCTGCGTGCCGTCCGGCGAAAACTTGATCGATAGCACGCCGCCGGCGTGCCCGGCGAGCGTGCGCACCAGCGCCCCGGTGTCCGGATTCCAGATGATCGCGGCGCCGTCGGCCGAGCCGGAGGCGAGCCGGGCGCCGTCCGCTGAGAACGCGACGCAGAGCACGCTGCCGGCATGCCCGGCGAAGCTGCGCACGAGCGTGGTCGTCCCCGCCACCCACAGCTTGAGCAGCCGGTCCGCGCCGCCGGTCACGAGGCGAGAGCTATCCACCGGCGAGAAAGCCAGTGCATTGATGCCATTGGTGTGGATATCAGCCTGCGTCTGGATCAGTTGAAAAGTCTGCGAATTCCAGGTGTTCAGGCGGCCGCCGGCGTCGCCGCTGGCGATCAGCAGGCCGTTGGGAGAATAGTCGATCGCGTTCACGCTCGCGCTATGGCCGCCCAGATCCACAATGAAGCTGTTGCTGGTCAGGCGCCGCACAATGGCCTGCCCGGTCACGGTGCCGACGACGAAGCGCTGGCTGTCCGGCGAGATCGCGAGCGCGCGGATGTCGGTCATGACGCCGTTGTGAACGAGCACGAAATCAAACGGGCTGCCGGCGGAATACATCCGCACCGTGCGGTCGTCCGCGGCGGTCAGCAGGAATCGCCCATCCGGCGAGAATTCGAGTGCACGGATCGGACCCCCGTGCCCACTCACCGCGGAAACCTGCAAGCCTGAATTGGTCTGCAGAACCACCGCCTGCGATTCACAGGGGTCGGCGTCGCCATCCACGCCGACGCGAATCGAACGCGCTACATTCGGATCGACTGTGAACACACCATAAACCGGCAACGGCGAGTCGTTGGAGACAATCAGATTGGGGATCGAGGGCGGCGGCGCGCGGAACGTGATCGTCGGCTGCGGGATGCCGACCTGAATGATGCGCTCCGCAAAACCCGTGATGCCCTGATTGTCGGTGACGGTCAGGCGCACGCGGTAATCGCCGGCCTGCTCAAAGCGGTGGGCCACGATCGGCAAATCCGAACTGCTGCCATCGTCAAAGTTCCAAACATAGCGGCAGATGCCGCGCGGATTGCAGCGGTCGCCGGCGCCGGTTGAGACAAAGTCGGGGTCGGAGGAATTGGAGCCGTTGAACTGAAAGACCGCCGGGGCGCTCTCGGCCACGGTGCGATCGACTTCGAGCACCGCCACGGGCTGGTCGGTCACGTTGATGACGATGGTTCTGGTCGTGCGGGCGCCGTCATCATCGACGAGCGTGATGGTCGCGTTAAACGCGCCGCGCGTGAGATAGGTATGGCGCGGGTCGATCTCGCGGCTGGATTGTCCGTCGCCGAAATCCCAGATGCGATCGACGATGACGCCATCGTCGGTGCTGCCGGAAGAGCTGAACTGGACAGTCAACGGGGCGATGCCGCGCGTGGTGTCGGCGCTGGCGTTGACGGTCGGCGGCAGGTTGAGGCCGCCGGCCCCTCCGCCGCCGCCGCCGACTCCGCCGGTGCCACCGCCGCCGACGTTCAAACATCCGCTGAAATCAAGTTGCAGGAGCAGGCAGGGAATGGCCAGCGAAAACAAGACAACGCGATGACGCGTGCGCATGAAAAGCTCCCTGTGGCGGACGGCCACTGCCGCCCATGCGGTAAGTATTGCGGTCTCAGGGAGTCGCATCAAGCTCTTGCAGAACAATCCGAGCGCGCCTATCCTTCACCACAACGTCCATTCTCGGACAAAAAATCAATACACGCCGTTCGGCGGCCCGCCGGCATCATATTGGGCGGCGGGTGCGGACGTTGGTCACGGGTCGCTGCGGCTTCATCGCAGCGACAGGCGCGGAGCGTGTTCGTATTTCGTCGGCAGAGGCGGTTCTGGCCGGGTCGGTCAGATTCGAGGTCACGATGCGCGATATGCGTTCAAGCTGGATCGTTCTCTTGGGCTGGCTGCTGCTGGGTGGATGCGCCGGCATGCAGACGGCCTTGCCTGATCTGGCCACACCCACGATCTTTGGACCGGTCACCCCCGGAGGACGGGTCGCCCCGCCGCCGACCGGCACCGCCGGCAATGCCGTTACCGAGCAGCAGCCCGGGCGTTCCACCGCCGCCGCCCCCGGCGAAAACGCTCGTGACTTTTCGCTGCGGCTGCGGGATGAGTTTCCCAACTGCGGCACGTCGAACAACGAAGAGGCCTTCAAGGGAGAAGTCCTGCGACTCGTGAATCGCGAGCGGGCACAGCGCGGCCTCGGCGCCGTCACCCGCAATGATGCCTTGGAGCGACAGGCGACTCAGTACGCTTGTGAGATGATCGAATATCGATTCTTTGACCACGTCAACCCTGAGACAGGTTCGCGCCTGCGCGATCGGTCGGAGGATTTCGGCTACGACTATTCGACCATCGGCGAGAATCTCGCCGCCGGCCAGACCACCCCGACAACGGTCATGCGCGACTGGATGAACAGCGAAGGTCATCGCGAGAACATCCTCAACCCTGATTTCACCGAACTGGGCATCGGCTATCGCGTCGGCGGCGAATTCAACCACTATTGGGTGCAGGAGTTCGGCCGGCCGGCCGCCGCGCCCGTCACACGCTGACGCCCGCCCGGCGCAAGCGCCGGCATCCCAACGCCGAGTGAATGGGACGGCTGACCGCTGCCGGAACTCCGACGCTTTCATTTCGCTACGTGTTGACACCCTCAACGAAGCGGTTGCGATGCTGATTACGGGTAACTGCCCAGCTTTGGCGTCGCCGATGAAAATGTCATGTACGGCCGCCCGCAGCGCGCTCGCCATCAGCTACAGCTCTCTCACTCGGTGGATTCCAGAACGCCGACGTTTCCATCGAACATATGCCGTGCAGCCCGCGCGGCGTCCAACGGCTCGCTATCTGTTTGCCATGTGGCGATCATCGCGGCGGCGCTGCTCGCTCCCCTGCAGGCCGGCGTGAAGACGATCGAAACCCGCTTCATGACGCGCCGGCGGCCACCCTGGAATCGCGTCTCGCCCGGCGATCTGGTCTATTTCAAGTGCAGCGGCGGCGACTATCAGGGCTGGACCCGGGTCATTGCCGTTCGGCAATATGCCGACCTAACGCCCGGCCGGCTGAACCGCTTGCGCCGCCTTTACGGAAAATACGTGGCGGCGCCGGCGGCCTATTGGCATCAGCGGCGCTTCGCACGCTATGCCGTGCTGTTCTCTCTGGGTAGCTGGGTTCCATTGACCGTTGGGCCGCCCGTCCCCCGGCAATTCGGCAGCGGCTGGGTCGTACTGTGCCCGCCGTTATTGTCGGCGCCGCTGAAAAGAGACGCTCGTAAAACCGCTGCCACGATCCAAACTAAATCCTAATTCGCGGCTGAAAAGATGACATAAAAGTCGGTTTTTGAAGCTGATTCCAACTTGAGGGGAAAAATGTAAACAGGTTGAAACGGCTTTTTACGGCGCTATTGTTTCTACGAGTTCTGAAACTTTCGGTCACGGCCAGAATGGAGAAACAGATTATGCCCAACACAATGGAGGAGTCCAAGGCCTTGCTCGTCCGCCGCTGGGGCGAGATGGGCGGATACTGGGGGATCAACCGCACCATGGCGGAGATTCACGCCCTGCTGTTCGTTTCGGGCGAGCCGCTCTGCACCGACGACATCATGGCCCAGTTGCACGTATCTCGCGGCAACGCCAGCATGAATCTGCGCGGCCTGGTGGACTGGGGGCTGATCTCCCGCGTCCACAAGCTCGGCGATCGCAAAGAGTATTTCCAGGCCGACACCGACGTCTGGCATATGTTTGAGACCATCATGCGCGAGCGCCGCCGTCGCGAAGTCGAGCCGATCATCGCCACGATCGAGCGCTGCCGCGAAATGGTGACGCAACCCGCCCGCAATGGCGACGAGAAGGTCGACCCGGCTCAATCCAAGGAGTTTCGCGAGCGCCTCGACAACCTGCAGAATTTCCTGAACACGATGGGCGGGTTGTTTGAACTTGTGCTTCGTTACCGCGATGATCTGACCCGATTCATCGCGGCGACACAGCCCGAAACGTCGGTGGCGCCGCCGCCGGCCAACAATCGGCGCAGCGCGGCCCGCGCCATGGAGCGCTCGCTGGCCTAAGCCGGGCTGGAGCGATCCTCTCCGCCCTCGGCGCGTCCACAAGGACGCGCAGGGCGGCCGGCCGGGCAGGAGCATTGTTGCCGCCTTGGGCAAGGAGCCAGGGCATGACCGATCAGGAACTCGGCGCGGCGCTCAAGGCCGCGGCATATCTCGAAGGCGACTTTACGCTGCGCTCAGGCCGCAAGAGCAAGTACTATCTTGATAAATATCTGTTTGAGACGAGGCCGGAGTTGCTCCGCGAGTTGGGCCGACGCTTTGCTTTCCACGTCGATGCTTCTATTCAGCGTATCGCCGGCGCGGAGTTGGGCGGCATCGCGCTGGCCGCGGCGGCTTCGCTCGAAACCAACAAACCCTTCATCATCGTCCGCAATTCGAAGAAGGCCGACTATGGCACGGGCAAGCTGATCGAAGGGCGGCTCGAACCCGGCGAACGCGTCCTTCTCGTGGAAGACATCGCCACCTCCGGCGGACAGGCGCTCGAGGCGGTCAAGACGATCCGCGAAGCCGGCGGGGTGATCGACACAATCGTGACCGTGATCGACCGTCAGGAAGGAGCGCGCGAGACGATCGAAAGCGCCGGCCTGCGGCTCATCGCATTGTTTACGAAAGCGTCGCTGCAAATCTAGCACAGATCAAAATACGCCGTACCCTCGGCCCATCTTGCAGGATGGCAAGCGCTGTAGCGTCGGCCCTCCGTGGCCGACGGCGCATGCTGGAATAGCGAATGGCGAATGGCGAAGAGCGAAGAACGAAGTGAATGGCCAGTCCGAGCAAATGTCCATGCGCCTGCAAGCGCTGTAGCGTCGGCCCTCCGTGGCCGACGGCGGATGCAGCCAGATGATCGCGCCTGCCCGAACCGGCGCTGGGTACGGCGCCCCAACGCTGCAGCTCCCCGCGGCCGGCCTGAGCCGGCCACGCCAACCACTCGCGCCCCGCATCTCAGCCCGTCGAAAAGCCACTCGCGCCGACCTTGAACGCGGTCACGATTGCAAGGCCGAAAAAGACCAGATCGATCGGCGAGAACAGCGACTTGTATAGCTCGCCGCCAAGTGCGCTGCGCATGCTGTCCATCCGCTTCCTGATTTCGCGGCGGACCTGATCGTCGCTCATGCCTTCGACCTGTTTTTCGGCTTTGGCCTCTTCTTCGGCCAGGGCTTTGCCTTGCGGCGAATCTGGCTCCGGCTCATCTTCGACATCCTCAAAGCCGCGTTTCCGCATGTTCTCCGTCGCGATGATGCTCATCAGCGTGAAGCGGGGACTATCGTCAGCCTTGAGCAAGTCGTCGGTCACTTTGGATAGCACAACACCCATCGCAAACCAGCGCGCCGCCAAGATCGCGACAACGGCGAAAAACGCCGCGATGCCCCCGGCGACAAAGCTCGAATCGCGAAAGCCGATGTTCATGCCCAGCCCGGCGAGACCGCCGACCAGCCACGCAATCCAGCCCAATTCGTAGTGCGTTGCGGCAATAATGCCGTACCAGACGCCGCCGCCGATCAGCGCCCCGGCGGCGCTGCACGCCGTGCCGATCAGCAGGGGCGAACCGGCCGCCATCCATTTCTATTTCGCCAACCTAGTCGGCATGCGGCGCAAACTG
>CAYQLG010000005.1:0-93940 GCA_964418235.1 uncultured Planctomycetales bacterium
CTGACCTTCGGCTCGGCGGGCGTTGTCGAGCGCGCGGGAGCAGCGGCGGGCTTGGCCGCTCTCTTGTTGGTCGTCCTGGTTGATGCGCCCATTGTTTCCGCCAACCGACCCCGGCCCAACGGCACACGCGCTGTGGCACAGGATCGGCGTAGATGATAGTGCGATTTTCTCCCGCGCTGGCAGCAGGCCGGCGCGACCCGCAGGCAGACAGGCAGACCCGCGCCCACCAACAGTGCCGCGTCCTCCAGCTGCGCCGCGCCCGTCAGCAGAGCCGCGCCCGTCAGGAAGCGATTCGATGCGCACATCTCCCAGGACCGGCGTAGCGGTGCGGGTCGATCGAAACCTGTCGGGCGCTGTTCCGCCGCACGCCGTTGACAGAACCGCGCGCGGCTCGAAGATTAGCAAATCAGCGGCCGTGATGCCCGCATGCCTGGCGCGGCCGGGGCGGTCGTATGAGCACGGCGTGACGCTCGCCCGCGCGACGTGTGTCGGCGGATGCGCGATCCCGCACCCGATCGGATTGTTCCTTGCCCGATTCGCTTTTTCACCGCGAACTCGCCACGCGCCGCCGGCTGCTGCTGCCGCCGGGCCTCGGGGCGGAGGCCCGCGCGAAGATGGCCGCCGCGCTGCTCGCCGCTTTGCAGCGACAGGCCGAACTGGCGGAACGCTGCGCGCAGGTGCTGGCCGTTCGTCCGGCTGTCATCGAAGAGCCGCAGGCACTCTGCATCGAGCACGAGCCGGCGACGACGCTTTTCTTGACCGCTGCGCAGGCTCTGCCGCGGCCCGAGTTCACGCTGCTGACGTGGGCGACCTGGGCGGCGCTGCGCGCTCTTGGCGCGATCGAAGCGGCGCCCGCGCCGCTGCGGCGGCCGCATGGCTCGCTCTGTCTCGAAGCTCTCGCGCTAGACGATCTGGGCCGGCTCAAGCTGGGTGATTTTGGAATCGTGGCGGCGTATGAAGCCGCGCTCGGGCCCGATGCGCGGCGGTTTCTGCGCTGCGAGCCGCTGGCGGGGCACTCGGGTCAATGGCGGCTCGCAGGCTTGCGTGAGCGATTCGAGCATGGTTGGATGGCGACGTACCGCGCGATCGAGCACCTCGACGGCAACGCGCCGCACACCTTCGCTTCGGATCAGTTTACGCTGGCCGCCGTGCTGTTTCTGTGGGCGAGCGGCAGACACCCCTATTATGACGATCTTTCGGACCCGGACTTCTCTTCCTGCATGATCACCGAGCCTTACGCACTCTTTGATGAGCGAGCGGACTGGCGCGGCGGCGCTGCGCCGCCCGGGGCCGCGGCTTGGGCGGCTCTGCTCGAGAAGATGCTGGCATTCGCACCGACGACGAGGTTTCCGACCTTCACGGCTGCGCTCCAGGCGTTGACGCCGCTCACGCCGGCGGCCTGGGGTGAGGCGGCGGATGCGCTCACCCGGGCGGGGCGAGCGCTGCATGCCGGCGACGCGGCCACTTTTCTTGAGGCGGCGCAGGGGCTGACGCTCAATCCAGAGCTGCCGGCGGTCTGGCGGTTGCGATTGGAGCCGGTGGTCGAGCGCACAGAGCGCGATCGCGACCGGATCGCGGCGCGGGCGGCGCTCTCCAAACGCCTGCGCGACGCGCACGCAGAGTTTGATCGCGGTCACCACGATGCCGCCCGTGCCTTGGCCGAGGAGGTGCGCGACAGCCCGGAAACGGATGACGCGCTGCGCGACGAAGCCCGTGCCCTGCTCGATGAACTGGTCATGATTGGCACACAGCTCGAAAGCGCCGTCGATCAGCTCGCGCTGGGTTATATCGAGCAGGCCAAGGATGCGATCGAAGCGCGGCGTTTCGAAGAGGCCGAGGCGATTCTCGAGCACTGTACGCGCGACGCCGGACTGCCCGCCGTGCGGCGACATCAGGCCGAGCGCATCCGAGCCGACCTTGACGAGCTGCGTCGTGCGATCGCGGCGCAACTACAAAAGCTGCAATTCGCGACGACGGCGTTTAAGGCGCTGGATTACGACGCGGCCCGCGCTGCGTTGCGCGAATTGCTGGCCGATGAGCGGCTGGAGCCCGAAATCCGGGAGCCGTGCGGTCAGTTGCAGGAGCGCGTCTATGCGGCGCTGGCGCGGGAGGCGGAGGCGACGGAATGGCTTCAGACGGCCGCGGCGAGTTGGGCGGCGGCCGACGTGCCGGCGCTGGAGCGCGCGCTGCGGGCGATCGGCCCGGCGGAGCTGCGCCCAGGACCGGAAGCCGAGCGGGCGCGCTGGGCTGCGGCGCTGCGCGACCTGGAGCGGGCCGGAGTGGACTTGCCGCAGGGGGAGGCGGCGCTCGCCGCGGATAAGCCGGCGCGAGCGGCGCTGCTGTTGGAGGGGTTGGAACGGCTCGAATGGCCGGCGCTCTTGCGCGAAGAGCTGGCCCGGCTGCGCGCCGAGTGCGACCTGGCGCTGCATGAACAGCGCTTGCGCATGCGAGCCGAGCAGGCGGCGCAGCTTGAGCGCGTCGCGGCGCTACTGAAGGAGGGAGAGACGACCGCGGCGCGTGAGGCGCTGACGCTGCTGGATGACCCGCAGATGAACGCGGAGCTGCGCGTCACATTCGAATCTCTTCAGCGTGAGCGCCGCCGGCTGGAGCATGGGGCGGCGGAACTGGCAGCGATCGACGCTCTATTATCGCAGCGCGACGCCGATGCGGCGGCGCGCCGGCTCGATCTGCTAGTCACCCAACCCTGGCCACCGCCGCTAGCGACCGGTTGCGAAGCGCGAAAGACGGCGCTGCAGTCGTTGCAAGCCGAGTTGCGCGCGGCAGCCGAGTTGCGTGCTGCCGAAGAGGCGCGCCGCCGTGAGCAGGAAGAGGCGCGCCGGCAAGCCGAAGCGGCGCGGCAGCGGGAACAGGCCGAGCGGCAGGCAGCGGAGCTGCAACTCCAGGCGGCAGAGCGCGAGCTGGCGATTGAGCGCGAACTCATAGCCCTGGCCGAGCTATTGGAGAAAGAGGGGCGGAGCGTGCGCGGCTTCAAGTCGCGCATCGCGGCGCTGCGGGCGATGCCGCAATTGAAACCGGCGCAGCGCGCAGCGGCCGATGCTTTAGCGACGCGATTTCGGAAGCTGCCGGGGCCGCGCCCACCGTTGGCGTTGTTGGCGGTCGGCGGCGGCGTGCTCGCGCTGGCTGTGATCGCGGCCGTGGTGATGTTGCGCCCGCCGGCATCGACGTCAGTCATAAGCGGTGATAGGAACGAGCAAGGCGATCACGCCCAAGGCGCGGCGGTCGTGCCGATGAACATGAACGGCGCGCCGCAGCTTTCGCAGAACAACGCGAATGACGCAGGGCCGTTTGATCTGGAGAACATGAACACAGCGACGCCTGCGGCGCGATCCAACTCGAACACAGCTCCGCCGCTCGCTCAGGCCAATGAAAATTCCCCGCCGCCTCGTCATGCTGATGCGCCGGCGCCGTCTGCGCTGGCGCAGCGGCTGGCGGAGGCGCCGCCGATCCCGCCGATTCCCATCGACGTGAGTGACATTCTTCGGCGTTCCAGCCCGGCCTATGCGGCGTTGCAGGCTGTGGCGCTGTCGGCGCGGGGCCGGCCCGAGTTGCCGGCGTCCGCCGCGCCAGCGAGCGACGCACGTGCCTGGATGCCGGCGGAAGACGGCGAATCCGCGACGCAGCGATGGAAGGTGATCTTCGACGGCGATGCGCTCGACCTGCTCGCCACGATTCGCTGGAACGCGGAGCGAGCCGCATGGGATTGGACGCTCGCACTGGCCGATGTGGCGGCGCTGCGCGCGCCGGCAAGCGCGCGCAGCGCGGAGCTGGCCCATGAGATCGCGCGGCGCAGCGCGGCGGGCGATCTCGCCGGAGCATGGGCGTTGCGCGAGGAAACGGAGCCGGCGCTCTCGGCGGCGCGGCGCGAGCCGGCGCTGGCCGATGCGGCATGGGCGACTTTGCCAGAACTTCCGCCCCCGTGGACGGAGCGCGCCGGTTACACCGCCGTCGCGCCGCGCGCGGGCGATCCGCCAGAACGCGACGCGCGTAGCGGCTATCCGCGCATCCTGGTGGATGCGCAGCAGCGGCGGTTGCTGCTTGTGGCGCGCACGCCGACGCTCGACTCCATCGCGGCAGCGGCGGTCGACGCCGCGCGTACCAAGGAGCCGTCGACGGCGCCGCCCTCAGACGCTGAATATCAGGTTCTGCGCCGGGCCGCGCTGGACTGGCAGATTTTCTATGTCGATGAGGTCCGCCGCGCGCCCCGAGAAGCTCGCGCCGAAGCAACTGCCGCGATCGATGGCGCCAGCGCGGCGCTGGATACCCCGGCGGAGGCCGCGCGGCTGGCGGCGGCTCGTGGGCGACGTCTCCCGACGCGCGCCGAATGGCGCGCGGCGGCCCTTACGCATCCCGCAGGTCTGCTCGGCGATGGCTTTGTCTGGTGTGATGATGCGGGGCAGACGCATGCGGCCGGCGGCGCTCGGCTGGCGCTCGCGACGGGCGGACCGGCGCAGCTTTTTCCGCCTTTGCCCGACCTGGCCGATCGTGCGGCCCTGGAAGAATGGCTGCGGCACCCCTTGGTCGTGCAGCGCCGCGAGCTGGGCGACGGATTGGTCGGATTGCGGACCATTTTGCCGATCTGGCCGGCGCGCTGACGGATGTCCGGGCGCCGCAGCGACTACAATCGCCGATGTGGTAGCCCGAGGCGGCAACGATCAGGTAGCCGGAGGCGGCAAATCGCTCCTTCGCTGCGATTTGCGGCTGACGCGCGAGCTATGGGTGATGTTGGGTAAACGTGCGGTCGAGGCCGTGGTGTGGTTTCGACCGACCCCCGCGGCAGGAGGCGAGCGACGATGTCTGTGAAGATGATCCAATGTGCCAAGCTGGGTTCGGAGCAGCCGGCGATTGACCCGGCGTCGGCGGATGGCTCGCAGGCCGTGCGCATGTGCCTGCTCCTGGGCGGGCCGGCGCTGCGCGATCGTGTGGTGCAGTCGATTTCTCAGCCGGCGTGGGCGCTATGGAAAGATCACATGATGCGCGTGATCAACGAATTTCGGCTGGACGCAACGTCGGATGAATCGAACGCCGTCCTGCGCGAACAGATGGAAGACTTCTTCTTCGGCGCCGGCGGCCACGTGCCCGACTATGTGCCGGAGAAGAAATAGCGGCACAAATCTCATTTCGAAGTTGATCGGTCACGCCATCGGTTCCGCGTCACGGCTTCCGCCGGCCGTCGCTGGCTGCCATATGATGGGGGGATAGGCGGCTTGGGCGGATTATGGCATTTTCACAATTGCTCTGTCGCATGGCGGAGCCACGACCGTGAGGACATGACGAATCCACGACCGTGAGCGTATGACGGACCCACTACCGTGAGGGCATCACGGAGCCACGACCGTGAGGGAGTGGTTAGATTGCCGTGAATCTACGCTTCCTTTCGAAGCGGTCGAAATCCTCCGGCGTCAGCGCAGAATACCTGGCGCCGCATCAGCCTGGGGTTTCGATGCGACGCCATTTGATCGACGGGCTGTCGAGATTGATTTTGATCAGTATTTCGACAGCCGCTCGCGGCCGCGGTTCGGTTTGCAGTTCGATTCTCCGGCGCAACCCCATCGTGCTGATCGAAATAGCGCGCTGCGTGGCAATAGCTCTGAAAAAGAGAAGAGCCTGAACACAAGGCTCAGGCTCTTCGAGAGTCATTCGTCAATTGCTGTTAAGAGCAATTAGCGACGGCGGATCGCCAGACCGGCCAGGGCCAGCAGCGCGAGGCTCGCCGGCTCCGGGGTGACGATCAGCTGATCACCAGCGCCACGACCGGCAGCGCCGACGCCAGCGTCGATGTAGCTGGTCTGGTCGCCGAGGGCGAGGCGCGAGCCGCTGACGTGGTTGATGCCGTTCGCGCCCAGGCGGATCTGGACCGAGCCGTTCGAACCAGCGGTCGTGCGGATGTAACCGAGCAGAATCGCGCCGTTACCGGCCGGCGGATCCTCATCCGGCAGGGTGAGTTCCCAACGATCGAGGCGATCGCTGGTGCTGCTACCGAACTGCCAGCCACGGCCCGCGCCACCCAGACCGCCAACCAGCGTCACATCGTTACCTTCCATATCCGAGCTGGTTTCCCAGCGGAAGTTGAACGAACCGGCGGAACCGGCGCGCCACTGGATCCACTGAACCTGCGTGACAACATCGCCAGTCGTGCGGAGCGACAGGTTCATACCACGGACGGCCGAGCCATCCGGCGTGTTGTCGTTCTCGGTGCGAGCCCAGATGCCGTAGACTTCGCCGCTGGCGCCGTCCATGTCCATCGCGACGCCCGGAGCCGGCGGATTGATCGCCGTTGTGCTGACGGTCGTCGACGTGTAGATGCCGGCGCCAACGCCGCCATCGGCCTGGCTCGCGCCGACGAGCGTCGGGCTGAACGGGCCACCGGTGCCGGCCCAGGTAACCTGGCCAGGAGCAGCCGGAGCCAGCCACAGACGGAAATCGACCGCGCTAGCCATCGCGGTGATCGACAGAACGCCCAGAAGGGCCATAACCTTCTTCATAATCCCAATCTCCCTTACGTAAGTACCTTGGAGGTGCTTCCAGCCTCCCAAATCAAAATAAGCCGCGAGGGTGACAGTCACCCTGTCTCTCTCGACCCTAAGTTATACCCGAGCAAATCTGAGAATGCAACGGCAACTGAGGGGGGTTGCCAACAAGTCGCATTCGCACAGGCGTTGCCCGTGTATTTCGACACTTTCAAACTATATCAGAGCCGGACCGGCAGTTCAACGGAGAATTTGCGCCGCCGGATATTTTTTCAGTGGTTTGCCTAATTTAACGCCGGCCCGTTCCGCAAGCCCGATATCGAATCGTAACAATTGATTTCATAGATGCTTATAATGCGATGCAAGCCGCCGAATCGCTCCCACAGCCGCGGCGTGACCGCTAACGAATACTCGAAATAAATTCGTTCGAAACGATCATTTTCCCAATTCGGAGAGCGAAAAGCGTCATCCAGACTCATTTTGACGAGCGATCAAGCACTGCCCGATATCTTCAGCTTCATCTTCAGCATCCTAGCGACAGCCCATTCCGCGCTTGTGCCATGATAATGCATGATTTGCCGGGCTGGGCGGGCTTTCAACCTGCTCGGTCAGGCTGGCGTCGCTCGGGTGGCAGAGGCTTCTGCGGGGTGGGTCAGGCATCCTCAGGGCGGCAGCGGCTTCCGCAGGGCGGGACAGGCTTCCGTAGGCTGGCAACGGCTTCCGCAGGGTGGGACAGGCTTCCGTAGGCTGGCAACGGCTTCCGCAGGGCGGGACAGGCTTCCGTAGGGTGGCACGGCTTCCGCAGGGTGGGACAGGCTTCCAGCCTGTCGCTTTTCTGCTCTATGCTCTTCAGCCCCAGGCCGCTTCAAGGCCGGCAAGATGCCTGCTCCACCCATCTTGCGATGCCCCCGTAGCGGCTGATCGGCTCTACAATCGCCGCCCATGCCGACCGAAGCGCCGCGGGTGGTCTCCGCCGCCAAGTGGATTGCGCTCTGCACGCTGCTGTCGCGCGTGACGGGGTTGGTGCGCGACATGCTGCTCGCGCAGGCCTTCGGGCTGGGGCGCATGCAGGATGCCTGGAAGTATGCCTTCCAATTTCCGAATCTCTTTCGACGGCTATTTGGGGAGGGCGGGCTGGCGCCGGTTTTCGTGCCGACGTTCGCCCGCTTGTTGGATCAGGAGGGCCGGCCGGCGGCGCGGGCGCTGCTCGCACAGGCGCTGGCACTGCTTACAACCACATTGCTCGCGCTGCTGGCGCTGCTATGGCTGGGGCTAGCCGCGGCGTGGTGGATGCTGCGGAGCGACCCTGTCGCCGCCAACACCTGGGCGTTGCCGCTGGGCCTGACTGCGCTGATGGCGCCGTTTCTAGTGACGATCTGCGTGCTGGCGCTGCTTTCGGCGGTCTTAAACTGCGTCAGCAGTTTTATCGTGCCCGCCTCCGCCCCGATTCTGCTGAATCTCTGTCTGATCGGTGGGCTGCTGGGCAGTGCTCTTTTGCCGTCGGCCATGCCCGAAACCACAAGGCCGGACGCAAACCCGTCCGCCGCCACGACGGCGGAATCAGCGGCGGATCAGATGTCCGGGCTGAAAGCGACCGACGGCGCGGGCAGCGCCGCATCCTGGCTGAACTGGCCGGCCAACGCCGACCCCAGCGAACGCCGCGACATACAACGGCTCACGCTATTGGGGCTAACCGTGCTGGTTGCCGGCGGGTTGCAGTTGCTTTTTGTGTGGCCGGCGCTGCGGCGTCAGCAACTGATGCCGGGCTGGCATTGGGCGCCCGGTCAGCCCGCCGTCCGCGAGATGTTGCAGCGCATGCCGCCGGTTGCGCTGAGTCAGGGCATCCTCGCGTTTGGCGTATTTCTCGATACACAGCTCTGCATGCTGCTGACGGCGCCGGTCAGCGGCGCGGCGGGCTGGTCGCTGGGGCCGTTGACGATTCCGCAGCCGTTGCAGCCTGGCGCGCTCTCGGCGCTATCCAATGCGCAGACGCTCTATCAGTTTCCTTTGGGTGTCCTCGTGATCTCGCTGGCGACGGCGGCCCTGCCAGAGTTCAGCCGGCTGGCCGGGCGCGGCGACTGGGCCGGGTGGGCCGCCCAGGTGCGCCAAACCACGCGGCTGGCGATCTTCGAGGGGCTGCTGGCGGGCACGATGATGATCATGCTGGCCGAGCCGATTGTGCGGCTGCTCTTGGAATATGGTCGCTTCGGCGCGGCGGACACGCTGCGCACGGCGGGTGTGTTGCGCTGGTATGGCGTCGGGCTGTGGGCGTTTTGTGCGCAGCACATGTTGCAACGCGCGTATTACAGCGTCGGCGACGCCCGGACGCCGGTGCGCATCAGCCTATTTGTTTTACCGGCGAATTTGATTCTGACACTTGCGCTGGCGCCGCTGGCCGGCGTGGGCGAGGCGGCGTTCGCGATCGCATCGGCAGCCACCTTTGCGAGCGCGGTTGTCGCGGCGCTGGCGCTCATGCCGCGCCGGGCGGCGGGCAGACGTATCCTGAACGCGCGCGACGTGGTGGCGATCATGGCGATGGTGGCGATCGGCGGTCTAACCGCCACCGCGCTGCACTTCGCCGCACCGATCTGGCCGGCGAATCGGCTGGTTGCGGTGTTTGGTCCGCTGATCGCGGGAACCGGGCTGTTTCTCCTGCTCGCACGGCTGGTCGGGCTGGAGGAAGCCGAAACCCTGCTTGCGTTGCTCCGCCGCCGGCCGCGCCGGGCCTGATCCGCCGCCACTGATGGCGGGCAGATTGCGGCGCTGCGGTTACAATCCGGACAAGGTGCCAGGAATTTGAACCAAACTCTCACAACGGCAATGGACGATCGATCGGCGTTGACCGCTGCGGCCGCTGAAACGGCGCGGGTCGCGCCGGTGCCGGCCTGGTACGTCGCTCATCAATCAGCCGTAGACCACGCCATTACGACGTCGGCGGCGGAAATCCGCGCCGATTGCGGCCAGCACAGCCAACTGGCCGAAGCCGTGATGTACTCGCTGGGCAGCGGCGGAAAACGCGTTCGGCCGGTGCTGGTGCTGGAATGCGCCCGGCTCTGTGGCGTGACGACAGCGCCGGCGGCGTCCAGCAGCGCGATGGTCACGGCGGCGCTGCCGACCGCCGTCGCGATCGAGTGCATTCACGCGTTCTCGCTGATTCATGACGATTTGCCGGCGATGGATGACGACGACCTCCGCCGTGGCGAGCCGACCAATCACAAGGTCTTCGGCGAAGCGCTGGCGATCCTCGCGGGCGATTATTTACAGAGCTTTGCGGCCCGGTGCGTGTTGCGACCGGCGGTGCGGGCGGCCGAGCGGGCGGCGGTCCTGGCCCAGGCCACCGCTGCGATGATCGCCGGTCAGGCGGCCGATATCGCCGGCGAAGGGCAGCCCGCCTCGGCGGCCCGCGTCGCCTATATCCACCACAACAAAACCGGGGCGCTGATTGAGGCGGCTTGCCGGCTGGGGGCGCTGACCACCGCCGCACCAGATGAACTAGTCGAACGTATAGCCGGTTACGGGCGACATCTGGGGCTGGCGTTCCAGATCGCCGACGATTTATTGGATGTGACCGGCAGCGAGGCTGCGACCGGCAAACGCACGGGCAAAGACGCGCTCGTCGAGAAGCAGACCTATCCGGCGGTCTTCGGCGTGGAAGCCAGCCGGCAGCGAGCCGCCGACGAAGTCGCCTCGGCGATCGCCGCGCTCGAGCCGATCGGCCCCGCCGCCGACCCCTTGCGCGAATTGGCCCGGTATGTCATACTGCGGGATCGGTGAGCGTGTGTAGTTTATCCGGAAAGAGCCGGTTCCATCCCGCTCAACCGTGTGTTTGGCAGGCTATTTTCGGCAACAGTGTTTGACGCTCGAATGATGCGGCGATTGGCGCGGCGAAGGCCGGTCCGAGCCTCCATTCGCTATTCAGAACCCGCTAATCCGCTGAGCAGCGATTGGGCTTTTATGATCCCTTGCGTTGGAAGTGTTAAAGGTACTGAAACCAGCCGCTCGCTATGATCCGCTTGAGAACACCATGAAGCATAACCTCACCCTCGCGTCTCTGACCGGCCCCGAGCCGCTTCGCGCCGCTTCCTATGACCAGCTCGAGCAGCTCGCCGGAGAAATCCGTGCCCGGCTGATCGAGGTCGTCAGCAAAAGCGGCGGCCACCTCGCCAGCAATCTCGGTGTGGTCGAGCTGACCATGGCCCTGCATCGCGTCTTTGATTTCAAGAAAGACCGTCTGCTCTGGGATGTCGGTCATCAGGCCTACGTGCATAAGCTGCTCACCGGGCGCAACGCCGGCTTCGACCTGCTCCGCCAGTCCGGCGGCGTCAGCGGCTTCCCCAGTACCAGCGAGAGCGAATACGACCTCTTCAACGTCGGCCACGCCGGCACCGCCATCGCCACCGCCGTCGGCATGGCCCGCGGCGATCAGATTCTCAATCGCGACACGCGCGTCGTCGCGCTCGTCGGCGATGCGAGCATCGTCAACGGCGTCGCCTTTGAGGGGCTGAATCAGGCCGGCGAGTTGAAGCGGCAGTTCCTTACGATACTCAACGACAACTCGATGGGCATCGCCGCGACGCAGGGGGCGCTCGCGACCTATCTCGCCCGCTTCCGCGTGAGCAATCTCTATGAAGACGTGAAGCGTGAGGCGATGAAGGTTCTGCAGAAGGTGCCCGTCGTCGGAAAGAGCATGTTCGACGTGCTCGACCATATCAAAGAGGGCATCAAGGCGACCGTCTCGCCGCATCAAATTTTTGAGCAGCTCGGTTTTATCTACGTCGGCCCGGTCGATGGCCACGACTTGAAGCACCTGTGCGAGCTGCTCGCGCTGCTCAAAGACGTGCAACATCCGGTGTTGCTCCACGTGCACACGCAAAAAGGCAAGGGCTGCGACTGGGCCAGCACCGACCCCTGCGCCTTTCACAGCCCCGACAAATTCCGCATCGAGGGCGACACCGTCACGATCGTCAAAAGCCCGCGCAAGGGCTGGACGACCGCCTTCGCCGACGCCTTTCTCAAGATCGCGCCGGATGAGCCGCGCCTCTTCGCGCTCACCGCGGCCATGCCCGACGGCACCGGCGTCGCCAAAATTCGCACGGTCATGCCCGAGCGCACGCTCGATTGCGGCATCGCCGAAAGCTGCACGGTAGACGTGGCCGCGGGCATGTCGCGCAGTGGGCTGAAGCCGCTCGCGTGCATTTACAGCACTTTCCTACAGCGAGCGTTTGACCAGGTTTTTCAGGAGGTCGCGCTGCAGGGCCTGCCGGTCGGCTTCTGCATCGATCGAGCCGGCTTCGTCGGCGGCGACGGCGCGGTGCACCACGGCTATCTCGATCTGGCCTTCCTGCGCGGCCTTCAGAACATCGCGCTCTTCGCGCCGGCGGATGAGCCGGAGCTGGAGGCGTCGATCCGTTTCGGCGTCGCTCTCTCACAGCCGTGGGCGATTCGCTATCCGCGCGACGTGGTGCCCGATCCGCTCGGGGCCGAGTGCCCGCCGTTCCATTTGGGCAAGAGCCGGCTGCTGCGCGAAGGGCCGGACGCGACGATCCTCGCCTATGGCACCGAGGTGCAATTCGCGCTGGAGGCGGCCCGCACCCTCGAAGCCGAAGACATCTTTGTCACAGTGGTCAATGCGCGCTTCTGCAAGCCGCTCGATGAAGACATGGTGATGACCGCGATCACGCGCGGCGGGCCGGTCGTGACGGTCGAGGATCACAGCATCGCGGGCGGCTTTGGCAGCGCGGTGCTGGAGTGCGCCAACCGGCTGGGCCTGGCGACCGACACCATCATCCGGCTGGGCCACGCGGAAAATCGGTTCTATGCGCACGGCTCGCGGGCCGGACAACTCGCCGACGCCGGCATCGACGCCGCCGGCATCGCAACGGCGGTTCGCCGAGCGGTGAAGGCACAGCGCGCGAGCGGCGCCGAGGCAACGCCGACGGAGAAGCGCGGGTAGGCCCGCGAGACGGCGGCGGTTCGCATTTTGTGTTAGCTTGATACCTATTTTGCCCTTTAGCAGATTGTGATTGCAGCGGCTGCGTCGTTTTTTGCTGATAGATTTTGGGTGATCCTGTAAAAAGTGTCGCATGGAAGGTCATCATAGCGAGAATGATAAGCAACAAATTGCCGATCATCCGCGATGTAACGAGTAAACTCTGTAGCAGCAATCTGAGTTGCACCGAACCATCGCAGAGCCATCTATTGGCTATTTTTTACGAACTCAAAAAGTCGCTTTTATGCGAGAGCGATGTTTGCATTTGATAGCCCATGCATGGGCAAGGGAATTCTGAAATGCCAGTCAATAGTTCAGTGGAAATTGTGCTTCGCGCCATCGAGCGACTGTCGATTATGGCAGGGGCGATTGCGTGTATTATTATCGGCTATCGCTTATTCATTGCCGGGGTTTCAGGCAAAGCTAGCTTGGTCGCCGAAGCCACCAAGTTCAAGTTGAGATTAGTCAATGCATCGCCCGGGCTGGCATCAATGGCATTGGGTGTAATACTGCTGATAACGCTCGCGGTCTCCCCCTATACACGGAAATGGATGCATTTGGATGTCACTGATCGTGAATTAACACAAAATGGCCATCAGCAGTCGAATGAGTTGCCCTCACAAAATGGTCAGATAGACAATTCTGTAAGTACCCGTTCGAGTAGTACGAGCAGCCGTCCGGTTTCTGAGAAGCTTACGGCTAGCTATGTATCTTATTTCGGCCCAACTGTTTTAGAAGACAGCAGACGTCACACACGTCTAGCTGAGATTCGGCAGGTACGAGCAAAGAGCAAGGTCTTGCGTGAGTTAACTGTTGATAATGCTCAACTCGGAAGTGCTCTAAAATCACTTATCAGCGATGCAGTCGTACCGCTGGCGTCGCACGATGCCGACCGAGTCGCATATTCGTCACTTAGCCAGATTCCAGTCAGCCAACGCACTACTGAACAGAACGAGGTCTTCAAGATGCTCGATCAATTACTCAAAGAACTGCGCGCATTTTCAGAGGAGTGGAAATGACACGTCTGGCTATTGTTGTCATTCTCGCCTTCGTTCAGGCAACCGGCTTGTCCGAAAATCCGCGACATGACACTTTGCAAAGCGTATTCTCGGATGCGGAGCAGTCCAAGGCACTATTGATTGCGGCATCAAAGGAGCTTTCACAGTTTGTTGAACATATCGCAAATATCCAATCAATAGAGTACGTGGTAAATATCCCGAGTTCCCCCGTCGATCCAAGCCACTTAAATATTCGCTCGACATGCAATCGTGTTGAAACGACAACCGTGTTCTTGCGATTGCTTCATCAGTGCTGCTACGCAATTGCATCTGACAATGTGCTGGGAACCCGCCTGCTCGATCAACTTGTCAGTCTACTGACTCATTCGACAAGGCACACCGTTAATTACGAGAGCTTGATTGTACCCGGGTATGCAGAGTTCTGCGCTGCCAGCAACGCGGACCGGGCGCTGCCTGCGCTAGAGCTCGGCACGAACAAGTTGATGGATAGCATGCTATTTTCGATCGTCGCACATGAGTTGGCGCATGTGCACTTAGGGCATTGCCATTCTGCGCCGATCGACGAGTACGCAGCACACACGCGCGAATATGATGCGGATGAGCTAGCTTCACAGTGGATGATCCGCATGGATGCCACTGGAATGCTGGCGATCAGCGCGTTGTTGCCGAAGTTAATACTGGCGACGATCGCCAATGAAGCCAGCTATTTTCAATCGCACCCACTCGCCTTCGACAGGCTAGTTCGCGACATGGGTTATGTGCGATCTCACGCACCTCTTATTGAGCAGATCGGCCTCAGCAAGCTGGATGCGCTCGAATCCGAGGTGAAGATGTACGCCGCGGAGAGGCGACAATGGCGCTCGTCCGCAATTACAGGCGAAGAGGCCGAGAATCGAAGGCTGCAACTTATCAGCATAGTCGCACGTTCCCAAAGGGACCATAGTGACGATGTTGTTGAAAAGCTTTTTGCGCATTTCGATGATCCGGTAGTTCAGAATCACCCTCTTCTGGTTGAAATTCGGACCAAGCAGATCCTGTCGGCGCTCGTGCGAATCGGGAGACGATCGGATGCAGCGCGGCGTGGCTTGCTCGACAGGCGCGATCGGGCAGCATCGAACGTCCTGAGCATGCAGCGCAATTCTAACTCCCAGTTGTCCTGGATCACTGAGTTGTCAGTGATAAACGAAGCGATTCTCGCCGAATCGCATACACTTATGATTTACGATAGGCTTCGGTGGCTACTCCCTAATCATCGATATCTGTCGGAACTTCGTTGGGCCGTCTTTGATGAGCTGCGCCACCATCAGCGATATCCTGAATTGGCTGAAGGTATCGATTTCGTGCACGAGGCGCATGCAGCGATCATCCAGTTCGAAATGCAACTTGCAGCAGTTCAGAAATTCTTGCTTCCCGAACATAGAAGCGCGGAGTTGCACGTTGGTGCACAGCAAGTCATAGAGCGCATCGGATCCTACTATGAGGTGTTAATGGGGGCCGGCCGGATCGATCAAGCCGTTGACGTTGAGAATATTCTTCTAAGATTTGAATACTCGCCACGCACTTTCGTCACGTTGGCCGAGAGCGCTTATCGTGCAGATGCACCTTGTCTTGAATCATTTCAGTACGCGGAGTGGGCCATGCTGGCATCGGGGGACAGAGATGTGCGTGCTGCACTCGTGTTATCGAGGTTGCACATCAGTATCGGGCAGCTCATTGAAGCGCGGACGATCTTGAATCGCGCTTTACACTGTGCCGCGGATGATTATGACTGTGAAGATATTGAGGATGTGCTGTTATCACTCGAACGCATGGAGAAGAAAATTGGATTTAGCAGCCGGCGGCACCGCTAGTGTAACATGACCTTGGCGGCGCGTATTAGCTATACAAGTATTTGGCTGGGCAAGCTGCGATGGTTCAATGCATTCCGACGAAAAACCGTTGCTATTTACAGTATGTGTGCTGAGCTAATTCGCGCCGCGGCGGTTCGCCGAGCGGTGAAGGCACAGCGCGCGAGCGGCGCCGAGGCAACGCCGGCGGAGAAGCGCGGGTAGGCCCACGAGACGGCGGCGGTTTGCGCAATCGGTCCTGCGTGTGGAAGGCGTGGCAGCCGGCGAGCGGCCCTGTGCAAGCAACCCATTTCTTCGCGGGCTGCCCCCCCGGATGCTCTGAGCGGCGCAGTGAAATGCGCTGCATGCCATCGGAACGAGTTTATGGTTCAACTTCCGCGGAGCGGGCTTGCCAGCAAGTCGCCTCTTCTATGCGGCCCCAGGCTTCATACAACATTTGAAGCTGAGCATAGACTACGCGACGGCGGGAGTCGGTGTCGCCGTACAGATCGGCCAGTAAGCGATCGCTCTCCAACAAGGCCTGTTCCGCCTGTTCGAGCCGCCCCAATCTGATCAGAATCGCGCCGGCGGTGAGCAGGCTCGAGCCCAGCGCGACGCGGCCGGATTCGCCCAGCTCGCGGAAGCCCGCGACCGCGTCGACGATGCAGGGTTCGGCATCGCCGGCGCGGTCGAGTATCGTCAGGATGTCGGCATAGTTCACCTGGATGACGAGCGTCTGGAAGTGCCGCGGCCCGCGCACCTCGCGCAGCGCAGCCAGACAGCGACGCAGCAGCGGTTCCACTTCCACATAGCGCTGCGCCTTGCGGTAGACCACGGCCAGGTTGTTGAGGGAGATCAGCGTGCTCGGATGGCGCGGGCCGAGCGTTGTTTCTCGCGCCGTGACGACGGCCTCCAACTCCTCAGCCGCCTCATCCAGTCGCCCGAGTCGCGACAGCAAATGTCCCAGGTTGTTGCGCGCCACGAGCGTGTCGGCGTGCAGAGCGCCGAACACGCGGATTGAGCCGGCGACCGCCGCCCGGCTGAAGCCCAGGCTGACCTCAAGCCCGCCGGCTTGCTCATGGGCGCGGGCCAGGTTGCTGGTGGCCCGGATGGTCTGGGGCGCGTCCGCGCCGAGCGACTCGGTCAGTTTCGCGAGCAGCTCGTTGTAGAGCAGTATCGCCGCGTGAAAGTCGCCTCGTTCGAGGAGCAAGGCCGCCAATTCGGCCTTCAATCCGAGCACGGCGACATGCGTAGCGCCGAGCGCCGCCTCAAAATCCGGCAAGCGCTCCTGCAGTAGTTCCTTCGGATCGTCGCCCGATTGCCGCACAGATTGTGCCAGGCGCAGCGATGCAATGGCGGTTTGCGGGTGGACCGGCCCCAGCCCGCGCACGGCCCGCGCCAGGTTGTCCGTCAGAATCTCGCGCGCTGCGGCGCTGCGACCCGCCTGAATGCGCTGTACGGCAAGCTGCGTCCGCAGTTCGATCGTCGCGGGATGATCAGGGCCATGCGCCGCGAGGCGGTGGGACAGCGCCGCCGTCAGATGCGGCTCCGCCTCGCGGAACAGCGACAGCCCCAGCAGCGCCTTGCCGACGATATGTTGCATGTCCGCGGCCACATCCGGCTGATCCGCGAGTTCGGATTCGAGCCGTCGCGCCGCGTCCTGCAGAAGTTCCCGCAGCAAAGCCGTATCTCGGCCTTGGGCCACCTCGGGCGACACGCCCGCGATGATCGTGCTCAGAAATCCGGTGGCCGCCTGGGCCTGTTGCAGCGAGCGCTCGGCGCGCCCCTGCGCCACTTCGGCGGCTTGACGTTCCGCCCTGGCGACGATCAAGCCGTATGACAACGCCAGCGTCGAGCCGACAATTCCGAACAACCCGACCACGAGCAACGCCAGCAGCGATCGACGGCGCCGCGCGAATTTTCGCAGCAGATAACCGAAGCTCGGCGGACCCGCGCTGACCGGCTGATCTGCGAGGTGACGGCGCAGGTCGTCGGCCAGCGCCGCCGCCGACGGATAGCGCTGTTCCGGCTCTTTCTCCAGACACCGCATCACGATCCAGTCCAGGTCGCCGCGCACGTCACGCGGCAGCACGCGCGCGGCCGGCGCCTGGCCGTCGCGCGGCGGCCGGGCCAGCCGCCGGGAGGGTGAGAGCGGAGTCACCTCACGCACCACGCGACACAGTTCGATCAACGAAAGCTGGCGCAGGCGATGGTCCGCGAGCGGGGTGCTCGCGGTGATCAGTTCGTAGAGCAAGACGCCCAGCGCATAGACATCCGTGCGAACATCCAGGTCCGTTGTCGCCTGCGCCTGCTCCGGGCTCATATACTCCGGCGTACCCGCGAACCGCCCGAACGCCGTCACCGTCGCATCGTCCGCGGACCGATCGAGCGATCGCGCGATGCCAAAGTCAATGATCTTCGGCCGGGCCGCGCCATCCTGAACAGAGATGAGAATGTTGCTGGGCTTGATGTCGCGGTGAATCACGCCCTTCTGATGCGCATGCTACACCGCCAGACAGATGCTCAGGAACAGCTCGATCCGTGCGCGCAGCCCCAACCCCTGCGCCTCGCAATAGCGCACCACCGGCGTGCCTTCGACACGCTCCATCACCACATAGGGACGACCGTCCGCGGTGGCGCCGGCGCCGTACACGGTCGCAATCGACGGGTGGTTCATCCGCGCGAGCGTCTGACGCTCCGTCACGAACCGCGCCCGCGCTTCCGGTGAATCCAGCGCCTGGCGAATCACCTTGATGGCCACTTGCCGTTGCACAGGCTCTTGCTGCTCGGCTTCATAGACCACCCCCATGCCGCCTTGACCCAGCACGCGCAACAGCCGGTAGCCGGGCAAGTGTGGCGCGCCGGCGAGCGCCGCGGTGTGCGCATCCTGGCCAAGCGTGGGGTCCATCCTCACGGCCTCTAATGGACGCCCCATCAGCGGCGTTTCAAGGAACGCGCTTTCATGCGCGTCGTCGCGCAGCAGCGCGCCCAGCTCGCGGCGCAGCGTCCGGTCGTTGCCGCAGGAACGCGCCAACCAGGCGTCACGCTCCGCGCTCGGTAGATCCTGAGCCATGAGGAACAGCTCGCGCAGGCGTTGATATTGCTGCGGATTCACGGCTGCGCGCCCGTCGATAGGCGCTGAAACAACCAGCGCTTCGCCATCCGCCAATCGGCGTCCACCGTGCGCGGGGCACACCCGATGCACTCGGCTACCTCATCAATCGAGAGGCCGCCGAAGTAACGCAGCTCAACGATCTGGGCTTGCCGATCCGAAAGTTCAGATAATTCTTCGAGCGCCGCATCCAAGTCCAGCAAGCCCGATGACTGTCCTTCCGGTCCGGCGACAACGAAATCCGTGGCGGTGTTACGTTGCTCCAGCGCGCGGGCCTCTACCTGCTGACGACGCACGTGATCGATCAGGATGCGGCGAATCGCTCGCGCCGCCACCGCAAAGAAGTGGCGCTGGTCTTTCCAATACTCGGGGTCGCGCCTGGAGAGTCTGAGATAAGCATCATGCACCAAAGAAGTTGCATCGACCGCCAGGCTGGATCGCTCGGCGGCGAGGTAGTGCTGCGCCAGGGCGCGCAGTTCAGCGTATACCTGTCCGCTCACGGGACTTTCTTGCGACACGCCGAGTTCTCCGATTCGCCGCCGGGCGGCGGATAATCACCCATGGGGCCGCCCCGCGAACAGTCATGCTCAAATCACCCAAAAAAATCCGCGCTCAAGCGGCGGCTCGCTCGCTATCTGTGCGGTTTGGAACAGACAGGCCTCAGCGGCTGCCTGCTGGATCTGATCATAGTCGACATGAATGGAATCGCTCCCAACAGCCTGATCGAAAAGGCCGCTTAAAAAAAGTTTAGCGAGATCAACAATGAAGAGATTAACGATGAAGCGATGGTTCCAGTCCTCTCTCTGTCTGGCGTCTTTCGCCTGTTGCGGCGGTGTCGCCTTCGGCGAACAGCACGAAATCTATCGGAACCGCGCGACGTTTCAGACCGATCCGACGACGCTCACACCGCTCGTTTTCCAAGGCGGCATCAATGTCTTTCGTGACGAGCCTGACCAGGTCAGCAGCGTGTTTGCGTCCAACCCAGGCGCGTTGTTTGAGGCCGAATTGAGCCGTCCCGCGACACCCAACCTATTCGGCGAACGATTCGAGTACCGGACCCCCGACTTCGACTCGCTCGAGGCGCTGGAAGCCATGCTGCCGTACGGCGATTATGAGCTGTCGCTGACCCGAGCCGACGGACTCGAATTTTTCGCCACGCTCTCGGATGACATGCCGCGCTTCACGAACATTCCATTGTTTAGAAATTACGAAGACTTCGACGCTTTCGACCCGAGCCTTCCCTTTACCGTCGAATGGGATGCCATGTTCGGCGGCACCGCGCTGGCCCTCCAGATTTTCGGTGAGGACGGGTTCTTTTATGTCGACCGCTATGACCTCTCGGCGACGAGCGGCGTCATCCCCGCGGACACGCTGGCGCCGGGCCGGCGCTATGTGTTCTCGCTGGTTTTTCAGTATTCCACCATTGTCGATGATGACGGGTTCGAAGGGGCCTCGCTCGGGCAGGTCTTCTATCAGCACTTTACCCAAGCCGAGTTTTTTACCGTGCCGGAGCCGTCAGCCATCGCGCTACTTGCGATTGTTGGCCTCGCCGCGCCCCGTCGCCGTCGGTGACACACTGACGGATGTCCCCGGTTTACCCTTGCGACCACACATTGTGGTTCAAATTGCAAAAGGAGTCATTTGTGAGAAACGCATTCGTTTGCATGTCGGTGCTGGCCTTCCTCAGCGGCATAGCGCAGGCTCAGTTGTTCGACTCATTCAGCACCGGCAAGGACCGGATCTACACGCAAACTTCCATCGCGCAGCCGACCATCGCCGGCTTCTACGGCTACAGACTGGCATTATTCGACTCCGACGGTTCGGTCACTGCTGACAACATCGGAACGGTGACGGTCACGTTCCCCGACGGCGTGCAGCAAGCGTCATTTACGGGTGATCAGTTCGGGGTCTTTGCCACATACTTCAGCCCGACAACATACTCAACCGAAGCGGCGCTCGACACCGCACTGCCAGCGGGCGCCTACGCCTTCGACCTCTCAGGCGGTTTGTTCGGCGACGTCGGCGGCTCGCTCCAGCAGCCCGACTTCAACCCCTGGAACGAAGTTCCGTATGTGACCAACTTCAGCGATATTCAGAACGTCGCGCCCGGCGTGGATCTGCTAGTCGACTACAACGACTGGACGCCAGACTCGGCGACAACCCCGCTGAACAACTTCGTGTTCTACGGCGTCGAGAACCTCACGACGGGTACCACGGTCTTCGGAACACCATTCGGCCTTCGTCCGGGCGAACAGCCCACCGAGTTTACGATTCCGGGGGGCCTGCTCACGCCCGGCGACTATCAGATCGTCATTCTGTACTCTGCCCGCATCGCGCTGCTGACGCCTGACTTTGAGGGAGCGGTCGCGATCAATAGCTTCGACACCTACACAAACGTCCGGTTCACGGTCGTGCCGGAGCCGGCCGCGCTGACGTGCCTGACCTTGGCCGCGCTCTGGCGCCGTCGTCGCTAACACGCATCGGCAGTGGCCCGACGCACGCAGCCACCGGCGCGACGCTGACTGCGCCGCGCTGTCCGTATCTGGAATGTACCGGGGACGAAGCTGGTGCTTCGTCAGTTCCGAACAATCAATAGGAGTGCTTGCAACATGCATGGGTCTTTGATCAGAGAAAACGCCGGACAGCTCAAGCTCGCCCCGCTGGCCGCGCTGTTGTGCCTTTCGGCGTCCACCCCGATATACGCCGCGCCGACCGGCGACGGCGACTTGATGGGCGCCCCCTCCGGTGAGTACAACGCGCTCATCGTGGGCTTCACCCGGACCGGCGCCCGCGCCGATATCGGCCGGGTTACTGTACCGTTCGACTTCGAAACCGATCCGACTGGGCTGTTCAGCGCGTCGCTGGTAGACCTCGGGACGATTCCGGGCGTCAGCCTCGGGGATGCCGAAGTGCGATTCTCCGCCCCAAGCGAGAGCGTCCGCCGACTCGACTTTCGCTGGTCCAGCGCCAGTCCCGACGAGTCGATCATCCCGACCGACACGCTGTTTGGCGGCGAGGAACTGATCGCGATGGCGTTTGAATTTAATGGCTTTGATGAGCCGTTATTCGGCGCGTTCGGCCGACACGGCGGAGAACTGCTGAACGCGGATGGGGAGGTCGCGTGGCAGTCCGACAGCTTCGGCTTCTTCCTCACCGCCGGTCCGGATGGGCTGGGCGGATACAACAACCTCACCATTCCGGATGGTGAGGGCGGAGCCCTGGATATCGCCCCGGCGCGCTACGCGAGTTACTCCGGCTTTTTCGAGTACACGCTCATCCCCGAGCCGGCGACGCTGAGCATCGCGCTATGCGCACTGGCGTTGCTTTCGCAACGGCGTTGACTTCGCGGTGCATCCGGCCGTCAGCGCAGGCCGTGACCATGTGACCATGTTCCCGACGGTCACACGCTTGACAGCCGCGCAGCGATGCATGTGGTCGGCCGCATGCATCATTGCGCGAGTGGCTGAGCGATAACTCACAATGCTCGAACCGACAGCTTATCGCGATCCTCAAAGCCACTAATTTTTTTCCCCCTCGAACACCGCCTTGTGCGTGACGCCGGCTACGATCGCGCCGAGGAGCGGCGCGGCCCAGAAGACCCAGAGCTGCGCGAGCGCCCATCCGCCGACGAAGATCGCCGGCCCCGTGCTGCGCGCCGGATTGACGGAGACGTTCGTCACCGGAATGCCGATCAAGTGAATCAGCGTGAGGCCCAGGCCGATCGCGATCGGCGCGAACCCCGCCGGGGCGCGCTTGTCCGTCGAGCCGAGGATGATCAGCAAGAACATGAACGTCAGGACGGCCTCAGCGACGAAGCCCTGCGCGAGCGGATACTTGCCCGGCGAATGCTCGCCGAAGCCGTTGGCCGCCAAACCGCTCGCCACGACGTCAAAGCCCGGCTTGCCCGAGGCGATGAACGCGAGCAGCCCGGCGCCCGCGACCGCGCCGAGCACCTGCGCGATGACGTACGGCACAAAATCCTTCCACGCGAACCGGCCCGCGACCGCCAGTCCGGCGGAGACGGCCGGATTGAGATGGCATCCGGAGATATGCCCGAGCGCGTACGCCATCGTCAGGACGGTGAGCCCGAACGCGAACGATACGCCGACCAGGCCGATGCCCACATCAGGAAACGCCGCGGCCAGCACCGCGCTGCCGCATCCGCCGAAGACGAGCCAGAACGTACCGATGAATTCCGCAATTGCACGATTTCCGAGCGACATGGCGCGACTCCTCTGCTGAGATTTCTCAATTGATCACGCCCGTCCCGAAGCGGGCCGAGCGGTATCTACTTGTTCTAGCCCGGCCCGCAGCGGGACCGACTCGGCAACATGGTACCGACCGCCGGTCTTGTGCGCACGGATTTCTTGGAACCGACGCCGGGCGTGTGCGTGGACGGGGCGTACCTGGGCGTGCGCCACTGCTCTTGAGCAATGTCTTCGATTCTCCGGACGCAATCAATGCTCAGAACGGAACGCGGGCAGTACGGACCCGCCCACCCTCCGGCTGGGTGGCCCTATCTGACGCAGAACGAGAAAGCCGACATGCGAGAAAATCACCTGGCCGAGTCCGGCCATGCCGGATTCGGGCGAACCTTGCCATTATCGCAGCGCGCTATACTTGCGCGCATCCCGGCACGTTTGTGATTGCGCTGAAACACAAGCATGTGCGGTTCGGCACAGCCGGATCGGATGTGGCCGCCCTCAGTGAGTCAGTCATGCCGGCCCTCCGCCGTCGAACAGCGCCCTGCGTAGCGCGCGCTCATTCAAGCGCGTATTTCTCCGCAATCCTAGGGAATGAAGCGGCGCTGGACCTGGCTGGAAGCCTGTCCAGCCCGCGGCCTGAAATTGGCGCAGGAAATTTCACTTCAGGGTTGACAAAAGCCCGCGCATGGTCGATGATACTTATGTTCGATCTTTGACAAGCGAGCTGCCTTTATCCAGAGTAGCTGAGGGAACAGGCCCGATGACGCTACAGCAACCACCCGCGCATTGCGGGGCTGGTGCTACCTCCTGCCCATAGAGATTTATACCGCTATGGGAGAGATAACGGTGACTACCGCTCTCTTGAATCCCCGCCCCCACAACGGAAAACGCCGCGATAAACTGCTATTGGTCGGCATCTTCCGCGTGTGACCACAGCGTTTCGTCGCTGCCCGCTTGGATGAGCGCCGACCGACCCGCCTGTGCATGGACGCCTCACAACTTTCTGACGTTGTGACGATGTGTCCGATCCGTTGATTCGTCGCTCCGTTCTGCCCGGCCTGGCCGCGGCACGTTCGGGCGGCCGCCGTTGCTGGACTGCAGCCCTTGTCGCTCAAAAACGCCGCCACGCGGCGCGGAAAACGTTTTCCGTGCCGCCGCGGAGAGCCTGCGCGCCCAGCGCGTCGCAGCAATGACAGGAGCATCGCCATGACGGCCTTCGTCGACACACCGGCTTCTCTCAATGACAACACCAGCGCAGCCTCGGGCGCGCTCGATCGTCGCCCCGTGCCGCACGGTGCGACACCTACCCCCGTACGTTCGCTGAAACGCCGACGCACGTCGCCGGCGCCCGTCACGCCCTTGGCGATAGCGGCGCCGGCCCGCTCCGTGCGCACATTGCGCATCGGCCTTCTGGGTTACGGTCAGATCGGGCAGGCGGTCGCGGCGGCCATCCAGCGACACGAGGCGGAATTTCTGCAAGCCGGCTGGAAGCCGCGCATTGTCGCCGCGTTGGTACGCGACGAACGCAAGCCGCGCGCGACACCGCTGCCGCCGGGCACGTTGCTCACCGACGCGACGGATTTTCTCGCCTATCGCTTCGACGTTGTGATCGAAGCGCTCGGCGGCGCCTCGCCCGCGGTCGAGTTGCTGCGCAGCTTGCTCCGTGGCGGCGTGAGCGTTGTGACCGCCAACAAATCGGTCATCGCGGCCCATGGCGTTGAGCTGGCCGGACTGGCCGCGCAGCATGGTGCAACGCTGCACGTCGAGGCCGCGGCCATCGCCGGCGTGCCATTTCTGACCGCGTTGAAGCGCCGCCCGCTGGGCGCGGCGCTGACCGGCGTCACGGGCATCCTCAATGGCACCAGCAACTTTGTGTTGACGCGCTTGGCGCAGGGGGCGGCGTCGCTGGCCGAATCGGTGCAGGCGGCACAGCGCCGCGGTCTGGCCGAGCCTGACCCCGCGGCCGATTTAAGCGGTCGCGATGCTGCCGAAAAACTCGCGATCATCCTGCAACATGGCGGCGTCGTGCTTGCGCCGACGGCGATCGAACGGCAAGGTATCGACGCGCTCACGCCGGAAGACGCCGAGCTGGCCCATGGTTTGGGCGGCGTGTTGAAGCCAGTCGCGGCGGCGCGGATCACGCGCCCCTCAACACAAACCGCGCGCGGCGGTTCTGCGCGTGTGCAGGCCTTTGTTGGACCGGCGTTCGTTACCGCAGGACACCCCCTCGCGCGCGTCAGCGGCGTGCAAAACGCCGTCACGCTGCATAGTGCGCACACGGCGCCCGTCCACGTCGCGGGCGCCGGCGCCGGCCCGGAAGTGACCGCGGCGACCATTCTCGATGATGTCTTCGAAGCACTGGCGGAGCGCGCCGCGCACAGCGCCGACGCCGGCCGAGCTAGAACGGCGCGGGGCCTCGCCGCGATTGCACCTGCCGCTGTTCGCGGGCGCTCTGACGCAGTTGCGCACGAGATCGCTGGTTACCTCGCGGGAGATACTCATGCACCGGTGGCGCCGCTGTTAACGGGCTGGTTCGTGCGTGTCCGCGTACGTCAGGCCGACATCCCGCGCCCGAGCATTTACGCCACGTTTGAGGCGCACGGGCTGACGCCGCGCCAGTTCGTCGGCGGGCGCGGCCGTGGCCGCAGCGACAGTGTCGCCGTCTTGCTCGCTGCGCAGCCGCGCGAACGGCTGGAGCCACTGTTGGATGAACTGGTGCGAGCCGGCCACGACGTGCTGGCGCTCCGCGTCTTGCCCGAAGATCTGTAAGCCGCTCAGCAGAGCCGCGACCGCAAGGGAGTGGTCAGGCTTTCAGAGCAACTCCGCTTCCTGACGGTCGCGGCGCTGTGCGATGACGAATCAACAACGAAATTCGTTCCGCCCCAACTCGCGGAACAGGAGAATACGATGCGTTTTGCTACCCGAACAATCCACGCCGGCCAACCATCCGAGCCCCTGACCGGCGCCGTGAACCCGCCCATCTTTCAAACCTCGACGTTTGAACAGGAAGCGCCTGGCGTCCATCAGGGCTTTGACTATGCCCGGACCAACAACCCAACCCGCGCCAGGCTCGAAGGCGTCCTTGCCGATCTGGAGGGCGTTCGCCACTGTGCCGTATTCGCCTCCGGCCTGGCCGCGGAGAATGCCATCTTGCAGGCTTATCTCTTCCCCGGCGACGAGATCATCATTCCCACCGACGTCTATGGCGGCACGTATCGCCTGCTCCATCGCGTCTATCAGCCGCGCGGCGTCGTGATTCGCACGGTCGATCTTTCCAACATCGCGGCGGTTGCGGCCGCGCTGACCGCGCGCACGCGGCTGGTCTGGCTGGAGTCACCGACCAATCCGCGTCTGCTTATCTGCGACATCGCGGCGATCGCGCAAGCGGCTAAGGCGCGCGGCGCGCTGACCGTCGTCGACAATACCTTCGCCACGCCGGTCTTTCAGCAGCCCTTTGAGCTTGGCGCCGATATCGTCGTTCACAGCGTCACGAAATATCTGGCGGGCCACTCCGATCTGATTCAAGGCGCGGCGCTGGCGCGCGACGCGGCGGTCTTTGAGCCGATCAAGTTCCTGCAAAACGCGGCCGGCGGCGTGCCGGGACCGTGGGATTGCTGGCTGACGCTGCGCGGCCTGAAGACGCTGGAGTTGCGCGTACTGCGCCACGCCGAAAACGCCGCGCGCCTGGCCGAGGCCGTCCTCGGACATCCCGCGGTGCGGCGCGTCTATTACCCCGGGCTGTCCGATCATCCCGGACATGCCATCGCGGCGCGGCAGATGAGCGGCTTTGGCGGCATGCTCTCGCTCGAATTGGCCGGCACACTCGAAGACGCCCGCCGCTTCGCATCAACACGGCGCTACTTTGTTCTGGGCGAAAGCCTCGGCGGCGTGAAATCGCTGATTTGCCAGCCGGCGGCGATGACGCATGCATCGATTCCGCCTGAACAGCGCGCCCGACTTGGTCTGGCCGATTCGCTGGTGCGGCTCTCGCCCGGCATCGAGGCGGCCGAAGACCTCATCGAAGATGTGCTGGCCGGCCTCGATGCGCTCGCGGCGGCGCATTCGGAGTGCGGCGAAGCGAGCGCGGCGGTCCACCGGGCTGCGGCGGTTCGTGATGCGGCGACAACAGCCGTGGCTTAAGGCGATCATCACGCGACCGGCGCGGGGCGCGTTGTCTCAGCGCCGTCCCGTGCCGCGCTGATGCCGCCGGGGCGGCGGGCCGATTCCCGGCGTTAGCGCTCCAGATCGCTCTCCAAACGGATGTCGTCAAACGCGAGCCGGCCGCCCGGCGTCTGGCCGGGGTGGCCGAACTCGAACCGCAGCGCCACGATGTTGCGCAGATTGAGTTCGGGGCGATCGTGCGTGAAGTCGGTCAGGCGGATGCGAACGGTTTGGAACTCATTTTGCCAGCCGAAACCGATGCCAGAGCCGCTGCGACCAAACGGCTCCTGGATCCCGCTGAAGTATGCCCCAATGGGCAGCCTGCTGCTGCTGCCGTCGCGATCGCGCAAGACGATCGAAAAATCCTGATTCTGCAGGGCGGCGGTGGTGAGCGGATGGCGCGTGACCTGGGCCGCTCGAAAGGAGAGATAGTCCCACCGTGCCAGGTTGTTCACGCCAGTCGGCAGCGCAAACTCAAGCCATTGTACCCCGCCGGGCGCATGCTCCAGTTCCATGCCGCGCTGCGGCTCGCCCGCGCGCGCCCGGGTCATGCCGTTCATCACTTCGCCCGGGTTAAAGGCAAAGCTGCTGTTGATGTCGTTGAGAACCGCCTCAAACGGCCCCGCCGCGAGTGTGAAGCTGACCGCGCCGCCGCTGCTGCTGAGCGACGGGCTGGGTTGTGTCTGAAAGTCGTCGAGGACAAAAACGCCGGCGCCGCTCGGCGGGCGATACTCACTCACGACGATCGCACTCGCCGGCGCGCCGCCGGCGCGCAGGACTTCATACGGTCGCCATAAGAGGTCTTTCATTCCGCGCCGCTCTCGCAGGTAGTGTTCCAGCAGTGCGATCCACTGGGCCCGGGCGACGGCCTGTGTTGCGGAACGGCCGATCGCGCCCAATGACGGACCGACATAATCTTCATTGGCACAGCAGGAAAAATCGCCGTAGTCGGCGCCGTGGATGTAGTTGGATTGTCGCGGCCCCCACGCCCGTTCGAAAATGTTGAAGGGGTTGTTCGGATCGCTGCCCGGCTCGCCGGTCACCACGCCATCGCCGGCGCCATAGATCAGGTGAAACGCGACACCCTTCGGGTTTGTGCTCGCCGGACCGAGAAACTCCGTCGGCGCGATCGCCGAAATCAACTGAATCGCCGTCGGGCTGAAGGTCGTCGGCGTATAAGTCGGCGGGGTGTCGGTGATGCGATCATACGCGCGCACCGCGCCCTCGCCGCCGCGGCCCTGGCCAATCCAGACAATCCGACTGGTGTCGATGTGTCCGTTGATGCCGGCGAGAATCGGGTTGTCGATCTGTTGGGCAAGCAGCGCCTCGGTATGCCCCAGCACCGAGTTGGACGCCGCCTCGATGCCCGGAGAAACGTTATTCGCATGGCTCATCGCGATGTAGCCATACGACGCCACGTGTCGCTGCAGATAGTCGAACCAGGCCAGGTTGTCGCCGCTGCCGTGTGAAATCACCACCAGGGGTACGCGCTCGTCCGGGCCGAAGTCATCGGGATAGACGGTGATCTGATTGGTGAAGCCGGCCGCCAGGCCGTAGACCGGCCCAACCGAGTAGGTTCCCGTCGAGGCCAGCGGTCGCGGCCCGGGCGTCGTCAGCGAGCGCATCACCGAGAATCCCGCCGTCGCCACCCGACAGTCTGCGCCGTCGATCAAGTCGCCCGCGTCGAGCCGGCCGTTGCGGTTCGCATCGATGACCAGGTCAAAACCCGTCTCGACGGTTGCGCTCGCCAGCGCCCCGCCCGCGCCGATGAAGAGCAGATTGTTCTCAATTCCGCCCGGTTGAATCGTATAGGAAGTGAACGCCCCCCGGACATCTGTCAGGGTGGGGTTGTCGAACCAGTCGGCCGCGCTGCGATCGACCGAAACGTAAAGCCTCACGCTGCGACCGGCCAGGTGTGGAAACCGGGTCGGATCGATCGCCGCCCAGATCGGCTGGCTGCTGTTATAAAGCCGCGTGAACTCGAAATGGGGGTATTCGCTCAGCGGCCGGCCCGCCAGCTCCACGTTGAGCACCGGCCCGTTCACCAGATAGCCGACAAACGGATCGATGTCATTGAAATCCACTGCGCCGGAGCAATCCACGTCGGCATTGGCGTAAATGCATTCGGGATAGGCCGACGCGTATCCGGCCGGTCCGCTGAGTGCGGTCACAAACGCGCTGCTGTCGTTGAAATCGACGGCGCCGGAGCAATCCACGTCGCCGGGCTGGTAAAGATCGGCGTGCAACGTCACCGCGCCGCCGACCAGGCTGAGCCACGTGGCCAGCCGCGCCGGCAGGCGCCGAGATTCAGGCACGCCACCTTCGATCCGTCGCGCCAGCCACGCGCATTGAGTCATCGCCATCGCCTCGCTCCTCTTCCTTCGTTCCTTCTGGTACGTCGAACCCCCTTTCTTCCGGACGCTAGCGCCGACGCAGTCCGGCGCTGCGCTGCGTCGCGTTGAGCGTATTCAAGCAGCGGGTCGGACGATGCATGCCCGCAAGGCAAACCCGTGGTTTGCCGGCGTCAATGGGCTGCGCCGGGCCGAAGCTCGTGCAACGGGCATGGCCGCTTCTACGCTGCGTTTTTCTCAGCTTTGCCTACGCCAATCAGCGCACTATTGCCGCTAGCTTAGTCATGGATCGCGCGATTTTGCAACCGCGAATCACGCTGCACCGTCTCATTTCACGATTCGCTCCGCCTATACTGGCTGCTGCCATGTTGTCGATCGGTTCGGTCCAACTTGATTTCCCCGTCGTGCAGGCGGCGCTATCGGGTTATAGCGATGCGCCGATGCGGCGGATCGCGCGCCGGCTTGGCGCGCCTTACGCCCTCCACGAGGTCGTCTTGGACAAAATCGTGACGCAACCCGGCAAGCTGCAGCGCGAAATCCTCACGCTCGCGCCCGACGACCACCCCGTCGGCGGTCAGCTCATGGGGGCTGAACCGACCCAGTTCGCCGCCGCCGCCGCGCTGATGGCCGGCGCGGGCTATGACGTAATCGACATTAATTTCGGCTGTCCCGTTCGGAAAGTGCTGGGGCGCTGCCGCGGCGGCTTTCATCTGTCGCAGCCCGCGACCGCAATCGAGATCGTGCGCGCCGTTCGGGCAGCCGTGCCCGCGAAAACGCCGGTGACGTTAAAAATGCGCCGCGGTCTGGACGACTCCGCCGAGAGCGCCCGCAAATTCTTCGAAATCCTCGATGCCGCGCTCGAGCTCGGCGTCGCCGCGGTCACCGTGCATGGCCGCACGGTTGAGCAGCGCTATGTCGGCCCCAGCCGCTGGGATTTTCTCGCGCAGGTGCGCCGGCACGTCGGCGACGACTTCACGCTGCTGGGCAGCGGCGACCTGTTCACCGCCGAAGATTGCCTGCGCATGATCGCCGAAACCGGCGTGAACGGCGTGACGGTGGCGCGCGGCTGCATCGGCTATCCCTGGATCTTTCGAGAGGCGCGGGCGCTCTCGGTCGGACGTCCGTTGCCGCCGCCGCCTGCCGTCGCCGAGCAGGGCGTGGTGATTCGCGAGCACTTTTCACTCGCCGCCGCCGAGGCCGGACCGAGCGCGGCGGCGCGAACGATGCGGAAATTCGGCATTCGCTATGCCGAGCTGCACCCGGCCGGAGACGCGGTCCGCGATGCGTTTGTACGTTGTCGCAGCGCGTGCGACTGGCACGCGGTGCTGGATGAGTGGTATTCGCCGCGCCGCGAGTGGCCGCCCGTGATTCGCCGCGCGCAACCCGCCGAACTGATCGCCGCCGGCGCGAGCTGGAGTTGCGAAATCAACGGCTGAGCAGTTGCCGCTGACGATCAAGCTGCCGCCATGACGAGAGCGTGCCGCGGCGCCGGGGCCGCGCGGGACTACTCGACGCGCACGACCTTCTGACCCGCGCTTCGCAGCCGAGCGATCAACCCGTCTTCGCCGATCAGATGCCCGACGCCCACCGCGACAAAGACCGCCTCGCGCGGTCGCTCGGCGAATTGTTGGAGGATCAGCCGCGCGAATTTTTCATTGCGTTTGGGGAGCAGCTCATCATGCAAGCGGCGCTGCAGCGGTCCGGCCGCGCCGGCCTCACATTCCAGGTATCCCAGCAGCGCGGCTTCATCGCCGCGCAAGTACACGGAGATCAACGTCTCTATCGGGCGCGCGCCGGTCTGCTCCGCCTGCTCCAGCCGTGTCAGCACGTGCTCGAGCAACTCGCTCTGTTCCGCCGGGGTCAGCCGGTCAAAGATCGCGATCTGCTCGCGCGGCGTCTCCAGCCCCTGCGTGGTTTTGCCGGAGGCGCGAGCCTGATGCCATAATTCCGCGTCGAGCGGCTGGCGCCACAGATAATCACCCAGCACATCCAGCAGCGGCGCCGCCACCGCGATAACCCAGACCTTCTTGCGCTCCAAACCGACCAACGGCACGCCGCGCCGCGCGAAGTGCTTCCGCGCGCGCTCGTACAACTCCGGCGTGAGCACGTCGCGGAGCCGCTGATCATGCGGCAGATCGAGCGCTGCGCGCTCGGCCCGCAGGACATCGGCGCCGGCATCGATCTCGCACACGTATCGATCGCACGCGTGCAGCGCCTGAGCTACCGCCGCCGGCAAAGCCGTCACGCGCGCATCCGCGACGTGAATCGTGCCATAGAGATAGCTCGGCGGTTCGCGCTCCACCCGGTAGAGAAAGGGGCGCTCGGTTGGCTCGATGCAACCCGCCAGCGCCGCCGCCCATAGACCTGCGATCAAAGCCGGTCGCAAGCCGGCTCTGCCATAGAGGCTCGATGGCCGCATCTGTTTCATCATCGTCGGATTACTTCCCAATGCAGAACTGGGTGAAGATGCGCCCCAGCAGCTCGTCGGCCAGCGCCGGCTGGGCCGCGCTGCGCACGGTCCGCAGTGCCGCGCGCAGCTCGTGAGCCAACAGTTCCGGCGCCGCTAGGGCCGAATCCGCTCGCGCCTGGCGCTGGGCCCGCTCCAGCGCGGCCGCTAGCGCCGGAACATCTGTCACAATGTCGCCGGCATCGATCGGCATGGCCGCCGCCAGCGCCGCCGGCAGCACCTCGCGCAGTCTATCCAACCCCAGCCCGGTGATCGCGCTGACCCGGACGGCATGAGAACATTCAGGCGCGCCAGGCGGCAACTCCTTGGCCCGGCACGGTTCGGCTTTTCCATCCCGCGCGCCGGCCAACTCGGCCTTGCTTTCGACCAGCACGATACGTTCGCGCGGCAGGTGCGACAAAGCCTCTAACTCGGCTGCCTCCCAGGGCGTATCTGCCGCGTGCACCCATAACACCACATCGGCGTGCGCCGTTGTTTGCTCCGCGGCCCGATGCGCGGCCAGATCGAGATCTGTCGGCGTATGCCCCAGCCCGGCGCAATCCTGCAGCATGATGACCTGTTCGCCGATCGCAACTTCTGCGCTAAGCACGTCGCGCGTTGTGCCCAGCACCGGCGACACGATCGCGCGCCGATAGCCGACCAAAGCATTGAAGAGCGTGCTCTTGCCCGCGTTCGGCAATCCGGCCAGCGCCACGTGCGGCCGTCCGCGTCCTCCGCGCCCGGCAGCGGCATGCAGTCGGTCAGCCTGGGCTTGCAACTCGGCCAGCTCAGTCGCGACGGCTTCGGCACAGATGAAACGCACATCTTCCTCATCCACAAAATCGATGCCCGCTTCCACGCGCGCCAGCAATGCGGCGAGTCGCTCGGCCAATCGGCCCTGTTGCTCAATTGGCGCGCCGTTCATCACCCGCGCGGCCCGCCGTGCGGTTGCGTCATCATCGGCGTGAATCAGGTCGAGAATGCTGTTGACCGCTTCGGGTCTCAGTTTTCCGGCGAGATAAGCGCGCGCGGTGAATTCACCCGGCAGTGCCCGCCGCGCGCCGGCCGCCAACAGCCGGCTTGAAAGCTCGCGCAGCCATGGCAGCGCGCCGACCGTGTGCAACTCGACCAGATTTTGCCCGGTATAGCTGCGCGGCGCGCGAAACCACAGCGCTTCGACCGGGACCGCCGCACTCGAAACGAGCTGCAAGTTACCGCGCGTCGAATGAACGGTTTTGTCGGCCGGCGGCATGATGCCGACAGCGGCAGCCACCTCAAAACAATCTGGCCCGCTCAGCCGCAAAATGGCCAAGGGCGCCGGTTGCCACGCCGTGGCAAGCGCCAGAACCGTATCTGTAACAACCGGCAGGTTCATAGACGCGCCATGGTAGGCGATCCTCCGCAGCAAAGGCTTGCGCATCGAATTGGGTAATCACATCGGGTCGCGAAGTAGAACTCGGCAGCCGAAAGTAATCGCACTAAGCACGTTATGGTCCCATAACATTTATTTCTTGAAGATGAAAAAAAAACAAATCGCTTCAGCCACGATCTTTCTAGGACTCTTCATGGGGAGGGGCGTTGTGGAAAATCATAGTCCCATAAAATATAATTTTCTTCGCCATTTGTGCGTCTGGGGCGTCGGCAGCTTTTTTTTGATATCGCTGCAAAATCGTTCATTTTCGTTGACTTTGCTCCTTGCGGTCGGTATTCTCGGCAAAGATGTAGAAGTATTCCGCCCGCATGGTGTCATTGCGGGTGGCGTCTGCTTGGTTTAATTTTTTGGGTTCCTGGACGGCGAGAGAGCGAAAGAAGCACTACGCTTCAAGAAACTTGGTGAGCCGCTAAGTTCATTAACTTTGCAGCCGTCTAAAGTGCACTTTAAGAGGAGGTTGGTATGCGGAAAGTTGTGGTTCTTGCCACACTGTTCGGCCTTTCGAGCGCGGCGTTCGCTCAGTTCCCGCTGCTCGAAGCGGAGCCGAACAACACCTTCGCCAGCGCCAATCACATCCCGGCCGGGGCTTACCCGTTCGGCGGTGTGGCGGTCGATGGCGAACTGCGTGGTGGCGATGTGGATTTCTTCTCGATCGATCTCGTCGCGGGTGATCTGATCACCGCGTCGGTGTTCGATTTCAGCCCGCCGGATGGCGGCGCGCTGGACACGGTCATCGGTCTGTTCCGTCCGGATGGCTCGCTGCTCCAGGGCGACGATGACGACGGTCCGGGTCTGCTCTCGTCGCTGTATGACGTGGCGGACGTGTCGGGTCGTTGGCGCATCGCGGTCTCCGGTTTCCCGGATTTTGACTTCGCGGGCGAGCATGGTGAGGCCGGCCGTTACAAGCTGGTCGTCGGTCTGAACCCGATTCCGGAGCCGACGAGCCTGGCGCTGGTCGCCCTCGGCGCTCTGGGTCTGATCCGTCGTCGCTAAGCAGTTTTTTGCGACAGATCAACTGAGCATCGCGGCCCGTGGCCCCTGGTCACGGGCCGCTGTGTTATCTGAGCAGCTTTTCTCTGCCTGATCTCTTTCGTTCGGCAAGGTCTCTCTGTTTGTTGCCCGTCTTTCCGTGCGACCAGTTCCCGCGCAACTGAGGAATCCCGTCAGCAAGCGCCGATCCGCATTCGCGGCGATTTCCTGTGCGATCGGTGAGTGCCCGGTCCGCTTGAATTTGCGAGTGCGTGGCGCGCCCCCCGAACTTTTTTTCAACGCCGAAGGGCCACTTTGTAACGGCTCAACTGATCGGCATGTTGTGTTTATGCAGCAATTCAGCCTAGCCGCAATAACATGCGAATGACTGAATTCGACAGCTGCTGTGTAGCAGAGCCGCACCTGTATGGCCGAAGGCGGGCATGGCGCAGTGGTTGGCACGTTGACGAAACCAGAGCGCGAGTCGACGCAATATGAAGAACCCGCAATGTCGCCCAGCGACCTCTTGGTTGGCTCGAAATGATGCCTGGAGACGCGATCGAACTGCCGAGCGGCGCTCACACTTTCGCCTTAGCATGCCCTCGACGGGACGGAACTTGCTCAATATCTATCGTCATAAGCGTATTAGGATTAATCGCTTAGGTGATTTAGGCGGGACGAATTGAGGCCTTGATATGGCGGTAGTGCCAGGGCGGTTGCGCCGTGATGAAAAAAAGTCTCAGAATGGGCTTTGCATTTGGGCCTCGCTATGCTAAGCTCATGCGAGAGCGATTTAGCGCGACTGTATTCATGTGCCCACCGGGCCTGAAGCCTTTCGCGTAGTCAGTACATGAGTTGATTGAAGCGAACTATGCCGCCCTTTTTGAGCGAAGGGCATGGAGGCAGGAAGGCTATGCGTGGGTATTCGATTTGGGCCTTGAGGCTCGTTCCTATCGTCCTTACACTCGGAATTGCCAGCGCGGCGAGTGCTGCAATCAGCGGCCGCGTTTTCTCGATTACTGCTCGTGACGCCATGACTGGCGAAACCGGTCAATGGCAGGTGCTGTTTACGCCCGGCAGCGGCGGGATCATCTATGATCCGGAACGTGATTCGTTCCGTTGGTCGCTGGCCGGCACGCAGACGCTGCGCACGCCCGGTGGTCGCGAACTGGGTCGTCTGACCAATGCGTCGTTCGAGTTGGAGCAGGATCCGGCGATCACACTGCAGTTTGCGGTGCAAGCCGGCGCCGCCGCGACCGAATTCGAGATCACCTCGGCGCTGCTCTCCTTTGATACGCTGATTGACCCGATCGGCCGCGCGAGCGCGGCGATTACGGCGACCGACGGCGGAATCGATGGCGCGCAGCTCGACGGTCAGTACGCTCCGAGCGGCTCGTATCTTGCCGCTTTCAACGGTTTGGCCGAGGCAGGCACGCGTTTCACGACGCTGGTTCCTTCGGTCACTTCGCCGAGCGCCGGCAGCTTTACGCAGTCGGAGAATTTCCCGCTGCCGCCGGGTTCGTTCCAGACAATCCCCGGCGCCGTCAGCAGCATGAGCGCCCAGGTTCGTTTCCGCCTGAGCGCGGGCGACACAGCGTCGGGTACGACCAACTATCAGATTCTGATCCCGGAGCCGACCTCGCTGGCCCTGCTGGCGCTCGGTGGCCTTGGGCTTATTCGCCGTCGCTAGTCGTCGGATTGATCCTGGCAGTTTGAATCGGCTATTCGTGGCCCGCTGCGTCGCGCAGCGGGCCATTTCGTTGCCCGGGCGTGCGCCCGCTTTGAACGGTTGCGAATTGCGGCGAGCCTTCGGCCTCAGCCGGCCGAATTGACGTGATGTTCGCATTTCCGCTAGCATCCATGTAAGCTTGAATGGCCGTTGCGTGTCGCGTCGTAGTGCTCGGAATGGGCGGCGAGCGGTGCGCGGCGGCGTCCTTGGCGCGGTGCACATGATCGTTGACTGCCACACGCAAATCTGGGTTGCCGGTCTCGCGCCGGATGCTTTTGGACTGCCCGCCGCGGTCATGGCCGATGCGACGCGGCATTTCGAGGCGGCGATGCCCGTCGATCGCGCAATTGTGCTGGCATTCAAGAGCCGGCATCTCGGGGCTGAGATTCCCAATCGCATGGTGGCCGATTATGTGCGGCAACATGCCGCCAAGATGATCGGCTTTGCGGGCGTCGATCCGACGGACGCCGACTGGCGCAGCGAGCTGACGGTCGCCACCGAGGAACTGGGGCTGAAGGGCGTCACGATCTCGCCGGCGATGCAGAATTTTCACCCGGCCGACACGCGCGCGATGGCGCTCTACGAAGAGTGCGCCCGGCGCGAGATCCCGGTCTTATTTGAGAGCCACAAGCGCAGCCCGGCCTCGATCCTGCAGTTTGCCCGGCCTGTGCACATCGACGAAGTCGCCCGCGAGTATCCCGATCTGCGGATTGTCATCGCGCACTTGGGCTATCCGTGGGTCGATGAAGCGCTGGTGCTGTTGGCGAAGCATCGGCACGTTTATGCGAACATCGCGGGGCTGCTGCATCGTCCGTGGCACGCCTACAACGCGCTTGTCGGGGCGCATGAGTTCGGCGTGATCGACAAGCTGCTCTTCGGCAGCGATTTTCCCTATCGTGCGCCGGCGGCATGCATCGAAGCGCTCTATTCGGTCAACCAGTATTCCATCAATGGCGGCCTCGCGGCGATACCGCGCGAGCACCTGCGCGGAATCGTCGAGCGCGACGCGCTGCGTCTGCTGGGAATTTCCGACGCACGCGATCTGCCGGGCCTGGCGCGCCCGCGCCCTGCGATCTTCGATGAGAGCGATTAGCTCGGCGCGGGCCGCGGACGGCTGCAACAACGGCTTGGCGCAGCTCGAAAAACAGGCGTGATGACTTTCAAAGCGATGATGCCAAGAGCGAATAGAAGCATGCATACGGAAGCAGCGCGAGCAACTCGCCTCGGTTCGCGATGCATGCACACGCGAGCCGGCCCGGCCTGGATGGCCCTGATCGGCGGGTTGCTGGGCGCGGCACTCCTCGGTTGTGACAAGACCGCGGGAATCGAGCTGCAACCCGGCGCGGCGACGACGCTGCGGCTCGAGTCATTCAAGGATGCGTATTTTCCCGAAACGTACGAGCTGACGTTCAGCCGCTGCGCCGCGTGGACCGATCGCAGCGGCGACATTCACATCCTCGCGCAGTCGCTGAGTGACCTGGCGCCGGTCACGTCGGGCGAGCGCCGGGGCGGCTGGAAGTCGTTGCGAAATCGTATGAACTGGCCAGGCTCGGCGCCGAGCGGGGCGGCCGCTTCCGTGAACTCGACCGGAGACATTGGCGACGGGGGCGCACTGATCGCGTCCGATGCTGCTGCGGCGCAATCCGCCGCCACGGCGCCGGCAAAACTGGCGTCGCCGGGCGCGATCGAGCAATTCCTGCATATCCATGTTTATTGGCGGCCGCAGCCGGGCACAACCCCGGCCGATGCTTCACTTCAGGACGCGCGGCTGCGCTATGTCATGACAACGCCGGAAGGCCCGCGCGTCTATGACGGCAGCGGTTTTGTGGCGATGCGTCGCGCCAGCGGAGAGCGGCTCGCGCTGGCGATCGAACGGGCCGAGTTGAGCTGCGCCGCACCGGCGGCTGCGTCCACGGATCGGCTGGGCACAATCCGGCTGAGCGGAACACTGCTGGCGCGCCGCGATTCCGCCGCCGCGGTGGACGCACTGCGCGAAGTTGAGCAGCGCACCGGGGAGGTTGCCGTGAGTCAGCCCTGAGTCGCTGGTGGCAGCGCTCGGCCTGTGGGCAGCGACGGAGGGGCGACGTGGGTGCGCTGCCGTGCCTGCTTGGGCCGGCTCGGCGTTGCGTTTACAGACATGGTCCCCGCCTATACTGTAAGGAAGAAGCTTGGAGGCGCTGATGCCTGATTCCAGCCTGATCGTGCAAGAAGTCGGCCCGGTGGCGGTCGTGACGTTCCGGGACAACTCGATTCTCGATGTCGTCACGATTCAGCGAATCGGCCGCGAACTGTATGAGCTGGTCGAACAACAAAACCGTAAATCGATCGTGCTCGATTTTGACTCGGTGCGTTTTCTCAGTTCGCAGGCGCTGGGCGTGTTGCTGACGCTGCGGCGCAAGGCGGAAAAGACGGGCGCGACGGTCGTGCTGGCGCGGCTGCGTGCGGAGCTGGCACGGGTTTTCAAGATCACAAACCTCGACAAGATGTTTGATTTCTACGACACGATCGAGAAATCGCTCGACCGCTTTGGCGTGAAGCCGCCTCCGGCGCAGCCGAGCTAGACCGTGTTGAAATCTGGACTTTCGCCTGAAGCAGAGCCGCCACCGTCAGCAAGCGGAGCAGCGCGCAAGACCTGACCCTCCCTTCGCGCGGCTGTCGTGAACTCCGGCTATGACGTGCCGATGGCCTCACGCCGCATCAGACCTGGGGTTTCGATGCGACGCCACCCGATCGGCGGATAGTTGCGTTCGATTTTCACGAGTATCTCGTTTCTCGACAGACCCGTCGTGAAGCGAAGCCGCAAGCGAAATCTGGCGCTCCCCGATGTTCGCGGCTCATCCCAACGTCTCGAAACACAGGCCGTTGCAGCGGCAGCAGGCAGTGTCAGTCCGCCCGCGTCCGGTGCTGCCCGCCGTTAGGAGCGACAAGCCGCGATCGCCATCGGGTGCGCCTGCGAGAGCCGGCATGCCCAAAACCATCTCCATCGAAGTGTCGCATGAGGCCGCCGCAGCCGGCGGCGATTTCAAGAAGAGACGCAAGTGCATCGGCCGGCGCCGCGCTTTGAATTCTCATCGCCGCGCGAACGGATCGCCGCTGTTCAGCGTTATGGTAACGCTCCTCGACGCAAAGACATCATTTTCGGTCCTGGGCGCATCCTGATGAGGATCAATAACTACCATTTTGAGCCATTTCCCAAAAAACAATTGCATTGGCCCAGATCGCATCGCTATAACCACAATGTCTGGAAGACGTAGAGCACCGCGAAACCGTGCGCAGGGCCGGCGCTGGGCCGGATCCGACAAGAGCCGCCGGGTGGTGAAAGCCGCGTTTGATTTCCAGAGCCGCGGCCGTTCCGTCTCATCGGAACAACGGGCCGTCGTAGGTATTTTCCGAGGAGGAAAGGCGAGCATGAAAGGGATTCTGACGTATGGCTGCGTGCTCTCTGCGCTGCTGCTGGTCGCGTCCGCCCAGGCGGATCGGCTGGCGCCCCGTGCGGATGAGCGGGTGTTGTCGGATGGCGCGATTCCGTCGGGCGGCTGGGTGCTCGGCGCCGGTCCGATCATCAACTTCGCGACCGTCGATATCGAGAGCTGGGACGCGATCGATGATGCCAGCAATCGCGTGTTTAATCTCGACGTCGCCGCGGCGGCGGGCCTGCCGTCCGGCTCGTCGGTCGAGTTGGTCGGCGTCGGCTGGGACGTGACGCTCGAAGCCGTCACACCGAGCTGGCTGTCCGAGATCCGCGTGCTGTTCGACAACAGCACCGACAGCGCTCCGAATGCATTCAACCTGCGCCCGGTCGGTGTGAATTCGCCCGGCATCCAGAGCAGCACGAGCGGCGGCATCATCGACCTGGATGAATCGACGCCGATCGGGAATCTGCTGCTGCCGGATGGCATTCTCCGGCTGCAATTCTTCGAGGGTTTTGATGACGCTGACGACGTGATCGACGGCTATTGGCGGAGCGGTTCGCTCTCGATGCAAGTGACGCCTGAACCGGCCTCGTTGGCGTTGCTGACGCTGGGGCTGCTCGGCGTTCGCCGTCGCTAGCGCCGATGATGGGATCAGGTCGCGTCGGGTTTCCGCGTTCGTTGGGTTCTTTGGAACGAACCGCGCTCGCGGAGGCCTGCGCGATGGCCGGCGGCTCACGGGCTTTGGCCGGCCATGCTGTGATCCGCTGATTCGCCGCGCGGAGTCTTCGGACGCCGCGCGGCGATGATCGTTTTGAGGGGCGCCGGCGCGGCGCTGCAGCGCGGCGTCGCGCCGGCTATGCTGGCGCGTGATGCGAGCCGTTGTCCAACGTGTCGCCCGTGCCAGCGTAACCGTCGACGGCGCTGCGGTCGGCGCGATCGGGGCGGGGTTGCTCGTTTATGCCGCGGCCGCGCCGGACGACACGCCGGCCGATCTCGCCTACATCGCCGAAAAGGTCGCGAACCTGCGGATTTTTCTCGATGCGCAGCAGAAAATGAACCGCAGCGTGATCGACGCCGGGGGCGCGGTGCTGGTGATCAGCGCATTCACCGTGCTGGCCGACGCGCGCCGCGGGCGGCGGCCCTCGTTTGACCACGCCGCGCCGGGCGTCGTCGCGGCGCCGCTGATCGAGCAACTGGTCACAGCGATTCGCGGCTTTGGCGCGCGGGTCGAGACAGGTCGCTTCGCCGCCGACATGCTGGTCGAATCGGTCAATGACGGGCCGATCTGCGTCCTGCTGGATTCGCGGCGGGTGGTTTGACCGGGGCATTCACAAAGGCCCGCTTCAGCGATAGAAACAGATAGGGACGCGTTGAAGCGGCGACGGGCGCGCCGCCTATGTCTGCGAGGAAGTCGTCAGGGCCGCAATCTCATCAAGAACGGCGATCACATCAGGATGCACCTCGTCGGGCTTCATGATTTCGGCGAGCAGTTTGTAATCACTTGGATCGAGTGGTTGTCCCGCGGCTTCGAACATCTGCGGCAGCAGCTGTTTTTTCGCCGGGATTTCAACGATCGCCTTCGTCTCGTTCGAGAGCGGTTTTTCAAAGAAGCTGCCGGGCAATTGCGATTTCAGATAGTCCATGGCCTTTTCTGCCGCAGCATGGGCGAATAGTTCAGCGTCGCGTTGGGCTAAGAAGCGCCGAACGGCATCCGGCACAATCAGATAGTTCTCAATTTCGTATCGCTTCCAGCGGATGATCCGAAGGCCGTCAGCGACAACCTCGCGATCGGGTAGATTTCGGTCATCTTTGTCCAAGAGAAGCAAGCCGCGGATATCTGGATGGATGCTGCGCAGGCTTAGTAGATGGGACTTGGCCCGCTTGGGTTGTCGGCCACGGTTGACGTGCTTGAACGGATTGTCAAAGAACTGCACGGCGGCATGCCGGAGCGCTCTTGCCCAGGCTTCAAGAATGCTGAAATCAGATTCGCCCTCGCAATACAGGACGGCACGGCCCTGTTCCGCGAGCAATAAATCGAGGCTGCTTAACTCGCTCATGGCGAGTCCCAGCCGGTCGCGCTCGGCTTCGTCGACCAGCCGGTGAGGTTTTCCAAGAAAGGAGATCACGCGATGGGGCGGGGTAGATTCGAGAATGACTTCGGAGTGCGTCGCGATGATCAATTGACACGCGCGGCGCTCGGCGACGCTGCCCAGGCGCTCATAAATCTGGCGCTGCAAGATGACATGCAGATGCGCATCGGGTTCGTCCAGGAGAAAAACAGAAGCGGGTCTAGCGTAGAAGAAGCTGAGCAGGAGCAGCACTTGATGAAAACCACTGCCGCCGGAGGCGATGTCGTAGGTCGTGAGCCCGTTCTTGGAGCGTGCATGTTTTGGGATGCCGTCAAGATACTCGCAAAGAATAAATGGGACCGATTCGTCATACTCGGGCGGAAGCAGGGTAACACGAAACAAGTTCTGAATGTCCTCGACGAGGTTGTTCCATTGGTCTGGGACGTGATGGACCTCAAAAAGCAAGTTGCGAAGAATGTCACCCAATCGACCGCGACCGATCTCCAGTTGCTGGGCGCCGCGATCCAGGCGACGCTCTTCCGCGCCGATGCCTGAAAAGGGCGGACAATGCACGATCTGCATTTCGTCAACCGCGGGCGGGATCTTCCCATCCGCAAGGTCGAGCGGCTTCACATAGATTTGCTCGGTGCTCTGATGTCGCAACTCCATCGTCAACGACCACATGTCCGTGCGCGTAAAGCCGCGCGCCCCCTCGAGCCTGATTCGAATCGGACGCGGCGCCCCAGCCGATTGCCGCGGGCCTAATTCGGCCTTTGACAACGCCACCATCGTCTTGTGCCAGAGCAATTTGAAGTCACGCAAGGGCAATGCTGTGAAGTCTTTGCGGGTCACCGCTTGACCCGCACGAACACGCGCAGGCGTCGGGCCGCTGTGCGCTCGTCGCCCCTTTCCCAGCCGCCAGCGCTCCAATGCCATCGACCAAGTCGATACGGCTTGCAGCAAAGTTGATTTTCCGCTGTTATTTGGCCCGGCCAGGACGATGGACTTGGCCAACTCAAACTCTTGGCGATCGAATCGTTTGAAATTCTCGGTGATGACCTTCGTGATCAACGCAGCGGCCTCCGACGATCTACGTCGGCACTATGACATACTCGTACAGACCTCGCAATCCACGACGGCGATTCGTCGCATGAGCCTTGCCGTCCGCCGTGCGGTTTGCGATCCCGCGCGCCGCCAACTATAAAACAGGGTTGTGCCGGGTTGAGTGCGCTTGGCGCAACCGGCGCGGTCAATGCGCGCCGCGCCGCCAGGATCGCGTGTGCGGCTGCCGCGCGATCGTTTGGTCCACTAGCTGCTTGGATGTCAACCTCATGGGTTTTCGCGATCTGGGAAATACGTGCGTCGTCGGCTTGCAGTGGGGCGACGAGGGCAAGGGCAAGGTCGTCGACCTGCTCCTCGAAGATTACGACGCGGTCGTGCGCTACAGCGGCGGGGCCAACGCCGGCCACACCGTTGTCATCGGCGGTGAGAAATTCGCCCTGCACCTCCTGCCCAGCGGCATCCTGCGGCCCAATGTCGTCTCGATCATCGCCGGCGGCGCCGTCATTGATCCGGCCGTCCTGATTGGCGAGATTTCATCGTTGCGCCAGCGCGGCCGGCAGGTCGCCGAGAATCTGCGCATCAGCAACCGCGCTCATCTGGTCTTCCCCTATCACCGCAAAGAGGACATCCTCACGGAGGCGGCGGCCCGCGGCGGAGACAAGCTCGGCACGACGGCTCGCGGCATCGGCCCCTGTTATGCCGACAAGGTAGCCCGCCACTGGGGCATCCGCGTGGTTGATCTCTACCGATCCGACCGGCTGCGCGAGCGGCTGCGCAGCATCGTCGCCCACAAGAACATCTATTTTCAATCGGTCTTTGAGGATCGCGAGACGCTCAATGCCGATCAGTTGACCGATGAATACCTGCGCTTCGCCGAAGAATTGCGGCCGTTTGTCTGCGACACGACGGTCTTGCTCCATCGCATGTTCAAGGAGGGCAAGCGCATCCTGTTCGAGGGCGCGCAGGGAAGCCTGCTCGACATCGATCATGGCACCTATCCCTATGTCACCAGCTCGAACGCCGGCGCCGGCGGCGCCGCCAGCGGCGCGGGCGTGCCGCTCGCGGCGATCCCCGCCACGCTCGGGGTCGTGAAGGCCTATACCACGCGCGTCGGGGCCGGGCCATTCCCCACCGAGCTGAAAGATGAAATCGGCGAGACCATTCGCAAACGCGGCCACGAATATGGCACCACGACAGGGCGGCCGCGGCGCTGCGACTGGTTCGACGCGGTCGCCGCCGGCTATGCCGCGATGGTCGGCGGCGCCAGCGGCTTGGCGATTCTGCACCTCGACACGCTCTCGGGCATGGACGAGCTGAAGGTCTGCGTCGCATATCGCCATGCCGGCCGTGTCACGAACGAATTTCCGGCCGACACGTATGCGCTGGAGGAGGTCGAGCCGGTCTATGAGACCCTGCCCGGCTGGAGCGAGGATTTAGTCGGGTGTCGGCGATTTGAGGAACTGCCCTTGGCGGCGCGCGAATATGTCACGCTGGTCAGTCGCCGGCTCGACGTGCCTGTGCGGCTGATCGGCATCGGCCCGGGCCGAGATCAGACGATTGTGCTGCCATAGCGCGAGCGAGCAGCGCGGCGTTACGATAGACAACTGGTTGATGGCTTGATTATGGCACTGGCTCCGCAGATTGAATCCGTGAATGCCGTCGGCGTGCCGCCGGAGCAATTGCCCCGGCATGTGGCCGTCATCATGGATGGCAACGGCCGCTGGGCGCAATTGCGCGGTCTGCCGCGCATTGAGGGGCATCAGAACGGCATCACGGCGGTGCGCGAAGTCGTGCGCAATTGCAGCAATCTCGGCATGGCGTGCCTCACGCTCTACAGCTTCAGCGCGGAAAACTGGAAGCGGCCGCAGGCCGAGGTCAACGGATTGATGGCGCTCTATGCGCGCTACCTTGCCGAAGAGCGCCCGATGCTGATGGAGAACCAGGTGCGCGTGATGCACATCGGGCGGCGGCAGCGCCTGCCGCGCGAGGTGCTGGCGGAGCTGGACGAGTCGGAAGCGCTGACGGCCGCCAATCCCGGCATGACCCTGTGCGTGGCGCTCAATTACGGCGCGCGGGCCGAGCTGGCCGACGCCGTTCGCGAGTTGGCCCGGCGCGTCGAACGCGGCGAGCTAACGTCGGACGCGATCGACGAAGAACGGATCAGCGCCACGCTCGATACGGCCGGCCAGCCCGACCCGGATTTGGTGATCCGCACGGCGGGCGAGATGCGTCTGAGCAACTTTCTGCTGTGGCAATGCAGCTATGCGGAGCTGTACGCGACGCCGGTGCTCTGGCCCGATTTTCGGGCGGAGCATCTCTACGACGCCCTGCGCAACTACGCCGCACGCGAGCGGCGCTTCGGTGATATCTCCCCGGGCGGCGGTCTCGAGCGAGCGGCGACCGCCGGATAGTCACGCATGACGCAGGTCAATTCCATCAATTGATCTCAACAACAGTCCACCACGCCGACAATCTGTGCGATCGACGAGCAATCGCTCTGCAGGCGATCGGTGTAAGCGAATGCCCAGACGAAGTGCATCGCGCGGTCCGACTCCAATCGCTTCCTCACGGGCGCGGTTCGGTTCATAGCCGCGTCTCATGGTCCGCGCCTGCCAGCAGGCGATTCGGATCCGAGTCGCGTCCGAGCCGTGCACCCACAAGCCCCTGCCGCCGCCCCTTTGCGGGACGGGCCATCGCCGCTATGGTTCGCACGATCGTACGCGCTGCGGCCCCACGCCGCGGCGTGACGGCGATTGGAGAAGCCGCCGCCTTGCGTTTCGTTGAGATCGGCCAGCAGACCTACGCACAATTTGAGCGCTTGGCGCAGACGGCGGGGCTGGTCCATGCCTTTGCGTGCCGCCCGCTCGACGTCTCGGCCCGCGACGAAGCACTTCCCCACCGCGCCGCCAACCGCCGCCGCATGCTGACCGACTGGCGACTCGACCCCGACCGCTTGCATTACTGCGTACAGGCGCATCAAACACGGGCCGTGACTATCCACGCCGGTCAGCCCGCCGGCCCGCAGCCCGGCACCGATCTGATTCTGACCGCGGCGCCCGGCGAAGCGCTGATGACATTCTCCGCCGATTGCCCGCTGGTGCTGGCGTATGATCCGCATGCGCGGGTGCTGGGCCTGGCCCACGCGAGTTGGCGCTGCACCGTTGCGCAGATCACGCCGCGCTTGATCACGCTGATGCGCGAAAGCGGCGCGAACCCAGCCGACATTCGCGCCGGGATCGGCCCCTCCGCCGGCCCCTGCTGTTACGAAGTGCGCGAGGACGTCCTGGCGGCGGCCGCAACGCTCACCGGCCGCGATGCGTTTTTTCCGCGCCGCGATGGCCGCATGTTCTTCGACTTGTGGGCCGCCAACCGGGCGGCGCTGTCCGCGGCGGGCGTGCCGGCGGAGAACATCGAGCAGGCCGGACTCTGCACGCTCTGCCGCAACGACCTGTTCTTTTCATTCCGCCGAGAAGGCGCCGGCTGCGGCCATTTCGGTCTGTTGGCAGCGATGACCTCGATATGAAGAATCCGCCGGAATTGTTGGTGTTGGAGCCGAACGGACCGCGCGCCGCGAGCGCGCCGCACAGCCAGACCGCGGCGTCGGCGCCGCCAGCGGAGCGCGCGGACATCCGCCGCGGTTTGTGGTGCGTGCTGGGCCTGTTCATGGCGACGCGGCTGGTGGTTTGGGCGGCAACATACACGGGCGCGCTGGTCGAAGTGCGCATGTACAGCGAGCTGCATCCGCCGATCAACGAGCGCGAGAACGAGATCAAGGCCTTGCTGGCTGATCCGCATTCGCAGCTCGCTCGCGACATGCGTCAGCGCGTGCATCAGTTCGAGCCGCTCTTGCGCTGGGATGCGCCGCACTACGCCTCGATCATTCGAGACGGCTATTCCTATCGCAAGATGCCGCCCGACACGCCCTTTGACGAGGCCCAGTTCAACATCGCGTTTTTCCCGCTCTATCCGCTCAGCTGCCGGCTGTTCGTGCCGCTCTTCGGCGTGAATGGCGCCATGATCTTCGTCGCCAATGCCGCCGCGCTGGCGGGTGCGGCCCTGCTTTACCTCTGGTCGCGGCGGCGCGTCGGCGAGGCCGGTGCGCTGAGCGGTGTCGCCGCCCTGCTCACCTGGCCCAGCGCTTGTTTTTACAGCTATGGTTATTCCGAAAGCCTGAATCTGGCGCTGCAAATCGGCCTGTTCTGGCTCCTCGATCAGCGCCGCTATGGGCTGGCTGCGCTGCTATGCGGTCTGGCGACCGCAACCCGCCCGACGGCGACCATGCTGGTTCCGGTCTTTGCGCTGGCGTATGTGCTCGGCAGCCGCGTCACCTGGCCGCGACGACTCATGACGCTGGCGCTGTTGGGCGGCCTGGCCGCGGGCGGCGCGCTGCTCTACGCCGGTTATCTCACAATCCAGTTCGGCTCGGCGCAGGTCTATTACGACAATCTGCGCGCCGGCTGGATCCCGCCGATCGAAGATAGCCAGTGGCCCTCGTATCTGCGCATGTCGCGCGTCTTTGACCAGTTCAAATACATCGGCCGGGCCTTTCGCGAGTTCCCGGTCGGGCTCTTCCAGCTCACCCATCCGATGGCGTGGAACATGCCGACATCGATCGCGCTGCTGCTGATAGGCCTGGCGGCGTGGCCGCGGGTAGGGCCGACGTTCCGCCCGCTCCTGCTGATCGGGCCGTTGATTTTCATCCAACGGTATCTCGTCTCTGGTTGGAGCAACTTCGGGCTCGAGTCGATGGGCCGCTACATGATGCTCGCTACGCCGGCGTTTGTCGTACTCGGCTCGTGGCTGGCGCGCGACTGGAGCGCCGGCGGACGCACCGCCTACTTCGCTGCGGCGATGCTCCTGCAGGCCTCCTGGGCGTTTCACTTCGGCATGTCCGAGTGGGCCGGCTAGTCATGTCTGCGCCTGCGGCGCACCGCGCCCGTTGCTCCGTCGGGCGCCGCTTACGGACAGGCCGCCCCCGCCACCAGCAACCCGACGAATGAACTAATGTCGTCAAACGTAACGGCCCCGTCGGCGTTCGTATCGGCCGCAACGCGGGCGCACTGGGACGGCTCAAGCCCCACCAGCGCCGTGACAAAAGGTTCGATATCCGCGAAATCGACCGTTCGATCGCAATTCACATCCCCCAAGCACGGCACCGGAGCGGTCAACGTATTCTGTCGCGGCGTCAGCGCGAAATTCTCGTGTTCGCCAAACTCCGCCGTCACCGCGTAGTACGCCGCCGGCGGCGCGACGAAGAACGTGCTCGTCGTCTGAGCGACGGCCTGCGCCGCTCGCAGTTCAAAGATATTCCGAATCGGCGTCGCACTGGAATAGACTCGGTAGCGGGTCGCGCCCGGCGCGCCGGTCCAAAGCAAATTCACGCCGGCCGGCTGCGGCCGCGCAAAGAGTGTTGTGGCCTGATTCTGATCCGCCTGCTGCCGCGCGATCGCGAACAGCCCCAGGGCCGCATCCATCGATGCCATCGTGCCTGGCGGTACGTCGGTGATGAGCACGGCGGTCAGGCCGCGCCGCTGATCGAGCCAGATGTAGCTGCCCCACGCGCCGGCGCCGATGACCTCTTCGACGTGCTGCGACGTTGGGTTCTGCGCGAAAATCCAGGTCCCAAAGCCATAGTCAGGACTTTGCCCGTAGGGATATCCGGGATGGCTCGCCGGCCACGGTGTTCCGACCACCGGCAGCTCAAACGTGGAGTTCGAAAAGAGTTGTTCGACCGATGCGAGCGAGAGCACGCGCGCCCCCGCGTACACGCCGCCATCGATAATCATCTGCGCGAAGCGGATCGTCTCCTCGGCGCTGCTGCGCGCTCCTCCGGCGATGGCCGGATTCGGGGCAAACTGCTGGAAATCGGCCGACGGCATGTCGCAGCGGTCGAAGATGCGCGTGCGCGCGAGCGTCTCCCACGCCTGGCCGGTGCGTAATTCGCCAATCCGGCCGACGATCTGCATGCCGCTGCCTTCGTACTCCAGCGCGCTGCCGGGTGAAAATGCCTGCGTCCCATTCAAGGCGATCAGATTGACCGATTGCGCTAACGTGTAGCGCCGATCAATTTCGTAGGGAATCGGCGTTTGGATGCCGTGTCTCATGCCGAAGCAATCGAGAATCGTCGACGCGCCCAGCCCCTCGGTTTCAAACAGCGGAATTGCGTCGCCGATGCGCTCCGTCAATTGAAAGCGACCCTCATCGCGCAGCGCGAGAACCACCGCCGCCGACAGCGTCTTGGTGAAGGAAGCCAGCCGGTTTTTTGTGTTGTAGTCAATCGTGCCAAACTGATAGCGATAAATGTCGCGGCCATCCTGTCGGACGATCACCGCCACCCGGTTCTGCAAACTCGGTAGCTCCGCCGTTAGCAGCGCGGTAGCGGCCGAAAAGTCGTAAGGCTGCGCGGTTGCCACGACCGCCGAAAATACCGACATGGAAAAGCTGAGGATTGACCCACGATAAATCGGATGAGCAGACATACCCACTCCTAGCTTGCATTGCAGCACAACACCAGGATCGAACCGCTCCGATCCGCTGGCAGAACGGCGCAAAGGCCGATCTATTGCGGACGGGTGATTGTTGGCCGGTCCTATTCCGACGAGGATTCAAACCCCCGCCGCCGGCAATAGTCGCTCGCGCCGCTCGCGAGTAGTATGACCCCCGCAAGCAGCGCGAGAGCGGACGAGAAAGTCGCCGGTCGGCCAGGCCAGCAAGGGCCGAGCGCGCACCAGCCGCCCGCGCCGAAAAAGAGGTTATCCGTATGCATTGGCGCGAGTTCTTCATTCCCACGACCAAGGAAACCCCCAAGGACGCCACCGCCGCGTCGCATGTTCTCATGTTGCGCAGCGGCATGGTGCGGCAGGTCGCCGCGGGCGTCTATGGCTATCTGCCGCTGGGCTATCGCACGCTCCGCAAAGTCGAGGCGATCGTCCGCGAAGAGATGAACCGCGCCGGCGCGATCGAACTGCACATGTCCGTCTTCATGCCGATTGACTGGTGGATGGAAACCGGCCGCGTCGAGGCGATGGGCGACGTATTGCTGCGCCTGGCCGGGCCGCGCGGCGATTGGCGCGAGCAGACCGTGCTCGGCCCGACGCATGAAGAGCAGATCACCGAGATCGCCCGCGCTTACCTCAACAGCTACAAGCAACTGCCGATCAATCTCTATCAGATCCAGACCAAGTTCCGCGGCGAGGCGCGCCCCAAGAGCGGCGTCTTGCGCACGCGCGAATTCCTGATGAAAGACGCCTACAGCTTTCACGCCGACAAGGCCAGCCTCGACGAAGGCTATCAGCGCATGTACGACGCCTATTGCCGCATCTTCAGCCGCTGCGGCCTGCCCTATGCGGCGGTCGAGGCCGACAGCGGCGCGATCGGCGGCGACGCTTCGCACGAATTCATGGTCCTGACCGACGCCGGCGAAGATTTTGTCGCGATTAGCGAGAACGGCGATTACGCGGCGAATACGGAACGGGCCGCGGCCTGGAATGCCGCGAGCGACGGAGCGACGAAGCGACGCAGCGACGAAGCGGGAAATGCTGGCGCCGATCTTGCGATGGAGGCGCGCCACCCCGAGCCGGCCGGCATGCGCGATGAGCCGCTGCGCGAAGTCCATACGCCCGATGTCGGCCGCATCGACGACGTGTGCGCGCTGCTCAAGATCGCTCCGTCACAGATGATCAAGACGATCATCTTCGACCTGCACTCTCTGCGAAAAATCGGCAAGCAGGATGTCGAATGGCGCGGCTGGGTCGTGGCGCTCGTGCGCGGCGATCACGAAATCAACGAGATCAAACTGCGCAAGGTCGTGAAGAGCGCCCTGGCCGATGAGCTGATTCTCGGCTTCGAAATGGCCACGCCGCAATCGATCGAAAAGCTCACCGGCGCCGCCGTTGGTTTCGCCGGGCCGCAGACGCTGGCGGAAAAAGTCGACAAGCTGATCGTCGATCGCGACGTGGCGGGCATGAGCGATGCATGCAGCGGCGCGAACAAGACCGACTATCACGTGCGCGGCCTGACTCCGGGGCAGGACTTCCCGCTCAGCGGCCCGAAGGCCGTCGTCGCCGACATTCGCACCGTCATGGACGGCGACCTGTCGCCGACCGGCAGCGGCAGCCCGTTGCGCCTGCGCAAAGCGATCGAAATCGGACACGTCTTCAAGCTCGGGACGAAATACAGCGACGCGATGAAGGCGACCTTCCTCGGCCCCGACGGCAAGCCCGCGTCGCTCATCATGGGTTGCTATGGTATTGGCCTGAATCGCATCGTCGCCGCCGCGATCGAAAGCCATCACGACGAAAACGGCATCATCTGGCCGGTGAATATCGCGCCGTTCGCAGTCGTGGTCATCGCGCTCGACCCGAAAGACGCGACCGTGATGGAGACCGCCGGGCGTATTCACGATCAGCTCGAAGCTGCCGGCGTGGACGTCTTGTTCGACGATCGTGACGAGCGGGCCGGGTTCAAGTTCAAGGATGCCGACCTGATCGGCTTCCCCTATCGCATCGTCGTCGGCAAGAAGAGCCTCGCCGAAGGCCACGTCGAATGCAGCGCCCGACGTACGCCCGATGCCAAGCAGTTGCTCGGCCCCGAGCAGGCCATGACCTGGGCGCTCGACCAGGTGAGCGGCGCCTCCAAAACCTAGGCCGCCCCTTCTAACCGAACCGCGCGCCCAAACCGAACCGCGCGCCCAAACCGAACCGTGCGCCCAAACCGAACCGTGCGCCCAAACCGAACCGCGCCCGTCAGGAAGCGATTCGATGCCGGCGGCGCCTGAGCAAACCACCTCACTGGATATCGAGCATTGGCCAGATGCAAGCTCGCACCGAGTGGTCTATGACACTCATTTTTTCGGGTTCGAGTCGAGGGTAGCATGGGCCTCCGGCCCGTGCGTCCAACAACCAACCGCAGCACAGATTCACGGCATGGCGCCGGGTTTGAATTCTGCCATACCGAAAATGAAAAGTTGCCGAAGCACAAGACGTAATGTTCAAGCCCGGGTATCGCCCTCACCGCCGGTCTGCCGTCGATTCACATTCGCCGCGATATCACGGCGGCTCGGGCGGCCCCACGCCGCGGTCTATTTCGCCGCCTGATACTGCGCCCGCGCATTGCGCAGGTGCCATTGGCGACCGGCCCAATTCAACAGCGCTCGCGGCGCCAGGCAGGCGGTCTGATAGACCAGCCGCTCCTTCGCCGAATACCACGCGCTGTAATCGCGCAGCAGCCGGCGGATGTTCTCTTTCTCGCCGAAGCGCAGCGCGTGGCGGATCGCGCGGCGCAGCTCATCCTGCAAGACCCGGTCGCGCCCATCCTGGCCGAGCGTGAAGGGCCGGCTGCCGGCGGGCAGGTGGTTGCTGACCAGCAGCCAGTAATAGGCCGAGATCGAGCGATTCACCCGCGTCAGCGACCCCTCAAAACGGCGGTCATAGACAAACACCGGGCGCTTCACAAAGCCGATCGCCGGATAGCGCACCGCGATGCGATACCACATGTCGAGGTCATACGCCGTGCGCATCCGCTCATCAAAGAAGCCGACTTCGTCAAAAACGTCGCGGCGGATCAGAAACGCACACGTTGCAAACGCGCCGGGTTGCCGCGCCACTGCGAAGAAATCAGGAATGACGATGTCGCGCTCCGGGTCGGTCTCGAATAGCTCGCCGACGGGCATCCGCGTCTTGGCCCCATCGGGCCACCAGCAGAGGTAGCTGCCCGCCACCCAGCGCAGCTCCGGATGTTGACGCACCAGCGCCACACCCGCCTCCAGCCGGTAAGGCTCCCAATAGTCGTCGGCATCGAGCAGCGCCATCCAGTCGCCGGTCATGCGGCGCAGCGCGTGGTTCTCCGCCGCCGCGGCGCCGGCGTTGACCTGCCGGATGCAGGTGATGCGCGGGCCGAAAGATTCGGCGAGCTGCGCCGTGCCGTCCTTGGAGCCGTCGTCCACCACCAGAATCTCATGCGGCGCGTAGGTCTGCGCGAGGACGCTTTCGAGCGTGCGGCCAAGCCATTTCTCGGCGTTGTACGCGGGAATGATGACCGATACGCGCGGCGCGGTACCAGCAGCGCCGGCGGAAGCAGCGGCGTCGGCGGAAGCGGCCGTGGTGGTGGGGCGGTTGCTCATAAGTTCGTCCCCGATGATATCGTCCGACGATCCGCCGCACATAAGGCGCCTGGCGCCGAACTCGCACGACAGATTTTGTTATTCATAGAGCGATTTTGATGGGTGAACAGGCTTCCAGCCTTTGCACGCATGGAAGGCTGGGTTCGATCAACGTGAGGACAAAACTCCGGGCATCATCATGCCCAGCTTGCACATGCACGCTAGCCATAGATTTTCATGCTACCCCGCAACAGACATGGGTGTTTTCTTCCCACTTTCCCACTTTCCCACCTTCACACCTTCCCACCCAACTGCCGCTGTGCAGGCCCACGGCCAACGCCCAACGCAACATCCGGCCGTGGGCTAACCCTTCTGCTTCGCCGCGGCCTCGCGGGCCGACTTCAGCGTGACCCCGAGCAGGCTCAGCGCCTGCTGCGCCGTGCTGTCCTGCTCGCGGAGCAGCGCCAACACCAGGTGCACCGTGCCGATCTGTTTGGACGAGAGCCGCCCGGCCTCGTCGATGGCGTTGGCGATGACATTGCGGTAGTGCGGCGACCCCGGCAGCCGGCCAAAGACCCATGTATCTTCTTTTGCGCGCTCGACCAGCCCCTCAATCTTGGACGTGACGCGGATTTCATCGACCTGCATGTCGAGCAGCAGCGCGCCGCCGCGCGATTCCGGCTGCTGCACGATGGCCAGCAGGATGTGTTCGGTGCCGACGTATTCGAGTCCAGCCTTTTGAGCGATTTTCTCAGCGAGGCGCAGCGTTTTTTGGGCCTCGTCATCCAGGTGCTGTAACGGCATCGTGAACTCCGTCGCGGCCTCGTGCCCCCCGTTGACGGACCGCGCTGCGTCTCGGTGCGATGGTTCTAGACGCCTTATATCATCGCCCCGTGATGGCGACAAGCGGCGAGCCGCAAGCGCCGCCGTGACATGCGACTTCGACTTCGTCAGCCATGTGAACCTGATGACATCATCGGCAGCCCGCGTTCAAGCGCCTATTATTCATCCATGCGGCGAGTCTTTTGTTCGAACTGCAAAAGGCTGGAGTCTTTAGCCCATTCGAATTCGAATCGGCAGCGTCGCGGACATGAATGCACCGCCGCCGGAATGAAGGCATGAACCGCCGGCGATGAACTGCGTCGCAAAGGCCGAGCGCGTCTTGTGTGCCCGCCGTGGCGGATGCTCAGGCGGCCGCCGCATGCAGATAAAACCCCCAGGAGCCAAGACCATGACCGTCAAAGAGTTGATCCGCAAGAACGCCGAACTGGCCCGCATGATCACCAAGTCATATCTCGGCGATATGACCGATGCCGACCTGCTCACGCGCGTCAGCCCGCAGGCCAATCACGTCGCCTGGCAGCTCGGACATCTGATCGCGTCGGAGGCGAAAGCGCTGCTGGCCATGGGCTACGCCGTTCCGGAGTTGCCCGCGGGTTTTGCCGCCGCGCATACCAAGGAGACTGCAACCAGCGCTGATCCAAATAAGTTCGGAACCAAGGCGCAATATCTCGACCTGATGGATCGCGTTCGCAGCGCGACGCTCGCCGCGCTCGACGCCGTGCCGGAGGAGAAGCTCGACCAGCCCGGCCCGGAGGAGATGCGCAGCTATGCCGCGACGGTCGGCGATGTTTTTATGTTGACCGGGTCGCATGAGTTGATGCACGTCGGGCAATTCGCCTGCCTGCGCCGCCATCTGAACAAGCCGATTGTGATGTAGCGCCGCGGCGATCGCACCATCTGTTACATCGGGGGGCATGCTCTGCTCTGGTATGCTTACGCAGAGTACCGCGAAAGCATGCCTCCCAACGACCCAACGCTGACAGCTTCCGACATTCATGTCCCATCACGATAGCCCGTCGCGATCCTCCAACCGGCCCCCTCGCAATACCGCTGAATAGTCCGCCCTCCCACAACGTCCATCCGCTGTCACAAGACACAAAGGAGATTCAGCCATGTGTGCGATGCGAAAACTACGCGGATGGGTGTGCGGCCTGGTCCTCAGCGGTTCGACTGCGGTCTGGGCGGCGGAGTCGGCCACCTCGGCCACCGTCGGCGCCGGCACGGCCGGCGCCACCGCGCGGTATAGCGGCGATGTCGGCTTTGCCCGAACCGACTCGCAGACCGGTCGCGTCGATCTGGCCCGCGGCGTTGCGGTCGGCGTCGATCAAAACGGTCTATCGCTTTCCGTCAGCCATGCCGTCCGGCCTGAGCATGGGCCGGCCCTCGCCGCCAACATGAACGTCGCGATCGGCCGCACCGGCGTCGCGACCAGCACCGGCCTTACCGTCGCCTCGCCCGGCCCGCTCAGCAGCGCTGCCGCCGGCGGCTCGGCCAGTACGAATGGCTGGCAGCCGCACAGCAGCGCTCAGGCCACCGGCCGCAGCGGCCCGGACGGCCACGTGCGGGCCTTCACCACGGCGGACAGCGCCCCGGCGATTCGCGACGTGGTGCGACGCGGCCCGCTCCTGGAGAGCAGGCGCGGCCTGCTCGGAACCGGCGAGCCGATCCGCCGCAGCCTGAGCGAGCGCAAGCGCGCGATGCTGATTCGCTAGACCGTTTTCAAGTTTGGTCTGTCGCTTAGCGGAGCCGCGCCCGTAAGGAAGCGGAGATTCACGAAAAATCTCACCACTCTCTCACGGTCGTGGCTCTGCGAAAGCGACAGAGCAATGCTGTAAATGCTCTACTACCGCGCCGCGCGCGCTGTAGCGTCGGCCCTCAGTGGCCGACGGCGAATTTAGGTAGATCATTGGCAAGTGCCCGACCCGGCGTCGGCGACGGAGCCACCGACGCTACAGCGCAAGGGCAGACCAAAGCCGGCCTGCCCGATGTCCCCCAGTCCTTATCACGTTATCGCCTTCGCACCTTATCACGATCCCGGAGTCAGAAATGCAGTCGAACGCGGACCACAATCGATGATCCCACATGCTTGTTTTACGCATCGCCGCCATGATAATTCCTCTCCATGCTGCGATATGCGCTTCGGAGACTGGCCCTCTTTCCACTGCTGCTGGGCGGAATGTACGCGGCGGCGGTGCTGCTCATCATGGCCGCGCCGGGCGAAGGATTGGAGACCGGCGAGCGCGACCTCCCGCCGGAGGTGCTCGCCGCCAAGCGGGCCGCGTTCAACTATGACCAACCTTGGTATCAACGCTACTTCTGGACCTGGCCGCGCCGGCTGATTTGGACGCAGGATTTACCCGCCCATCAATACGAAGATTGGACCGTGGTCGAGATTCTCCGGGGGGCTTTGCCGATTTCAATGCAGCTCGGCCTCGTCGCGCTCGCGCTGGCGATCTTTCTCGGCGTCGGTGCGGGCTTGATCTCAGTGCTGTTTCGCGGACGCGCGCTGGATCACATCGTGCTCTCCGCCGCGCTGGTCGGCGTCACGCTGCCCACCTTCGTCATCGGCAGCGCGCTCCTGCTCGGGCTGGGCGTGTGGTGGAAAATCGCTCCGATCGGCGGCTGGGGCCGGCCGGCGCAGGTTTTCCTGCCCGCGTTTACGCTGGCCCTGCCCTATGCCGCCTACATCGCGCGGCTGTTGCGCACCGCGCTGCTCGAAACCTATGCCGAGCCCTACATCCGCACCGCCCGCGCCAAGGGCCTCTCCGAACGGCAGGTGCTTTTTCGCCATGCCTTTCCCAATGCGCTGCTGCCGGTGTTGAGCTATCTCGGCCCGGCCGCCGCGGCGATCTTCACCGGCTCATTCGTCGTCGAGAAAATCTTCGCAATCCCCGGCATGGGCACGCACGTCGTTGAGTCCATCAACAATCGCGATCAGAGCCTCATCCTTGCGATTGTGCTGATCTATGGCAGCCTGCTGGCCGGGTTGAATCTCATCGTCGATCTGCTCTACGGCGTTGTGGATCCACGCGTGCGCGTCGGGAGGGCGCTGTGACCGCGATGCTGCAGAGCCGCGCGGCCCGCCGTTTCTTTCGCAACCGGCCCGCGCTGGCGGGGCTGCTCGTGCTCACGCTGCTGACCGGCGCCTGTGGGGCGACACTGGCCTGGAGCGCACAGGCCATGAGCGTGCAAGACCTCTCCGCCGTCCGGCAGGCGCCCTCGTGGCAGCATCCGCTCGGCACCGACGACCTGGGGCGCAGTCTCTTGGCGCGCACGCTCTTTGGCGGCGCGATCTCGCTCGGACTCGGCCTCCTGGCGGCGGCGGTCGCGGTGGGCATCGGCGCGGGTTACGGCTTGCTGGCGGGATACTTCGGCGGCCGCGTCGACGCCATCATGATGCGCATCGTCGACGTGCTCTATGCCCTGCCCTCGCTGCTGCTGGTCATGCTCCTGACGGTGTCGTTGGGCGCCTGGCTCGAGCGCGCTGCCTGGCCTGGCGGCGGCGCCAACGCCACCACCCTCGGCAGCGAGACCGCGCGCATCATCGTGCTGGCCCTGGGCATTGGCGGCGTGAGTTGGCTCACCGTCGCGCGCGTCATCCGCGGACAGGTTTTACTCCTTCGCGAGCAGGCCTATGTCGAGGCATGCCGCGCACTGGGACTGCCCCTTTGGCGCACACTGCTGGTGCATATCGCCCCCAACCTCGTCGGGCCGCTCATGGTCTTCGCCGCGCTGACCGTGCCGCAGGCGATTTTGCAGGAGTCGTTTCTCAGCTTCCTCGGCGTCGGCATTCAGCCACCGCAGGCGAGCTGGGGCTCACTCGCGGCGGATGGCATCCGCGCACTGACGCCGATCGACCCGGAATGGTGGCGCGTGGTCACGCCCTGCGTCACGCTGGCGCTCACGCTGCTGGCGCTCAACTTCGTCGGTGAAGGGCTGCGCGCCGCACTCGATGCCCGCACCGAACCGCGCCAATAAACCGAACCGCGCCCGCTTACCGAACCGCGCCCGTCAGGAAGCGATTCGCCCCCGGCAACGCCCGATCTAACCATTCCCCCCACATGCGAGCCTGGCCTTCGTGCAATCACGATTCCCCCCCGCAATTAGCGACTATCACAGCACAACGCAACGAGCAGCACGACGCAACGAGCAGCACGGCCGCGAAGAATCACCCCGGCGCGGCGTGATTCCAATCGCTCCCTCACGGTCGCGGTTCGGTTCGGCGGGGTTCGATTCATACGCGCTTACCGAACCGCGCCCGCGTACCGAACGGCACCCGTCAGGTTGGCCCGCTCCTCCGCGGCGGTTTGCATGCAGGCAGGCAGGCTTCATCGCTCAGGTCGAGCAGCGCCATTTCGATCGTCAGCCCCGGCCCAAACGCGAGCAAGCCGGCGCGCCCGCCGGCGTCGCTGGCCATCAACCGTTGCAGAATGAACAAGATCGTCGGGCTGGACATATTCCCGAATTCACGCAACACCGCACGCGAGAGCGCCAGCCCCGCCGGCGGAAGCGCGAGCGCCTCCGCCACGGCGTCAAGAACCTGCGGCCCGCCGGGATGCACCAGCCAGTGATCGATTTCTGCGATCGTCAACGTGTGCGGCGCCAGAAATCGCTCCAGCGCCGCCGGCAATGCCGCGCTCAGCACTGCGGGCAATTCAGCCGAGAGGTGCAGCCGCAGGCCGAAGTCATCCGCGAACCAGCGCATGTGATCCGCGTCATCGGGCAACGTTTCGCAGCCACAGGCGACCACGCGCACCGGTCCGGGTTGTGCATCGAGCAGCAGGGCGGCGGCGCCATCGGCGAAGAGCAGATTCGCCGTCAACTGATCGACATCGTCGGAGTACTGAAAGTGCAGACTCGAAATCTCGCACGCGAGCAGCAGCGTCGGCCCGGCTGCCCGCTGCCCGAAGGCCAGCCGCAACCCCGCCAGCGCCGCCGAGCAGCCCATGAAGCCCAGGTTCCAGCGCTGGGCATCACGCGGGACGGGCGCATGGGCAAAGATTGGCCGCTCCAGCCCTGGTGCGGAGGCATGCGTGCAACTCGCCGTGATCAGCGTGCGCACCTGGGCCAGCCGCGCCGCGTCGAGCTGGGCCAGAGCGCGTTGCACCAGCGGCGCGGCGCACTGCTCGAATAGCTGCGTACGCACGCCCATGCCGGGGCCGTGCGGCTGGCGCACGGCGCTCTGATAGAGCGACCGCTCGCTCGCGAGCGATCCCTGAAATTCGAGCGCGGCCAGGTGGCGCTTCTCAATCCCCGACAAGCGCATGATGCGCCGCAAGCGTGTCGCCGTCCGCTCATCGCGACAGCTCTGCGCGAGATACTCCGCGGCAGCGGCGCGCTCCAGCACGAACGCCGGAACCGCGGTCGCCACGCCGTGAATGAATCGGTCGCCGCGCGTTGGCTCCAACACGGCGAGATCCCCGGTTGACGCGGCTGCCGGTCCATCGTTCAGCGTGAGCGGCTCAGCCAGGTTCGCGTTATCCGCGGCGATCACGACGGCACGTTCGCGGTCGAGCGTGGTGGGGGTTGGTTTGTGAATTTCGACGCTCCGTTGTGGCTCAAGGCTTTCGATCATAGTCGCGCCGCTGGAGCAGCGGCGTGGATGGCGCCGTGGAGACTGTCCCAAAGCCGCGCTTCCTGAATGGGTCAGCGTCACTTTTTATACCAGCCGGAGCAGCCAACGCTTGATTTTCCTATCCTGCGGCCTATGACCATGATGGGCGGGCTTAGATCACAGCGCGCGTAAACGCTGAGCAAGGGCCGCGCCGATGCTGCTGCGGCAGCCATAGGGGGAATTCATGACGCTAAAAGAATGGAAGAATCGATTGGCCAAGCGCGACCCGAAGCCGGGCCGTTCCGAGTGGTTGCTCGATGAGATCATCGATGAATTGAGCGCGGCGGAGATCGCCGATCAGCCGTTTGAAATCGAGCCGCGCCTGCGGCTGGTCGAGTTGAAAGCGCGGGCCATCGCCGAGGGCCGCACTCGGCTGGAGCAATTGCTCGATGAATTGATTGACCAAATCGGCGCGAGCGCACAATCGCAGAATTAGCGCGCCCGAATCGCCGTGCAGCCAGCCCGGGACGTTGCACTCGCAGATCGGGTCGTCGCGCTGGTAGAGCCGCGCCCGTCAGGAAGCGGTCTGCTCTGCTCTGTTCGCTGAGGTGCGCTGTAGTGTTGGGCCTCCGTGCCCAACGGCGGATCGGGCGGGCGTTCGCTGCGGGCTGAATACGCCGTCGGCCACGGAGGGCCGAACGCTACAGGGCCGACCTCGTTTTGATCCCCTTTCCGGCAACTCAGCAAACCCCCGCGATGATGCACGCGACGAAGCCATCGATGTCGTCAAAGTCGACATCGTCGTCGCCGTCGGTGTCGCCGTTGAGCCAGCGGCAATCGGGGTAGGCGGCATCATACGTGCTTTGGCCGATCACCGCCGCCACGAAGGGCGTGATGTCGTCGAAATCGACGGCCTCGTCACAGTTCATGTCGCCGGTGCGTCCGACAGGCGGTGTCTCGAAGCGGAAATTGACCGCGCCGACGCCGCCCTGATTTTCGCTTTGGATCGTTGGAAACGCGATCATCGGCTGAAAAATGCGAATCCACGAGCGCACAAAGGTGACGCCCGGCGCATACGTGACCGTCGGCGGGGGCTGGCCCGGCGGATTGCTCACCAGATCGGGAATCGAATCAAATGTGCGCGAACCCCAATCGCCGCCGGGGGTGAACTGCGCGACGATGTAGTTGCGCCCCGGCGTGAGTGTCACGGCCCCAACTTCGGTGTATCGATACGTTCCGATCAGCGGCGCCGCCGTCCCCGCCGGCACCGTGGCCGACGCGACCAGCTCGCCGTCAGCGGCCCAGATCGCGACCGGGTGCGCGGTGACGAGGCCGTCGATTCCGACGCCGACGGTGCGGGCGTCATAGACGCCGATGCGCGTGATCCGGATCGGGGCGGAAACGCTGAACTCCCAGCCATAGGTGCGGTCAATCGCGCCGGTTGTGAAGATGGAGGGCGGATCGGGTGTGAATGAGGCCGCCGCCGTGTCGCCGGCGTGGGCCGCTCCGACCGCCGCACGAAGCAGCAGGGCGATCGCAACGTGACGGCGATGATTTTTCACGGGCCAGCGGCTTGCCAGGTAAGACCGCTTGAACGCGCCTGAAATGGGCATGAATCTCCTCCTTTGCGATCGTCGCATGCGCCGCGGCGCCTCAGACCTGATCCATGGCCGAGGCGGTTCATGTGACGGCGTCGAGAGCGCTCATCGTTCATGAGTATACCGGGTGACTGGGGCGGTTCCGATAGCGACGCCGGGGTGCGATCGACTCATGCTTTCCATTCATTGGGAGATTCTCGAGCCGGCGAATGTCCAAGCGAACGCACGGACGAATGTCGCCGAGCGAACGTGCGGACAAAACCCGAGCTGCGCAGCAGGGTAAACGAGTTCGATTTCTTGTTGCCCGCGGCGGCGGATGGAAACAGCCTTCCAGCCTTTTTCGGGCAGTCAAACCGCCTGCTCCCAGCTTGCAACTCGGCGAAAACCGGGAGTAAGCGCTTGTTCTGAAATGCGCAGAGCTGATTTGAAATTGCATTTACAGGACCATCGTTTTGGTGATATTCTATTCTGGAGATATTCGTAAGAACCACGCGCGCATTGCAAAGGAGGTGGGTCGTGCGTTGTAGAATGACCATAGTTTTCATCGTGCTGCTCGGCTGCGCGGTCGCCGGCGCGGTGGATCTGCGGCTGTGGCTGGCGCCGGCGTTGCCGGGTCAGGTGCCGTGGCTTGGCACGGGCGGGCCGTTTGCGCCGACGCTGGTGGGTACTACGCAAGCTGAAGGCGGCGTCGGGGCGGCGATCTATTCGTCGGCGACAGTCAGCACGGCCGGGATCAATCCGCCCGCGCCCATCGTGCCTGTTCTAGAACATGAAGCAAGTGGCGAGATCTTTGGAATATGGGCCCGCGCCGAGAACGACAGTGCTCCAGAAACTCACAGCGGAGTACGCGGGATGTCCTTGCTGCTACAGACGACTCCAGGCTTAGAGATGGATGTGCAGTGGATTCAATGGCGGGCCGGGATGACTGGGTCATACAACTTTCGTTGGGAGCCATATGACTTGGAAGGCCGTGAAGTGACGGTTTTTTCCAGCGATGGCCCACCGCGCGGTTGGCAGTTTATAGACGGAACTTCCGATCGGCTCGATCGCTGGACGCTGACACGACCGGATGAAGATCCGCCGATGGGCAATAGCGAAATTCTGTTGGGCTACATTCGGGCGGTCAGCGGCAGCGGCGCGGTCCGAATTCGACTTGGCGCAAATGGAATAAACCATATCGGTGGCACGCGCGTCGCATTCGGCGATGGCACTGAATACATCCCCGGTGGCGTGGGCGCGCCAGGGCGCGGATATGGCGATCAACTGGTCGTTCTGCCCGAACCGACGACTGCGCTATTTCTCGCGCTGCCGTTCGCAGCGCTGCGCCGGCGCAAGCTGCTTTCAGTCTGACGCTGATTGACGCGTCTCGCGGAGGAGACTCAGCACCGGATCAACCACCGCGCACATTCGCGACAAGCCGCCGACCGTGCGGGCCGCAATGTGCGGCGTCAGGATGCAGTTAGGCTGCGCAAACAGCGGATGCTCCGGCGGCAGCGGCTCCGGGTCGGTCACGTCGAGCGCCGCGCCGGCGAGCCGGCCGGACGCCAGGGCTGAGGTCAGCGCCTGAAGCTCGACAACCGCGCCGCGCGCGGTGTTGATCAGTCGGGCGCCGGGCTGCATCCGCGCCAGCGCCGCCGATCCGATCAGGCCGCGCGTCAACGGCGTGAGCGGCACGTGCAGCGTGAGCACGTCGGAGCGCGCGAGCAAATCGTCGCAGGTCACCGCCGTCGCTTCGAAGCCGTCGGGGCGGACGTCCGCGATGTCGTGAAAGAGCACGCGCGCGCCGAACCCGCGATTGGCGATGCGCCCGACGCGTGAGCCGATTCGCCCCAATCCCAGAATGCCGATGGTCAGCTCGCGCAGCTCGCTGCCGTGGGCTTGTGCGCGGGCGGCATTGAATTCGCCGGCGCGGTATTGTGCGGCGAGCCGACCGACCGGCCGCAGCAATTCGAGCATCAGCAGCAGCGTCAGCTCGGCGACGGCGTCGCTCGCGGCGGCGGGAGTGTTGATGACGTGAATGCCAAGCTGCGCGGCAGCGGCGGTATCGACGTTTTCGAGGCCGACGCCCGCGACGCCGACGACGCGCAGCCGGCGACCGGCCGCGAGCAATTCGCGCGGGATGCGCGTGTGGGTGCGCGCAATCAGCGCATCGCAATCGGTGATCGCGGCCCGGATGGCGTCGGCGGTCGCGGCGGCGGGCCGGATGACCTCGGCGGCAGCGGCGAGGCGCGCCTCGGCGGCGGCGTCGAGGCTTTCGGCGAGAAGGATGCGCGGGCGTGGGCTATTCATGTTGGCTTAGGAGCCTTGGCTATCTGGCGCCGGTTTCCAACCGGTGAGTGTTTGCACAAGTCTGTGGCACCGGTTTCCAACCGGTGAGTGTTTGCACAGGTCTCCGACCTGTCCATGAAGCAGATCTTATTCATGCCTGTTTCCATTCATGCGGATCGGAGACCTGCAAAAACACTTCACTGGTCTGAGACCAGTGCCACACGCCACACTTCATCACACCACACTTCACTGGCCAGAGACAGACTGGCTAAACCACACAAAACTCATGCTTCACGATTCGCCGCCGGTTCCGCCGCCCCAGCCTCGACTTTCCGGCGAAGCTGCCCGCAGGCCGCATCGATGTCCTTGCCGCGCGAGGTGCGGACGTGGGCATTCACGCCGTGTGAGCGCAGCCGGCTCTGAAAGTCAAAGGCCGACTCTGCGCTAGGCCGCTCATAGGGCACGCCCGCGACCGGGTTGTAGCGCAACAGGTTGACATTGCAGCGCAGCCGCCGACACAGCGCGGCCAGCCTGGCGGCATGGTGCGGCTGGTTGTTCACGCCCTCGAGTAGGATGTACTCCAGCGTGATTTCCCGGCCGGTCTTCTCAAAGTAATAGCGGCAGGCGTCGAGCAGCTCCTCCAGCGGCACTTTGCCCCATGGAATCAGCTCTCGCCGCAGCTCTTCATCCGGAGCATGCAGCGAGAGCGCGAGATTAAGTTGCAACTCCTCCTCCGCCAGCCGGCGGATTTGCTTCGGCAGTCCGACGGTGCTGACGGTGATCTTCCGCGCGCCGATATTCGGTCCCCACGGCGCGTTGAGGATGCGGATCGCCGACAGCAGCGCGTCAAAATTGGCCAGCGGCTCGCCCATCCCCATGAAGACAATGTTGCTCAGCCGTGGCGCTCGCGGCCCGCCAAAGCCGCCGATGTTCTTGGCGGGCTGAGCGGGCGCCTGAGCGCGCACGAGCTGGCTGATGCGGAGAGCCTGCTCGACGATTTCGGCTGCGGTCAGATTTCGCTCGACCCCACGCAGGCCGCTGGCACAAAACTTACATCCGACGGGGCAGCCGACCTGTGACGAAACGCAGGCGGTGGCCCGATCGCCATCGGGGATCAGCACGGTCTCGACGGCGCGCCCGTCGGGCCAGGTCAGCAGCAGCTTTTGCGTCCCATCGGTTGAAACCTGGCGCGTGGTGATGGTCGAAGAGTAGAGCGCAGCGGAAGACTGCAGCCAGGCGCGGAGCGCCTTCGATAGATTCGAGAATTCTTCGAAGGCGGTAGCGCCCTTGCCATAGATCCAATCCATGATCTGCTCGGCGCGAAAGCGCTCATGACCCGCCTCTACTAGCCACGCGCGCAGTGCTTCGAGCGTTATTCCGAGCAGCGCGCGCGGCGCCGTTGCGGCGGCCGGCTCGGCGACTGCGGGCAACGTGATGGGCACGAGATTCGGGTTGGCCAACGTCGGCTGATCGGGCATGGTTTTTTCACACTTTCTCGCATCTATCATAACCCGCGAGCGATGAATTGCCGTCTGCCCGAGCGCAACCCGCATTGGCCCCACAGCCCCCCCGACTACTGCACCGCGCCGAACGCTGCACAGCGCCCGCAAACCGAACCGCGCCCGCAAACCGAACCGCGCCCGTAAGGAAGCGATTCGATGCCGCTGGCATTCCATTCATCTGTTCCCGCATGGGGCGCATGCTTTCACGCCGTCAAAGCTCTGATCCCCCGCGCACGCCACAATCAGCCGGACAACCCGCCGCGGCTAGCGCCGGGTCTTCTGAATTTGCCCGAGGATTGCCAGCAGCACGATCGCGCCCACCACCGCCATCAGAAGTTGCCCCAACAGCGACACGGCGGAAACGCCGATCAGCCGGAACAGGAAGCCGCCGATGAGCGCCCCGACCACGCCGACGACGAGATTTCCGACCAGGCCAAAGGCGTGACCTTTCGTCACCTGTCCCGCAAGCCAGCCCGCACACAGCCCGATGAGTAGAAACCAAATGATGTCCATGGTGGCATCATAACGCCTGCCCGCCGCAAATTTCCGTCGAATCGTTAACCCCACCGGCCAGGGCAACCTCACTCTCCCGAACTCTCCCGATTAGCGCTCATATGCAGGGTGGGGCAGGCATCCTGCCTGCCCGAACAGGCTGGAAGCCTGTTCCCACCCGGCTGTTGCAAACAACCAGAATCAGAATGTGGTTGCCTTGCCCGGCCGACACAGCGCACGTTTCACGACGGAGCCATCGCTGGCTCATCGCCTGCGTTGCATCGCGCCGACGGGCTAGGTACAACGACGGCATGAGCGGCACCCTGCAATCACCGCGCGTCGACCTCGGCGGCGTCACGATCACGATTTTCTCCGGCGGCGCGCTGCGGCTTGATGGCGGCGCGATGTTCGGGATCATCCCCAAGGCGCTCTGGTCGCGCACCTGCGCCGCCGATGAGCAGAATCGCATTCAGCTCGCCTGCAACTGCGTGTTGATCGAATGGGCCGGCCCGGTCAGTCGGCGAGCGCTGATCGAAGTCGGCCACGGTCCCAAGTACGCCGAAAAAGAACAGAAGATGTTCATGATCGACCCGCAGCGCTGGCTCTTGCCCAATCTACATGCGGCCGGCGTCGATCCCGACTCGATCGACGACGTGATCCTCTCCCATCTGCATTTCGATCACGCCGGGGGATTGACCCACGACCTCGGCGGCGAACCCGCCCCGACCTTCCCGCGCGCCCGCGTCCACGTGCAGCGACAGGAATTCGACGACGCCCGCGCGAATTTCGGCATCATGACGATGACTTATCGCGAGGAGAACTATCGCCCGCTCGATCAGCGCGGGTTGTGGCGCCTCCTCGACGGACCTGGCGAGATCGTGCCCGGCGTGCACAGCCTGATCAGCCCCGGCCACACGCGCGGCCATCACTCGCTGTGGATCGAGGGCCGCGAGCGCAGCGCGCTCTTTCTCGGCGACGTGATGCCGACGCGCCATCATCTCGGCGCGGCGTACAACATGGGCTATGACCTGCTCCCGCTCGACAATCGCCGCAGCAAGCTGACGCTGCTGGAGCTGGCCGCGCAGCGCGAATGGGTGGTGATCATCGATCACGATCCGGAGACGCCGCTGGTGTCGATCAGCGCCACCGGTCCAACGTTCACGGCTCAGCCGCTACAATGAGGCAATGACCAGTTCTCAAACGCTCGCTCAGACCCCAGCCGCGCCGGGAGGCGCGAGCGGGGCTGCCCAGGCGGGTTCGCCCGTCCTCGCCGTCCCACCGCTGAATCTGGCCGGTAATTTTGCCGGCCTGCGTGACGAGTTGCTCGCCGAGTTGACCGCGGTTGCGATGTCAGGGGCGTATGTGCTCGGCCCCAAGACGGAGGCATTTGAGGCGGCCCTGGCGCGCTACTGCGGCGCGACCTATGCGCTCGGTCTCTCCAGCGGAACCGACGCGCTGCTCTGCGCGCTGATGGCGCTGGGCGTTCGCCCGGGCGATGAAGTCGTCGTGCCCTCATTTACATTTTTTGCCACCGCCGGCACGGTCGAACGGCTCGGGGCGCGGCCGGTCTTTTGCGACATCGAGCCGGCGACGTTCAATCTCGACGCCCATCAGCTTGCGGGGCGCATCACGCCGCGCACGGTTGCGATCATGCCGGTGCATCTCTATGGGCAGCTCGCCGACCTTTGCGCGATCGGCGAAGTCGCGCAGCGACACAATCTTGCGGTGATCGAAGACGCGGCCCAGGCGATCGGCGCGCATTATGGCAACGACACGTCGCGGCGGGCCGGTGCGTTCGGCACATTCGGCGCCATGAGCTTTTACCCGACCAAAAATCTCGGCGCGCTGGGCGACGCCGGTGCGCTATTAACCAATGACGCCCGGCTCTATGAGCTTTCGCGGAAGCTGCGCATCCATGGCAGCGGCCACACCTATCACCACTCCATCGTCGGCGGAAACTTCCGGATCGACGCGCTGCAGGCCGCGCTGCTCAACGTCAAACTACCCCACCTGGAGCGCTGGACCACCGAGCGCCGTGCCCGCGCTCAGCGCTACGGGGCGTTGTTGACCGAGTTGGGTGTCGCGCCAGAGTTCGTGCAGCCGCCGGCGGAGGTGCTCGGCCGACACGTCTATCACCAATACATCCTGCGCTGTCGGCGGCGCGACGAGCTGGCCGCGTTCCTCAAGAGCCGCAACATTGGCTGCGGCGTCTACTACCCTGTGCCGCTGCACCTGCAGGAGTGCTTTGCGCATCTGGGCTATCGCGCGGGCGATTTTCCCGAGTCGGAGCGGGCCGCGGCGGAAGTGCTGGGACTGCCGATCTACCCGGAACTGACCGAAGCACAGCAGGTCGCCGTGGCGACCGCGATTCGAGACTTTTATAGGACATAACGGCGCCTGACCTTTTACGAAGGCGCTGAGCAGCGCAGATGTTGTCAACTATACTAGTTGAAATTTTTCTATCTTTTTGTCAATCTATTGCTTCTGGCATCTAATGAGCTCGGCAGAGGCTTCCCAATGAGTTTGAACGGCGCATCTCGCGCTTTTTCGAGTGCACCAACAGTAGCGAGCCGCATAGAATCCTCGCGATAGTTGAGCTATTTTTTGCCGACAGTGATCAGGTTGCCGAACGGCGACTGTCTGCTGGTCTGTAGGAAACTGAGCCTGAGGCTAACAACCTAAGTCCCACCGAGGCAGAAAGTTGTATAGTCGATGGAAAATCAAAGACACAGTCTAGGTAGAAAGGTTCCGCATGACCCCCGCACATCAAACCAAAAAAATATCTCAATGCGTTTGCTCCGCTCGTAGCCGCGTCGGCGGTGATGATCGCGGCTGCGCTGTTGGTCGGCTACATACTTGGCGCGCGACACAATACGCCAGCGGCTCACCCGCCGCTCTCAAAAAAAATGGGTTTCGCCTCCGCAACTGGGCGGCCTCGATTCCTTGCGTGGTCTTGATGGCTTGGGCTTGAAAGGCAGCGCACCCCGCCACTTGCGCGGATATCGAGCGCATGGAGCGCGACCTGAAAGCCTTACGGGACGACGCGAAGCGGCGGCGGCTTGACGAAATCCTCTCCTGGAAGTCCGGCTTCTGACGCGACGCCGCTGGGAGGTGCCGTCCGGTGATGTTGTCAAAACGCCGCCACTATCCGGCTTGCCCGCCGCGCAGCAAGCGGAATATATTGTTTGCGGTCCAAAATCCGGCCGCTCAAAGAAAGGAAAATCCGCATGAACACGAGATCCGTCAATTGGTTCTGGCCGCACTCTCGGATCGGCAATGCACTATTAGGCGGGCTGTTATCTGTGGCGCTCTTCACGATCTTGATCGTTCCGCCGTTCGACGCGCTCATCAATGTCATGATCTGGTACGGCATCGCCATAGGACTCCGCGCCATTTGGCTCTGGACAGCGTATGGCATTGCCCGGCCAGTTTTTCGCTCCCAAAAAAGCCCGCTAGGCGCGTCCATGAAAAGCGACAAAGAGCTTGCGCAGGAGCTACGCCGCGCGCGCGAAATCTTCGAGGAGCCTATTGCTCCCCGAGCCTACAGCGCCGATGCGCCGCCCACGCCAGCGTGGACGGGATACCGTTGGCTGCTGGTCTGGCCGATCGCCAGCCTAATCGTGTTGTCCGCGCTGATCGGGGTGTCCACGCTGAGCGGCTGGCTCATCGCTGGCGCTGGGCGTTCTGTTCCTACCCCGCCGGCTGCAAAAGAAACATGGAGTTCGCATCCACAACTGCGCGGTCTCGATTCACTGCGCGGTCTCGACGGCTTGAGCGGATATCCGTCACGCCGCAATCACGAAACCACCGCCACGCGCGCGGATATCGAGCGCATGGAGCGCGACCTGAAAGCCTTACGGGACGACGCGGAGCGGCGGCGGCGCGATGAAGCATACTCCTCCTGGAAGCTCGGGCGCTGACGCGACGGCCTCCATCCGCGCCAGTATTTCGCCGCGCGTGGCGGCGGCCAGCCGCGGCCACGCGTCCAGCAGCCGCGAAAGCTCCGCGTCGATGGCCTCGTCGATGGCCGCCTCCGCCATGTAGCGCCGTCCACGCAGCGTCAGCCGGCCAATGGCGTAGGCGATCGCCAGCATGGCCAGAGAATCATCTTTCCGGCCAGCGCGCCGGATACTCGCCGCCGACCGCTCACGTATCCGATTTCTCGGCTATATTATCCCTCAATGAAACCTGCTATGGGCAGATCGTTACGTGACCCGGCTGCGCAGGCCGTGACCAGCATGCTCTGCGGGCCGGATCGCCGCCGCGCAAGATCGCATGACCGCTGCAACGCTGTGCGACGGTCTGGCGGTTTTGTTGGTTTGATGATGATCGTCCTGGCGGCCAGCGGCCTGGTCGGCTGTGCTCAGAAGACCGAGTCGCAAATCGCCACGCTGCCGGTTACATCCAGCGAAGCGCCGAACCTCAACCTCGAGCGCTACAACGTCTCCGCCGCGGGCGTCGCCATCGACGGCTTGCCCAGCGACCAGGCGCGCTTCCAGCTTGTCGATAAGTATGAGCCGATCGAGTTAACGCCCGAGGAAAAGAAAAAGCTCGGCGTCAAAGAGCCCGAGGTTCCGTGGCTCAAGTTCTATCGCCCCAAATCAAAAGGCCCCGTGGCGTCGTTCCGCGGCGGCGCCGAGGTCAGCACGGGACTTGAATGCCACGTCGCCGAGACGACCCGCGTCACCGGCCGCAGCGTCTATACCAGCCGGCCTTCGTCCATCATCGCGACCGACTCGGTTGCGTGCAGCGTCGCCGCCAAAGGCCCGGCCTCACCGCGCGCGATCTCCAAGAGCCGCGACTCCAAAGTCGATGTCGGCGAGGGCGGCGTCAGTACGAAGTCCGTCCGAAGCAGCAAGCCGACCGATTGAGCAGCGCGGAAGTAGTTGGCGCGCGCAGCATTACTTGACCATCTTTCAGCCACGGGGTGTCTCCGCCTGCGCCTACCGCCAACACATAATGCCCCCGGATGCCGCTTCGAAGCTGAAAAATCTGTCTTCGACACCCCTTTGAACGCCTCCGAAAAATAGACACTCCGTCCGATCGCGGGCCGGACATTCAACGTGCCGCCTATGTTCTGTGACACTTGCAGGCCGTTGGCGCTATCCGGCTTGCAACCGGGGTATCAACGGGTCCGGCGAGGCCGGTCGGGCCGCTGGGTGGCGTCTAATCGATCGGGCTGGGGCTGTGTCCACGGGGGGCACTCGAAGGGCATCCGAAGGCTGATCTTTTGAGTTTTCAGAGAGCTTCGAAGGGGGCGTTTATTAATCGCAACCGTGGGGGAGTGCGGAGATTCCGCGCGAATCAAAACTGTCCTGAAATCAAGCGCATTGTCCTGAAATCAAGCGCGCCGCCTAGCCTACCTACTCATCTGTTTGACTGTGAACATTCCCCAGATGTGGGGATTTTTCACCAGTCCGGGAAAATTTCTCAGTCACGAACGGTTCGATAAATTCGTTCCTAACATCATTTATTTGAGATAATTATGATTTGTCATCGGCCTTCATGCGAGGCCGCTGAGACATTGGCACATGAAATGCTCTATTGCCCTCTGCTCAATGATCGCCGTCGGCCGGGTTCGCCCGGTCGACAGCGATGGGCGCCGCGACCAGTGGGAGCCGGTCGGCGGCGACGCGATCCGAGGTGTATCGGAGACGCGAGCACTAAACGTTTGGAACCCCGGCGGCCGAGTATTGGAGCCCGGCAGTGGCCGTCCGGGGTTCTTTTTTTTTGCCCAGTCTGATCTTTCGACTAACCGGTACGAAAAGCCGCATCTTACGCAGGCCGGAACAATCTCAAGCCGGTTCGCGGAAGTTGGTTCAAGCATCTTGGTCATGCAATCCAGGATCGACAGGATCGGAGCGCTCGCAGCGGCCGCTATCCGGCTGCATCCGTGCTGCTGCCGCCATCACCTCGCGGGCCACTTCAAATGCGCTGATGTGTGTGGTTTCGTTGGGAGGTTCGGTGCGGCTTGTGCAGGAAGGCGGCCATCGCCGGCGACACTCACAATGTGTTTCCCACACGTTGGTTGAAGCTTGGCAGAGGGTGATGCAAAGGCCCGGCCGTTGGGCGCTGGGGCGCGTGCTGTGCCGCACGAGCTGCGACGTTTCAGATTAGGTTAATCGCAACAATGTGACGAAGATCGACTTGCAGCCGACGGGGACATTCCGCTACGATTCCCCGGCACGATTAGTCACCGCGCGGCTTGATGACGATTCTGGGCTCCCCCCTTGGTCGGTTGTGGTTAGTCGTGGTGGTGTTCGGAGAGGGAAAAAACGAAGCAGGTCGCGGGGCTTCTTAGGCCGGCCCATCGTGACGAAGTTGCTCGTTTTTCCGGCCGCTATTCATAACTATTAGGAAAGGAATCTTGATGTCTGCGAAGTATCTGTGCGCTCGCGTTGCCGTCTTACTGCTTGCCCAGGGCTTTGCTGCGACGCTGGCGTATGCCGCGGTTTCGATGGAGCTGGCTGGTCGTTCGCTGGCGGGCTACCCGTTCTTTCAGTATGTCGATGCGTTTAACTCCGGCACGGCCGTGCAGATTGCGGTCGATCCGCGCATGTTTCCCAGCATCGCCGGTCAGAATGTCGATGTCTATGTGCTCGAAAACGGCAGCCCGGCGACGCTCGGCACCGGGGTTGATTTGCAGGATGTTCGCGGCACTCCGCAGACCGTCACGTTCGGCGACTTGGCCATTCAGGCCAATCGCTTCGAACTGACCGGAAGCGCCGCGCTGGCCGCCGCGCCTTTGGCCACGGAGAGTTATTTTGGCGTTCCCTACGACATCGTGATCGACATGAACCGCAACGGCCTGCTTGATGCCGAAGACGTGATCGACGGGGCCGGAGCTGCGGGCGGCTTCTACCTGGTTCACGATTTTTCGCAGACGGGGCCGCGGCCGACCGCGGTGGTGAACTACACCGTCGGCAGCGTGTTCGGCGTGCCGCCGGGGTTTCAGACATCGCGGCTGTTCTACCCGACGAATATCGCGTCTGGTGAGCGCCTGCCGCTGATCATCTTCACTCACGGCAGCACACAGGACTATCGGTGGTACGACTACCTCGGCAGCCACATGGCCTCATACGGCTACATTGTCGCGAGCCACCAGACCAACGCGGCGCCGGGCGTCGACGCAGCGTCGGTGACGACGTTAGGGCATCTCGACGCGATCCTTGCCCAGCAGGGCACGAATCCGGCGCTAGCGCCGGTGAACGGGCGCATCGACGCGCGCCGCATTGTGCTGATGGGGCAGGGCCGCGGGGCCGAGGCGGTCACGCGCGCGGTGGATCGCTTGCTCGATACGCCGCCGTCATATTCGCCGACGGGCTTCACGGCCGATGACATCGTGTTCCTTTTGGCGATCGCGCCTACCGATTTGTTGGGGCCTGATGGCGCCAACCCGCGCCGCAAGAGCCTGCACATGATGTATGGCGCTTCAGACGGTGATGTTTCGGGGGCGCCGGGGCTGGACCAAACCAACGCCTTTAACGTGTTTGAGCGCGCCGTCGGCAACCGCAGCTCGACCTATTGGCACGCGGTCGCGCACAACGACTTCAACTGCTGCGGCTTTTCGGATGGCACGGGGCCGGGCCTGGTCGGCCGGACCGCGGCGCAACCGGCGATCCGCGCGAACGTGACCGCCGCCCTGCAGCACTATGTGCAGGGTCGTGTCGTCGCCGGTGAATACCTCTGGCGGCAGAAGGAAGACCTGAAGGCGATCGGCGTGTCGTCGGCTATCGTTGAGAATCGCGAGTATTCGCGCGCGGCGAACCCGAACCGCATCGTGATCGACGACTATCAATCACAGCCGTCGCCCGAGATCAGCAGCAGCGGCGGAACCGTGCAGACCAACGTCTTCAACCTGACCGAGGGGCTGCTGAACGACGCCGACACGGCCTTTTCGTGGTCGCTGACGACAGACCCGATGAACGGCATGACCCGCGCGCGCCCCAATGACGTGACTCGCGGCGTGGTCTTTGACACGGGCGCAAATATCGCCCGGTCCATGCGTTGGAACATTCCAGAGGGTCTGCGGGATTTGCGCGGGCAGAAGTTCCTGTCGTTCCGCGCCTGTCAGCAAACCCGTGCCCCAGCGACAGTTGCGAGCACAGGCGACACCTCGTGGTTTGTGTTTCTGGTTCGGCCGGACGGTCTGGCGTCGCTGCCCATCCGCGTGCGGGCATATGACGGCGGCATCGAGGAGCCCTATCAGCGGGCCGGCTCAGGCACGGGCACCGGGTGGCAGAACGAATTCGAGACGATTCGCATGCGGCTGTCCGATTTCCTGCATAACAACCCGAATCCGCCCGATCTGTCGAACGTCGCCGCCATTGTGATGGTATGGGGCGATAACACCTCGGTCGTCTCGGAGCGGATCGGACTGGACGACTTGGAGTTCACGCCGGAATAACTTTGCAGGGTTGATAAAGATTGGTTTGTATTTGAACCGCAAAAGGTGTACAAAGGAGTCCGGAGCGCCGAATTACCGGCGAGGGCTTTTGAGCGAAACGCTCGGTTTCAGAAAGGAACAGGAAGCAATGAAGATGACGAAGTTCATGGCGATGAGTTTGGTCGCGTTGGCCGCGGCGGCTTCGCAGGCGGCGCCGCCGTCGATTCCGCCGACCCCGGCAGCGGCTGCGAAGATCCTCTACGCTCGTCAGTTTACGCTGCAGGAGGGCTTCACGTATGACTGGCGCCAGGAGAAGCCGACCGTGTCGAGCGGCACGATCCTCGTCCTGGAAGTGAACCCGGACCTTGTTTATCCGCGTCAGACGGCTGAGCCGGTGCTGTATGTCGGCAATCAGACCGCCGAGCGCCTGAATATCGGCTACCAATCGGGTCGCGTGGTCGCGATCGTTCCGGGCGACGTGGACCTGAGCAGCGCGCTGGTGTTCTTCGGCTCGCCGGATCTTCCGGAGCGCGTCACGGCCAACACCGTGTCGCAGCAGAGCCAGGCCGCTTCGAATGCCGGCATCCGCCCCTTCGCGAAGGATGACGTTGCCAAGGCTGTCAAGGCCGGTGGCGAGCGCCTCACGCTGAAGGATCGCGCGGGCCTGCTGCCGATCGCTGCGGAGCTGATCGAGAAGTACGCTCCGCAGGAGAAGTACATCGCCGACAACATGCGCGTGAAGTAATCCTTCACCCGCCGGTCGCCCGTCGCGATTAACGTCGCGGCGGCGCCGTTCGGCCCCGGGGGCTGTCCCCCATAAGCCTCACCGCGGATCAGCGGCTCTAACAAGAGCGGCGATCCGCGGTTTTTTTGTGTCAATGATCAGTTGTCGCGTTGCTGAGGCGCGTCGCGCGGACCGCGCGGTTGGATTGGCGTACGAGGCGCCGGCACATCGGCAGCGCGCATAGCACTGCTGGCTACGCGGGCTGTGCCCACAGCGACGGCAGCGCGAACCGCCCAACGCCGGCAGCGCTCGGGTCTCATCGGCAGTGGCCGACGGGTTATGCCAGTTCGTGCAAGTTCCGCTCGACGCCGGCGATTTTGGAGCGTAGCTCACTCTGCCGGGTGCGCTCTTGCTCGATGACGGCGGGCGGAGCTTTCGCAACGAAACCTTCATTGGCCAGCTTCGCGTCGAGCCGTTCGAGGGCGCCGCGCGCCTCGGCCAGCTCTTTTTCGAGCCGGGCGCGCTCCGCGGCGACATCCATCAGTCCCGCCAGCGGCACGAACACATCGACGCCGCTCAACACGTGACTGGCGCAGCCGGCGGGCTTGACGAGTTGTGCGCCGATCTCGACCCGCTCGCAACGCCCGAGCCGCTCGATCACCCCTTTCTGGGCGACGAGGCCGACGAGCAGCGCGGCGTCGCCCACGTGCAGCAGCGCAGCGGGGAGTTTGCCGATCGCCGGCTGCTTGGCGGCGGATCGGTTGGTGTTGATCCGGGCAAGCGTGTCGCGCAGCGCGGTGATGACGCGCTGCAAGAGACCGACGCCGCGCTCCACCTCCGGGCGGCGCGACGCGGTTCGCGCCTCGGGCCAGGCCGCGACGACCAGCGCGGCGCCGTGGCGCTCGACCTGCTCGATGCCGCGGAGCGGGGCCAGCTCATTCAGGCGGCGCCACAGCTCCTCAGTGATGAACGGCATGATCGGATGCAGCAGCCGCAGAGATTGATCGAGCACCCATACGAGCACCTGCCGGGCGGCGGCGGCGGAGTCATCCGAGCGGCGGACGAACGCTTCGCCGACGCGCTCGAAGAGCCGCGGCTTGGCCAGCTCGACATACCAGTCGCAGAAGTCGTTCCAGAAAAAGCCGTACAGCCGGCCGGCGAGGGCGCTGAATTGATAGTGATCGAGATCGCGCTGCGCCTCTTCGATCGTGGCCTCGAGTCGCGAGAGAATCCATTGATCTTCGATCGGCAGGGCGTCGCGCTCTAGCGAGCGCGGGCGATAGAGCGCGACGGCGGCTTCGCTGCTGCGTTGCAGGCTCGCTTCGTCGGTGCTTCGCTGCGTCGCTGTGTCGCCTTTACTGGCCGAATGGGAGGCGCGTTGTTCTGAGAGGCTTTGATCCGCATCGAATCGCTTCCTGACGGGCGCGGTTCGGTTCGCGGGTGCGGCATCATCTTCCCCTTCGTCGCTTCGTCGCTCCGTCGCTTCATCGCTATTTTCAGCCGCGTTGATGTTGGCGAAGACCACGCCGTTGGCGGCGTTCCAGAGCTTGTTGCAGAAATTGCGGCCGAGTTCGAAGCGGTCGCTGCTGTTGATCGTGCGGCCGTCGGGCAGCTTGACCGGCTGCACCGGAATGCGCACATCCTGCGTGTCGCCGGCCATGCTGGCGAGCGTGAAGCGCATCGCGTCGCTGCCGAAGAGTTCGATGAGATCGAGCGGATCGACGCCGTTGCCGAGCGATTTGCTCATCCGCCGGCCTTGGGCGTCCTGAATCGTGGGGTGAATGAAGACGTGCTGAAACGGCACGCGCTGCGTGCAATAGAGACCGCTGAGCACCATGCGCACGACCCAGAGCGAAATGATGTCGCGCGCGGTGGAGAGGACGGAGGTGGGGTAGAAGAAGCCCAAGTCGTCTGCCGATCCGCCACCGTCAGTATCCCCGCGATCCGGCCAGCCGAACGTACTGAACGGCCAGAGCATCGAGCTGAACCAGGTGTCGAGCACGTCGGGGTCTTGCCGAATTTGGTCCGCGGCGGGGCCCGACATGATGGCAGCGGCCAGTTCCTCGGCTCGCTTCGTGATGAGAACGTCGCGATACTGTTCCTTTAGAGCCGGGTCGAACTTGCCCACTTGATACCAGCAATTAAGGGCGGCAAGCGCGCGCTCTGCTCGTTTGCCGGATGCGCAGAGATAGATGTTAGTTCCGTAATTGGGATCATCGGATGGCTTACCCGACACGAACGTTTCATGGCTAACACCCACTTCCCGCAGATATTCGCCAAGCAGCGCAATCGTCCGTGTCGGATCGAACTCATTCAGCGGTAATCGCCACACCGGTATCCGATGCCCCCACCAAAGCTGCCGGCTGATGCACCAGTCGCGCTTCTCGCCGAGCCAGTCGAGGTAGCTCTTCGCAAAGCGCTCCGGGAAAAATCGCACGCGGCCGTCGCGCACCGCCTCCAGCGCCGGCTCCGCCAGCCGGTCGTCACCCATCTTCAGGAACCACTGCTCGCTGAGGAACGGCTGAATCGCCGTCTTGCTGCGATCGGAGTGGCCGACTTCCGTCTCGTACGGCTCGACCTTATCGAGCAGGCCCGCCGCCTCCAGATCGGCGACGACGCGCTTCCGCGCCTCGTCCAATTTCAAGCCCGCATATCGGCCCGGCGGCGAAGCCGAGCCGGGCGCTCCGGCGGCCGAACCTGACCCTGCGATGGCTTCATCCGCCGGCAGGCCCGCGTTCGCGGCGTCGACGCGCCCATCCGGCGTCATCATGTTGCGAATGCCAATCTGCGGGTGCCGCTGATAGCAGGCGTAGTCGTTCGGATCATGCCCCGGCGTGACCTTCACGCAGCCGGTGCCGAACTCCTTGTTGACGAGAATCGGGTCGGCAATGACCGGGATCGTCCGCCCCGTCAGCGGCAGCACGACCTGCTTGCCGATCAGATGCTGATAGCGCGGATCATCCGGGTGCACCGCGACCGCGGTGTCTGCAAGCATCGTCTCCGGGCGAGTGGTGGCGACGATGAGGTAGAGTGCAGAGTGATGAGTAGCGAGTAGCGAGTTAGCAGACGATTCGTGCTTGGCCGGGCTGTCGGCAGTATTCAACTCGCTACTCGCACCTCTTAACTTGCTACTCGGCTGGCTATTCTCCACCGGATACCGAATATGCCAGATATTTCCCCTGACCGTCTCGTAGTAGACCTCATCATCCGCGACCGCGGTTTGGAGCTGCGTGTCCCAGTTCACGAGCCGCGTGCCGCGGTAGATCAGCCCCTCTTTGAAGAAGCGGAAGAACAGCTCATAGACCGCCGCGACGCAGCCTTCGTCGAGCGTGAAGCGCGTCCGCTCCCAGTCGCAGGAGCAGCCCATCGTGCGAAGCTGGCCGAGGATGCGCGCGTTGTATTCTTCCTTCCATTCCCAGATTTTCTTGATGACGAGCTCGCGATGCTCCGGGTTCTTGCGGTCGGGCACGAATTTCTGCTCATCGCGCAGCCGTTTCTCCACCACGGCCTGCGTCGCGATGCCGGCGTGATCCGTCCCTGGCAGCCAGCAGGCGTTGTAGCCCTGCATGCGCTTCGTGCGGATCAGGATGTCCTGCAAGGTGTTGTTGATTGCGTGGCCCAGATGCAGCGAACCCGTCACGTTCGGCGGCGGTATGACGATCGAGAAGGGCTTCCGAGGATGGCCGGCGGCATCGAGGCCGCCCGGCTCGGCATGAAAATACCGTCCGCGCTCCCAGAACTCCCAGATGCGGGCCTCGATCTCTTTCGGGTTGTATGTCGCGTTGCTCATGCTCATCATCCTGTCTGGGGGGGGCCGCGGCCAACTCGGTTCCGCGGCGTCTGCGGATGGTAATGCATCAGCGGGAGTTCGGACGAGGCGGGACGACCGTCAGTCTCGGGCAGCGATCGCGTTTTCAGCAGTCGGCGACTTGAACTTTTCGCTTCGCAGCGATCAGTTTGCTCATCATCATTCCGTACTTCGTTCTTCGCTCTTCGAACTTCAACCTCCGCCGTCGGCCACGGGGGGCCGACGCTCCAGGTAAGCGGAGCCGCGACCGTCAAGCGGAGCCGCGACCGTGAGGAAGCGGTCTTCGATTCGGGTTCGGCTGTGATGCACAGTAGCGCCGGGGCTCCGTACCCGACGCCGGGTCGGAGTGGCGTTCACTGGCGGCTGCAAATGTCGTCGGCGCTAGCCGGCCGACTGCGAGGGATACACCGTCTGCTGTGGTTATGCCGTCGGAGACGAATCCGCCGTCGGCCACGGAGGGCCGACGCTATGTCGCTGCGCCCGAAGCCTGTCCGCCGTGGTCGTCGTTACAGTTTGGCAGGGATTTTCAGCCCTTGAGCAGGAAGACCTTCACGAGCACATCCACGATGCCGAGCAGCGCGAAGCCCGCGATCAGGCCGGCGCAGATCGGCTCATGCGTTTCGATCCAAAGCTTGTAGCCGGTGCTATCGCGCCGGCCCGCGTAGAGCCATTGCATGAATGTGAAAAAGACCGCGCCGGCGAACATGCCGATGGTCGAGTTCGGCGTAATCACCACGCCCAGACCGATCGCCAGCGGCGACAGCGGCAGGCGATTGCGGCTGAAAATGCGAATCAGCTCCAGCGCGACGCCCAGCGCTGCTGCGATTCCCATCGACCACCATGCCGACTTGCGTACGAGATCTTTGCCGGTGCCGCTGAAAGCAGCGACCACCAAGTCGGAGACGCCCTTCCACTGCACAGCGCCTGGGAATGAGTATTCGCTCGAAGACATCGCATCTTGAATCGTTTCGTCCGGCTTGATGTCGCTCATGAACATGATGAAGAAGAGCGGCGTGCTGGCGAGCGCCCCGGCGATGATGCCGATGATATGGCCGATCGCCTGTTGCCGCGGCTTGGCCCCGAGCATGTAACCGGGCTTGATGTCCATCAGCAGGTTGGAGGCATTGCCGGCGACCTCGGCGCACATGACGCCGGTCATCAGGTTGGTCGCGGGCACCTTCGGATCGAGCGCGCCAAAGAGAAACTGCGGGATTTTCGAGATCGAGCCGGTCGGCGTGATGCTGGTCAGCGCGGTCGAGTTCGCCGCGATCAGCGTCAGGACGAGAATCAGCGGGATCGCCATCGCGCCATAGAGCCAGCTCACGCCGAACCAGGAGTGCGCCATCCACACGCCGATGCCGCCGATCACGGGCACGCCGACATACGAAATCCACGTCGGCAGCTCGATATGGCCGAGCACATCCTGCTTGCCGACCTCGCGCTTGCGGAACAGACCGGAGAACGCGCTCACGATCTGCTTGGGCTTGGCGAAGAGCGAGGTCATCGTCGCGGCGACCATCAGGGCGATGCCCCACCACAGGCCCCAATCGTTCAACACCTGAGCGCGCGTGAAGGTCGCCGTGCCGTCGGCGAGCGAGCCGCTCTTGGGCTGTATTTCGCCATAGCTGACCATGATCGGAATCAGAATCATGAAATTCGCGACCATGCCGATCATCATGCTGCCCGCGACGCGCAGCCCCATCAGCCCGCCCGCGCCAAACATCGCGACTTCCAGCGTCGGCGTGCAGTCGATCTGGGCCATTTTCACGCCGAGGATTTTGGCCTCGAACTTGGGCAGGATGCCTTTCTCGGCGATCCAGTCGTACCAGGTGTTCAGATGGTCGGGCAGGTGCCATGACTTCTGGAAGCCGAGCACCCTGACCTGCACATAATGCATGATGCTTTCGGCGGAGATGATCTTCAGCGCGGCGGCGCTGAACGCCGCCGTCAGCAGGGCGTAGGCCTTGAACAGTCCGACGCGGGCATCCGAGGTATAGAGCGTGTGCAGGACGACGCCGCAGGCGCGGCCCTCGGGGAAGGGCTGCTGTTCGTCATTGATGAAGCGCCGCTTCATGGGGAACGCGACCAGCACGCCGAGCGTCGACAGCACGATGTTGAACGCCATCATCTGCCACCAGACCATCGCCTCGTTCTGCACCCACATATACGCGGCCATGCCCGCGACCAGCGGCTGCGTCATGTAGCCGGCGGAGGTCGCGATCGACTGCATGCAGTTGTTTTCGAGGATCGAGAAATCACGGAAGCCCATTTGCGAGAGCGCCTTGAACATCGCAAACGCGAGAATCACCGAGGTCAGCCCGACGCCGAGCGTCCAGCCGGTCTTGGCCCCGACGTAGAGATTCGTGGCGGAGAGCGCCCCGCCCAAAATAAAGCCCGTGATGGCGGCGCGCAGCGTGAGCTGCGGCATGTCGCCCTTGAAGACTTTCTCCAGCCACCAGCGATCCTTCTGCTCGAGCGTCCACGTGCGGACCTGCTCATCGGTCAGGTGCAGGAGCTGGCTGACGCCGGCGGCGGGAGGTGGAGTGGTCGGCGGGCTGTGCGAGACGGACATGAATGCTCCGGTCTATGAATGAAGGCTTTTTGTGGCGCCGGTCGGTGACCGGCGCCATACATCACGCACCGCGCGCCACGCCCATACGTCCGGCGGGCACAGCGACTCTCTTCGCGCTGCAGCAACGAAAGCGGCGGGAGAGTAGTTCACGCGCGCGGGCAAATCAATGGGCGATCATCCGAGGCGCTCGCATGCTCGCATGTCTCTCAACCGAGCCGAGCCCGTGAGCAAGCGACTCGAATCAAGTCGTACACCGGACCGGCTCGCCGCGACGCGGCCGGCATGCGCCTCGACGCCACCGGCCGGCGCGCGCGTCGAGATTCGTCCGGCTGTCAGCGCAGGCGCCACCTTGCCGTGTTGCAGCCGGCCGCCTCCGGGGGCAGGCTGCCTTCGGGGTCGGCCTCGTCGGCGGTCTGTACCGCCACCAACGCGCTCGCATCGGTTAGATCTGTCTCGATTCCAATCGCTTCCTGACCGGGCGCGGTTCGGATTGCGTTATCCGTTCGGTTTGCAGGCGACCAGGCCGGCACAGTCGTCTCGCGCCCACATCTCAGTCGCCGTCTTTCATCAGTTTGATTTCATCGATCAGGCGCGTGCGGCCCATCCAGATCGCCGCCGCCAGCACGGCTTGAATGTTCACGCGCTCGATGGCTGCGAGCGTTTCACCGTCAACGATGCTGACGTAGTCGATGCGATCGGGGCGGGCGTCGCGCTCGATCTGCGCGCGGGTTTGTTGCTCCAACAGGCGCGCGTCGTTTTCACCCGCCAGCGCCGCGGCTCGGGCCGCCAGCAGCGCCCGCGGCAACCCCGCCGCGCGACGGCGCTCTTCCGGCGATAGATAACGATTGCGACTGGATAGCGCCAGGCCATCCGGCTCGCGCACGGTCGGGCAGCCGACGATGTTCACCGGCAGGTTCAGATCGCGGACAAGCTGCCGGACGATCGCGAGTTGCTGATAGTCTTTCTCGCCAAAGTAGGCCTCATCAGGCTGAATGATGTTGAGCAGTTTGGTCACGACCAGCGCGACGCCGTCAAAGTGGCCGGGTCGGTGCGGCCCGCACAGCCCCCGGGTCAGCTCCGCGATATGGATCTGTGTGTGCGCCGGCGGAGGATAGATTTCGGCGGGAGCGGGCGCAAAGACCAGGCCCGTGCCTGCGGTACGACAGATCGCAAAATCGCCGGCTTCATCGCGCGGATAGCGGTCGAAATCTTCGTGCGGGGCGAATTGCGTCGGATTCACGAAGATGCTGACCACCGGCCAGGTGTCGGCCCGGCGGGCGGCGTCGATCAGCGCGACATGCCCGGCGTGCAGCGCGCCCATCGTGGGCACGAAACCGATGCGGCGTCCGGTCTGGCGGGCGGCGGCTACGGCGCGTCGGGCCTCAGCGATTGTTCGCACGACTTCCATCGCGACATAGCGTAGCAAGCGGAGAACGAGAATGCAGGGCGCCCGACGATAATCAGCGGGCGCCCTGGCTAGGACCAACACGTCATGCGCCGATCGGGACGCACGGGCAGCAACCGACAGCTTGTTTGCTCAGCGGCGGCGGATGAATGCGAGCATGATCATCAGGCTGGCCGCCGTCAGCGGCTCGGGAATGATGGCCTGATCGCCATAGCCGCGGCCTGACATACCCGTGGTGCCAGAGATAAACTCTGTGCCATCGCCAAAAGCGACCGATGTCCCCAGGATGTGATTGATGCCGTTTGCACCAAGGCGGAGCTGGATGTTGCCCACGCCTTCATCCGCGCGCACAAAGCCCAGCAATATCTCACCGTCGCCTGTTCCCAACACCTCGTCCACGATCTGCCAGTTGTCGAGCCGCTCGGTCGAGGGACCCAAGACCCAGCCGCGCCCCGCAGCGCCAAGGCCACCAAGCAGGGTGACTTCCGGTTGAAGGAAGTCGGACGCGGCCTCCCAGCGATACTGAAAGGGCGCCGGCGGAAAGCCGCTGCGCCATTGCACCCAGGCGGACGACACCCGCAAGGAGCCGGTCGCTCGAACCTGGAGATGGATGCCGCGCACCGCCGACCCCTCCGGGGCGGTTCCGCCTTCGGTCCGCGCCCAGATGGCGAAAATGTCGCCTGGCTGGCCGAAGGGCACGCTGGGGGCAGGCGCTCGCGTGCCGCCGGGGCCGACAATGTCGCTCGTGTAAATGTGCGCGCCGATACCGCCGGTTGGAAGGCTTGCGCTCACCTCGACCGGCGAAAACGGTCCGCCGCCGCCGATAAACGGAATGCCACCGGCGGAGACCGGCGACAGCCAGAGTCGGATATCGATCGCGGCGCTGGCCACCGCCGGCAGGCTGATCAGACTGAGAATTCCAATACGCTTCAACGACTGGATGGTATTTGCAGTAAACATGAAACTCCTCCCACCCCCTGATGGTCATACATCGCTCGACGAGACCGTCTCGCTCGATGCGCACGTGCGCCGTCGGGACACTCTCACTTCGAATCGATCAGGCCTGTACGGATCGCCGGTGTCCATTCAAAGCGTAGTAGCGCCGCCGACGGAAACGATGGATTCATCATACCTGCAATCACCAATTACTTGGCAACGACGAAATGAAATTATTCCTTTTTTTTTTGACCGGTCTGGCCGGCTGAAGGGGCCGCGCGCGACAGGCCCGGCGCCACACGGCGTTCTTCACCGGCCGATCTGACGACGCTGGGAATGCCCGGGTTTCGTCGCACCGCCCCTGCTATCGCACTAATTCTGTACACTTTTTCTCGCGCTCAATCGTGGACACATTGGCCAGAATGCTCTTAGTGGGGGTCGGCGTCACGTTTGTAGGCATGTTCGTGACGTAGGTTCGCGCGCTGTGTAGAGCGACACGCGAACGGGTTTTCGTAGTATCTCTGCGGACTGATTCGGGCATTGTCCGTGCTGTGCGGGTGAATCGGTCGATACGGAGGCTCAGGCAGTTCAGTCGATTGCCGGCTGCACCGCTTCCTGACGGGCGCGGCTCGGCTGACGGTCGCGGCGCTACGATCGTGGGCCACTGGAGCCATCGTGCCCTGGTTTGACGGCTTCCACGCATACGAATTTTCCACTGAGTGATTATCATGACTTTCTGTCAAGGCGCGCGGCGCTGGCGGCGATTCGCAGCCTTGCGCCGCCGGTCATCACATTGGAGAGAGAGCCATGTTCGTCATTCGTCCGTTTTGGGGTTCTGGCGCGCGCTGCGCGTCGCTGATGCAGAGGTTGGCGGAGGCGATGGTCGCCGGGCTTGCGGCGGTGGCCGGCGCCGCCGAGTTTACAACGGCCGTCCTCCGCCAGGGCGATACGCTCGGCGCCGACGTCGTGACGGCCGTTCAGGGCACGACCGTGAATGGCCTGGGCGGCTACGCCATTTCGATTGTGCGCTCGGGTACAGCCGGCACGCGCAGCGCGGTCTGGGGCTCGGCGACGCCGACCGGCGCGCCCGGCGCATTACGGACCGAGGGAACGATCGGCGCTCTCGTGCAGGACAGCTTCGAGGCGGCGGTCGGCTTCAGTGACGCCGGCAGTGTTTGCTACAGCGCGTCGGGCAGCGGCGGCCCCGTGGGCGGATTTGACTCGGTCTTCGTCGATGACGCACCAATCGCGCTCGAAGGCGCGCCGCATCAATCGCTGCCGGGGCTGTTCTGGTCGTTTGCCAGCCGGCCGGGCATGACCGCGAGCGGCCAGCCCTATTTTGTCGGCGGCACGCGCACCACCGCCGCGGGAACCACCTCGAATCGCGGCCTGTTTTATGGCTCTGGCGCGACGACGCTGCTGCTGGGCGGTCAGACAGTCCCAGGCTTGCCGGCGGCGCTGACGAATGCTCAGACGGTTTCGTTTGACACGCGTTTTTCCGCCGCCGGCACTCATTATCTTGCCGAGGTCGAGATGGTCGGCGCGACCACGTCCAACAATGTCATGGTCTACAGCGGCGCGGGGCTGACGATCGGCGGCGCGCTGGTGCGCGAGGGCAGCGTATTGCCCGTCTCCGCCGGCGGAGGCGCAGGAGAACTGTGGCAGAACTTCGATTTTGTCGGCGTCAATGAGTTCGGCCGTTATTTCTTCACCGGCGACAGCAACATCGCCGGCAATGATGAGTTTGTCCTGCTCGATGGGCGCATCGTGCTGCGCGAAGGGGGCACGCTCACGACGGGTGAAACGGTCGGCGCTTTCATCGACGCCGGCGCGATGAATGAAAATGGCGATTGGGCCGTGGTGTGGGATCTCACCAGCTCGTCGATCGGTCCCGAGATTCTCATCTGCAACAACCGCGGCGTGCTCAAGACCGGCGACACCGTCGATTGGGATGGTGACGGCGTGTTGGACGCCAACGCGATCGTCGATCAGTTTGAGGGCATCAGCAGCCTGTCGCTCACGAATCGCGACGACGCCGGCAATGTGCAGGCGTATGTGCCGGCCACGGTCGTGGTGGCGGGCGTCCCGCGCGAGGCGGCGCTGCGGGTCTCGTTCGCGGCCCCGCGCCAGCCCGGCGCCGGCGACATGGACTGCGACGGCGTGACCGACTTCGATGACATTACCCCCTTTGTCGTCGCCCTGACCGGCCGGCCGGCGTATGAGGCGGCCTTCCCAGACTGCATCTATTTTCATGCCGACGCCGACGCCGACGGACGCGTCTCGTTTGACGACATCAGTGCGTTTGTGGATTTGCTGATCGGGTAGCGTGCTGTTGCGCTTGGTCGATGGCTGCGCTCATCGGTGGACTGCTGCTCGGCAGCGCCGCGATCCATTGTCTGGCGGAGCCGCGACCGTGAGGGAGTGTTCGGGCTTTGCCGGCTGCTCCGCTTCCTGACGGTCGCGGCTCTGCTTGCAAGCGCGGCACATGCAATCAGCGTGCTCTCATGCCCGACATCGGATCAACCCGCCGAAAATAGAACGAGCGCCGCGACCATCAGGAAGCGGCGCTCGACGATTGCCAAATTCAGCCACACTCTCAGCCAGCAGCGGCTTCGCCGCGGGTATCCCTGCGGCGAAGGATGCGAGCCTACGTCGCTTCCGCGCCGGCGGTCGCGAGTTCCGGCTTCGCCGGCGGCGGGGGCGCCTCGATGCCCTCAAAGACGAACTTCTTCTCTTCCGTGACGGCGTCGGTCGTCACGGTCACGCGGATCACCGGCTTGCCCGTGAACGTGCCGCGCAGGATGTCCTCGCTGAGCGGGTCTTCGATCATCGTGCTGATCGTGCGGCGGAGCGGCCGCGCGCCGAACTTCTCATCGGTGCCGCGCTCGAGCAGCAACTCGCGCGCTTCCGCGGCCAGTTCGAGGGTCATGCCGTGGTCCTTGAGCCGCTTGTTCACCTTCGCGACTTCCAGATCGATGATGTGCGTGAGGTCGTCGTGCGTCAGCTTGTGGAAGACGATCACCTCGTCGAGACGGTTGATGAACTCCGGCCGGAAGTGCCGTTCCAGCTCGCCAGTCAGCATGTCCTTCATCTTCTGATAATTGAGGTTGGCGTCGCGCTTCATGAAGCCGAACGGATCCTGGCTCATGATGCGGTCGGCGCCGATGTTGCTGGTCATGATGAGGATGACGTTTTTGAAGTCGACGTGCCGGCCGAAGCTGTCGGTCAGCCGGCCCTCTTCCATGATCTGCAGCAGCATGTTGAAGACATCCGGGTGCGCCTTCTCGATTTCATCGAGCAGCACGACCGAATAGGGCCGACGACGCACGCGCTCGGTCAGTTGGCCGCCCTCTTCGTAGCCGACATAGCCCGGCGGCGCGCCGATCAGACGGCTGACGTTGTGCTTCTCCATGTACTCCGACATGTCGATCGTGATCAGGGCCTCTTCGTCGCCGAACATGAACTCCGCCAGCGACTTGGCCAGCAGCGTCTTGCCGACGCCCGACGGGCCGAGGAAGACGAACGAACCCATCGGCCGGTTCGGATCTTTCAGCCCGCTGCGCGAACGCCGCACCGAGCGCGAGATCGCCGAGATCGCCTCGTTCTGGCTGATGACGCGCTTGTGCAATTCCTTCTCGAGTTCGAGCAGGCGCGACGCCTCTTCTTTTTCCAGTCGCGTCAGCGGGATGCCGGTCATCTTGCTGACGACCTCGGCGACGATGTTTTCATCGACGACGCCGTCAATCTCGCCGGCCCGCTCGCGCCACTCGCGCTGGATCGTGTCTTTCTTGATCTTGAGCGTTTCCGACTTGTCGCGCAGCTCCGCGGCCCGCTCATAGTCGGCGTTCTTGACGGCCTCTTCCTTCTCGACGATCAGCCGCTCGATCTCGCGATCGATCGCGGCCAGGTCCGGCGGAACCGTCATGCTGTTGATGCGGACACGCGCGCCGGCTTCATCGATCACGTCAATCGCCTTGTCGGGCAGTACGCGACCAGTGATGTAGCGGTGCGAGAGCTCCGCTGCCGTGCGCAGCGCCAGATCGGTGATCTGCACGCGATGGTGCGCCTCATAGCGGTCGCGCAGGCCCTTCAAAATCTCGATCGCGTGTTCGAGCGACGGCTCGTCGACGTGAATCGGCTGGAAGCGGCGGGCGAGCGCCGCATCTTTCTCGATGTACTTGCGGAATTCGTCAAACGTCGTCGCGCCGATGCACTGAATCTCGCCGCGCGAAAGAGCCGGCTTCAGGACGTTGCTCGCGTCGATCGCGCCTTCGGCCCCGCCCGCGCCGACCAGCGTGTGCAATTCGTCGATGAAGAGAATCACGTTGCGCGCCCGGCGGACTTCGTTCATCACCGCCTTGATGCGCTCTTCAAACTGGCCGCGATATTTCGTGCCCGCGACCATCATCGCCAGATCGAGCACGACGATCCGCCGATCATGCAAAATCTCGGGCAGTTGCTTGGTGACGATCTTCTGCGCCAGACCTTCGACGATCGCGGTCTTGCCCACGCCCGCCTCGCCCAGCAGCACAGGGTTATTCTTCATGCGGCGACAGAGCACAGTGATGACGCGCTCGATCTCCGTCGCCCGACCAATGACCGGGTCGAGCTTCCCTTCGCGGGCCAATTCGGTCAGATCCCGGCCGAAGCTGTCGAGCGCCGGCGTCTTGCTCTTGCCCTTCTTGGTGCTGGCCTCGGCCGTACTCGATGCGCCGCTGCTCTCTTCGTTCTCCATGCCGGCGCCGAGGAGGTTGAGCACTTCCTCGCGCACGTCCTCAAGCTTGAGGCCGAGGTTCATCAACACCTGCGCCGCGACGCCGTCCTGCTCTCGCAGCAGGCCCAGCAGCAGATGCTCGGTGCCGACATAGTTGTGGTTGAGGTTGCGGGCCTCCTCGATCGCGTATTCGATGACGCGCTTGGCGCGCGGCGTCTGCGGCAGCTTGCCCATCGTGACCATCTCGGGGCCGCTCTTCACGAGCTTCTCGACCTCCAAGCGCACCTTGCGCAGATCGACCGACAGGTTCTTGAGGACGTTGGCGCCGACGCCGGAGCCTTCCTTCACCAGGCCGAGCAAAATGTGTTCTGTCCCGATGTATTCGTGGTTAAAGCGCTGCGCTTCCTGATTGGCGAGGGCCATGACTTTCCGGGCCCGGTCGGTGAAGCGTTCAAACATGATGCACTCACTCCTTGCGAAGCCGCGAACCGCGGCGGCGTGCCCGGCAATACCCAGCACGTACGCGGCCCACGTTCCGAAAATTCTATTCCGCGCAGCGCGGACCGGCAACATGACGTTGTCGCTGCGGTCCTATCGACTGAGCGGTGCAACCAATTCATCAACGCCGCAGGGCGCGCACGACGCCGGTGCGGGGCGGAGCTTTCTCGGGCCTGCGCGGAAAGTTTTGCCCCGTGGCCCGAGCCGGCGACCCACGCGCCGCTCGACCGTCGTGCGGAGCGGCGCAATTCGGGCTTCCCGGCGCTATCGCAAACGCTACCGCATTACTCCGCCGAAGCTCATCCGCGGCGAGCGCAACGACAACTTCCTGCAAATGTTGCGCCGCGCGGTGAGCGTAATGAAAATGATTGAAAACACAGAAGTAGTGAGGGGCGCCGCCAAAATCGCGCGGTGGCGATGGATTGCAACGGTATAATGCCGAGCATCCATGAAAAAACGCCGGCCCAGCCTGCCCACAGAGGGACTCAATCGCGAATCCGTATCGATCAAGCAAGAGCGGGCCGTGCTCGTCGGCGTGCTGGAGGAGCGCGTCGGCTTTCACGAAAATCCACTGGCCGAATTGACCGAGTTGGCCCGATCGGCCGGCGCCGACGTGGTCAGCTTCGTGACCCAGCGCCGGCAGACGATTCATCCGGCCACCTACGTGGGCAAGGGCAAGGCCGAGGAAATCCGCCAGCATTGCGACGCCTATGACGCCAACGTCGTGATTTTTGACAACGACCTTTCGCCGACGCAAATCCGCGAGCTTGAGCGCGTCACCGTCCGCAAAGTCATCGATCGCAGCGAGTTGATCCTCGATATTTTCGCGTCACGCGCCCGCACAACCGAGGCCAAGCTGCAGGTCGAACTCGCGCAACTCGAATACACCGCCCCGCGCCTGCGCGGCATGTGGACCCACCTGGAGCGCATTGCCGGCGCCGGCGGCGGAACCGGTGTCGGCGCCGTCGGCGGCATCGGCACGCGCGGCCCCGGCGAACGACAGATCGAAATCGACCGCCGCATCGTCAGTAAGCGCATCTCCTTCTTGAAATCGCAACTGGCCGAAATTGACGAGCGCCGCGTGCGCGAGGTCCGCGCGCGAAAGGACCATTTCACCGTCTCGCTCGTCGGTTACACCAACGCCGGCAAGAGCACGCTGATGAACGCCCTGACGCAGGCCGGCACGTTTGTCGAAGACCGTCTCTTCGCGACGCTCGACACGCTCACGCGCAAGTGGGCGCTCCCCAACGGGCGTTATGTGCTGCTCTCCGACACGGTCGGCTTCATTCGCGATCTGCCGCATCATCTGGTGGCGTCCTTCCGCGCGACACTGGAGGAGGCCATACACGCCGACTTGTTGCTGCACGTTGTTGACGCCTCCAGCCCGGAAGCCCAGAAGCAGATTCTTGCGGTCGAGATGGTGCTGGCGGAGCTGGGCTGCCAGAACAAGCCTACGCGGCTTGTCCTGAATAAGTGCGACGCGGTGAGCGACGAGGCCCAGCTCGTGATCATGCGGGCGCGCCACCCGGATGCGCTCGCGATCTCGGCCCGCACCGGACAGGGGCTGAGCCGGCTCGAGGAATTGGTCGATGCCATGCTTCGCGGCGAGCAGCAGCCGATGACGCTTTCGATCCCTGTCGGCGATGGTCGGGCGCTGAGCTTTCTGGAGCGCTACGCCGAAATCGGCGAGCGGCGCTTTGAGGATGGCCGCGTACTGATCGACTTGCGCATCGCGCCGCGCGCCCTCGACCAGCTCCACAACATCTCCGCCGACATCCGTCACGTCAGCAACGAGTCGGAAGAGGAGTTTCTCGTGCGCAGGAAGAAGTAATCGGCGCGGCTCGATCGCCGCGGCCGTCTCGGCGGGGTTCGCCCCGCGCGGCGTGCGGCCTGTTCCCGGTTTCGCGGCGAGGCTTGCACAGAAAGGTGGGTCGGGCGATGAAGTCGTTTCGCAAGGAACTCTGGTTCCAGACCACGCAGCGCGTCGAGTTGATCAACATTACGCCGCAGGTTGAGGAGGCGCTCCGCGCCAGCGGCGTGCGCGAGGGGCTGGCGCTCATTAACAGCATGCACATCTCCGCCAGCGTCTTCATCAACGACGACGAAGCCGGGCTGCATCACGATTTCGGCGTCTGGCTCGAGCGGCTCGCCCCGCACGCACCGACCGAGCAATATCGGCATAACAACACCGGCGAAGACAACGCCGACGCCCATCTAAAGCGCCAGATCATGGGGCGTGAGGTTGTGATCGCGATCACCGATGGGCGGCTCGATTTCGGCCCGTGGGAGCAGGTTTTCTACGGCGAGTTCGACGGTCGCCGTCGCAAACGCGTGCTCATCAAAATCATCGGGGAGTGATGAGTTCGCGGTTGCATGGAATGGGCAGCATTGCTGATACGAAGTGCGGCGAAAGGACGCCACCCGCCGAATCACGCTGATAAACCGAACTGCCTGCGAGCCGAACCGCGCCCATAAACCGAACCGCGCCCGTGAGGAAGCGATTCGGTTCCGACAGCGCCTGAACAATCCGACAAGCCACATGTCGGTCAGGCGGCATGCTTCTGCTTTGCTCACCGACTGTCGCGCAGCCCCGCAGCGAGCAACCGCCCGTGAGGAAGCGATTCGGTTCCGACAGCGCCTGAACAATCCGACAAGCCACATGTCGGTCAGGCGACATGCTTCTGCTTTGCTCACCGACTGTCGCGCAGCCCCGCAGCGAGCTGCAGACGCGCGACGATCTGCTGTCCCGCGGCTTGCGGGCCTCGACGCGGTAGCCTCAGAGGGAAAAATCGCGGGTGTTGCGATCGAACGTCTCGAGCAGCAGCACCGCGACGAACTTGGCGAGAAGCCACTTTCGCGCCGCGCGTGCATCCCGATGCGGCAGTCGCCCGGGTTAGAGCAGTTGCTTGGACGCCAACTCGAACTGCCCATGAAAATGATATCAACTGATGAAGTTTACGCCTGAGAGCGGGATGGCGGTCCATTTCCTGCGGACGCCGCACGATATTGCCGCATTGCGCGAGCGCGCCCGGTATAAATCTGAAGGCGAAAGTACCCGCCACAGCGCGAGGATTCGACGCGAATGCTATACAGGTCGTTTTTCGCCGGCCTCGTTCACGCTGGCGGCAAAGCGCTTGTGCGATTTTCGGCGTGCATCGAACGGTTCGTCATACTCCGAAATTCAGGTGATATGGCTGCTCGAGCGTTTTCAAATTGGGACTGTCGCCTTAAGCGGAGCCGTGACCGTCAGGAAGCGGAGATTCACGGTGAATCGAACCACTCCCTCACGGTCGTGGCTTTGCCAAGCGACAGAGGCATTCTGAGAATGCGGTAACTGCTTATGACCGGCGGAATGTCCGCCGCCCGTTACCGAAATAACCCGAGCGGCGACAGTCTCCGGCTCGATTGAGATCGTGCCATGTCGATCGGGCAGACGGGTTCACAAGACTGGGTCAACGGAACAGGGCCAATGCAATTGCCCTGATGTGCCCAATAGCAAGGGTGCGACGGGCATTCTGCCTGCCTGCGACAGGCTCGATGCCTGCCCCCCTTACTCAAAGCCTGGCTTTGTCAGTCTCTTCCCTCAAACGGCCGGCGGGAGATGTGTAAGCTCCTCCGGCCGTTTGCCCTTGCCATCCAAGCCCCTGGGAGCGACACGAGGTCGCCAAGATCAATCCTAAGCTAGGCGCACGTGCGTGCTGTCGGCGCCTTCCCGCGGCGCGTCAAGAATCAAATCCGCCCATAGTGACGCAGCTTCCAAGCGCGACGCTTGACCTGTGCGCGCAGCTTGGCATCCACCCCACCGGACAATTCGCGCCAAGCAATCCGCCAGGCCTCGCGCGGCGTACCAAAACCAGCCAGGTACGCGCGTAGAAAACGGGCCAGATCGGCACGGGTGATGCCGGGAATCTCGCGCAGGCTCACATAGAGCCGCACGAGCGGCCGCAGCGCCTCCGCCGGCGTCAGCGACCTCCTCAGGACGCGCAACCCGTCCATGTCGATCCAGAAAAGGCTCGGCGTCGGCAGCGGCTGAATGAGGATATTGCTGGCCTTGCAGTCGCGATGGGCGATGCCGCGTTCGCGCAGCCGGCGCGCGTGCGCCGCCAGGACCGGCAGGAGTTGGCGCTTGAGCGCGGCCCACTCGGGCGGCGTGCGCGCGGCCTGCTCGCGTCGCAGGTAACTTTCCAGATCCGTAGCGCCCGGAATGCCCTCGCTGATGATCAGACTGTCAAACGTGAGCGGGCCAAGCCGGCGCTCGATCATCGCCAGCGGCCGCGCCGTCGGCAGATCGCGATGCAAGAGCGCATGGCCGGTCTGCCACGCCCGCCGGCTGCGCGAGGGGCTAAGCAGTTGCGTCAGCCAGCGGCGCCAATTCCGCGCCAGCGGCCGCTTGATGATCACCGGCAGCGGACCATCGTCGGTTTGCACGACCGCCCGGCGCACGCTGGCCGAATGCGAGTTTTTGCAGTTCTGGGCTTCCGCGGAAGTGAACCAGCGCAACGGATTGCGCAGCAAGGTCGTCCACCAGTCGCGTGTGAATGTCATCGCCGAAGCGCGTGAGGCGTCGAGCGCATGCTTGCAGCGCGCCACGACAAAGCCGCGCCAGCCGTCGGGCAGGCGCACCTTCTTGAAATAACTGCCGCTGCGAAAGACGCGCCGGTCGCGCTGTCGCCAGAGGCGCTGCGCATGTCGCTGGGCCGCGGCCATCAGTTCCGTGACCAGTTCCTCGAAGCGCAGCCCCAGCGGCCGCGCATGGGGAAAAGCCGTCTCATACTCATTCCGCCAGCGGAAATAGGATCGGAGAAAGCGCAATCGATCGGCCAACGAGCTGTTTTTTCCAAACCACTGATTGAGTTGCGCGAGGTTGCGCACGACAGCGCGATCTTGAATCGGGATGCCCTGGCGCGAGCTTTGCAGATCAACAAAGAGCGCGCGATAGCGCCGCGGGCCGATCGTCTGCACGAGGATGTTCTCGGCGTGCATGTCCAGATGCTCGAAACCCGCCTGATGGGCCCGCGCGATCATCTCGGCCACCATGTCGATCAGCCGGGCGGCGTCGGCGCGCCCCCGCTTACTGTCATCATCGGCCTGAATATGACGCCAGAATTCGTTCAGCGGGATGGCCTTCTCAGCGGCCTCGCTGATGAGCAGCGAACAGAGCCGCGGCCCGCGGCGCAACTGCATCGTGTATCCGAGCGGACGCACCGCCGGAATGTCGTGCCGGGCGGCAAACTGCCCCGAATTCCACTCCGCCACGCATGGCGGCGGTCGAAACCAATGCTTGATCTGCGCCGCCGGCGGCTCACGAAAAAAGTACTTCAAGTAGTAGCTGGCGCCGGCAATCTCCACCCGCCAAACCTCGCGCCGTGCGTTTTCTTTGACGCGCACCCACCCCGGCTGCTTCTGCGGCGCGGCCCATGCCGACGCCGGCACGATCGTCAGGATGCGTTGAAACGGCCCGCGGAAGGTCCAGATAAGTTCGTCAAAGCGGGCCGACGCAATCGCGCCTTCGGTCGGCCGGGCCTCCGCGGAGGTCGGGCCACGCAGAATTTCACCGGCGGGCAACGTTGGCGATTTGAGTGCATCCATGCGCAGGCGCTTCGTAACCTTTTGTATGAACGCGATCTACAAGAGTCGCGTCGATGGATTTTAAGCCCGGCCCAACTGTCTACGCAACCGGCGGGCTTCGCAGCGCCTTCATGCCCATCGGATGGTCGCGCGAACGACCGTTGCCGATCGAGGGATCGCACGTAGCGCGATTTCACGGCGCCCCACGGCTTGTTTTCGCGGCGCAGGCCGCGTCTAATTTTCGTTCATGCGAATCGTTGTCGCGTGTGAGTTGCCGGCGGAGTCGCTCGAACAGATACGGGCGCTAGGCTCGACATTCGCCCATCTTCCCGCGGCTACCGGCGAAATCTTGCGTGAGCAGATCGCCGACATCGGCATTCTTGTCGTCGACCAGCTCCGCATCTCCGCCGACTTGATCCAGCGCGGACGCACGCTTCAGATGATCATCCGCGCGGGCACCGGGCCGGGCGGCGTCGCGCTTGAAGAGGCTTCCGCTCAGGGCATTTTTGTCTCGCACTGTCCCTTTCGGCACGCGATCGCCAGCGCCGAGCTGGCGCTGGGATTGATCATCGCGCTCGATCGGAAGATCGTCGAGCACGCCGCCGCCATGCGGTCCGGTCGTTCGACGCGCGGCGAACCGGGCGGCGCGCTGAGCGGCGCGCGCGGCCTGGCCGGCCGCAAGCTCGGCATTGTCGGCTTTTC